>BBSL01000199.1 GCA_001319865.1 Burkholderia sp. E7m39 | reverse complement strand
GCGCAAACAGGTGTTGCATTTCGCAACACCTGTTCCAGATCTGAACGTTGTGTTCAGTGCCTACGCTATCAAGCGATTCGCGATTGGCCGATCCCGCGCGGTAGCCGCCGGTTCGAACGACCACACATCAATGGCACACGACTTGCCGTGACCATCGCGCGGCCGATCCGCAGGCACACTCCGCTCTGCCGAAGGCGTCGCACGATCACTCAAGGAGACATTGATGAAGACAACTTCGGCCCCGGCCACGCGCTTCGTGCTGCTCGCAGCAGGCGTCGCGGCGACCACCACCCTGAGACCGGCAATGCGTATCGTTGCCGCGTGTCTCGCGCTTGCATCGATGCCTTCCATTGCCAGCGTGAAAATCTGTACGTTTCCGGGCAGCCCGACCGCATCGCTCGATCAAGCCGTCGCGCGGGACGTCTTTGCCGCTGCGGGTATTACGGCGCAACTGGTCCAGCATGGCATTGGCGACGGCGACGATGACGGTGTCTCGCTCAAGGAACTCAACCGCACCCTGGCACGCGACTGCGATGTCATCGCAGGCTTTCCGCTTTCAAATGTGGCGGATGCATCCAGTGGGAAACTGACGTTCTCCCGCGGCTATCTGCGCGCGGGCTACGTGAGTATCGCTGTGTCTGATGCAAACCCGGACAGCGCCGTAAAGGACATCGTCGCGGCAACCTATGCGAGCCCCGCGCAATTGATCGCCGTGCAAACCTCAAACGCGAAGCTGCACCTGGAAAACACGTCGGCATTGACCATCGAGGCAGTGGCGAAGGGTCAGGCACAGCGCGCAATCGTCTGGTATCCGGCTGTAGTGGCTTATCAGCATGCGCACCCGCGGCAGCATTTCATCATCGCACCTGCTCATTCGCCGTACTCGGATTGGCAGCTTGTCTTTGCCTTCGGTGCGCGCACAGCGGCACTCCGCGGCCGGATCAATGCCGCCATGAGTGCGTTATCGAACAATCAGCGACTCTCGACCCTCACTCGCGAATGGGCGCTGCCCCGAAATGCGACCGATGCGGCTGCTGCTGCCAAAGTCGACGCGATGCATGATCGAGACGAATCGACATTCGCCTCGATCATGCATGCATCCTCAAACGCCGCGCGTCCCGGTTCACCCGGACTGTGACGACGCACAGCGTGCGCACGTCGACAGACCCGCCGAAGCCTGCCCTAGGCTGTTGCACCTGATGTTCCGTTTCGCAACACCTGTGCTCCGGATCCGGACAGCCCCCTGCCGCGCAAAACGTCGGATACGGGCGCAAAGCTTCGGCACAGAGCTTGCGGTGTACCACCCCGACCGCAATCCAGACAGCGGTTTTCAACCCGGTCATCAAGGAGACAGCCATGCAGTGGACGACACCCGCCTACACCGATCTGCGTTTCGGTTTTGAAATCACGATGTACATCGCCAATCGCTGACGTCATGTCGCATTGCCGTCGCACGTTGCATGCAGCGCGCGACGGCACACGGAGCCGTCATCATGAAGATCAGGGTTCTCGGTTCGGGCGCAGGCGGCGGACTGCCGCAGTGGAACTGCAACTGCACGAACTGCAGCCGTGCGCGTCGCCGACTGGACGACGTACTGCCCCGCACACAATCGTCGATCGCTGTCAGCGACGACGGCGTCAACTGGATTCTCATCAACGCCTCGCCCGATCTTCTCACGCAGTTGCGTGAGCATCCCGAAGTGCAGCCCGCCCGTTCGATTCGTGACACGGGCATTGTGGCCGTGATGCTCGTCGATGCGCAGATCGATCATGTGACAGGTCTGCTGATGATGCGCGAACGCACCTCACCGCTGCCCCTTTATGCGACCGCGCCTGTATTCGATGACCTGTCGAGTGAACTGCCGATCGTACCGCTGCTCGGCCACTATTGCGGCGTGCAACAGCACGACATCACACCCGGCGAGCCATTTACCATTGCGCCCGTCACAGGCGTGCGCTTCACGGCGATTCCCGTCAACAGCAATGCACCGCCCTATTCCGCGCGCCGCGATATGCCGCTTCCAGGCGACAACATTGCCTTGCTGATGGAAAACGTCGCGACAGGCGCTCGCGCGTTTTACGCACCGGGACTGGGTGAAGTCACTCCGCAAGTGCGCGATGCGATGTATGCGTCGCAACTGGTGCTTGTCGACGGCACTTTCTGGTCTGAGAACGAAATGATTGCGCACGGCCTCTCTGGAAAGCGCGCCAGCGAAATGGGGCATCTCGCGCAATGCGGCCACGACGGCAAGCCAGGCATGGTGCAGTGGCTCGACGCATTGCCGAGCTCCACGCGTAAGGTATTCATTCACATCAACAACACGAATCCGATCCTCGATCCGCATTCAGCCGAATACGCAGCGATTCGTGCGCGCGGCATTGAAGTGGCGCGAGACGGAATGCATTTTCAGGTATAACCATGAACGCCCCCTTACACGCCCTTGCGCACGCGCACGAAACGCCCTGGTCCGAAGCTGAATTCGAAGCGCGCTTACGCGGCATGAACGCGCGCTATCACATCTATCATCCATTCAACCAGCGGCTCAACAGCGGCCGATGCACACCCGCTCAGTTGCGCGGGTGGGTCGCCAATCGCTTTTACTATCAGATCAACATTCCGCTCAAAGACGCGGCGATTCTCTCCAATTGCGACGATCGCGAAACGCGCCGGCTATGGGTGCGACGCTTGCTGGATCACGACGGTTACGCGGGCGAGCCCGGCGGAATAGAAGCATGGGCACGTTTGGCCGACGCCGTTGGAATCGATCGCGATGCGCTCTGGTCATGCGAGCAGGTGTTGCCAGGCGTGCGGTTCGCTGTCGACGCGTATGTGAATTTCGCCCGACGTGCACCCTGGCAGGAAGCTGTGTGCTCATCGCTCACGGAGATGTTCGCGCCGAAGATCCATCAGGATCGCCTCGCCGGATGGCCGTCGCTCTATCCATGGATCGACGATGAAGGGCTGCAGTATTTCCGGCATCGCATTCCCCTCGCGCAACGCGATGTCGAACACGGTCTGGCCGTCACCTTGCAGCACTTTCGCACGGCCGCCGAACAGCAGCGCGCGCTCGATATCCTGCAATTCAAGCTGGACGTCCTGTGGTCTATGCTCGACGCAATCGAAAAGGCCTACCCCCTATGAATCCGACGCCCGAAAACACCAGCGAAAACGCGCGCCCGCAATTGCGCCAACTCTTCCGCCTGCAATGGGAACCGGTGCAGGATGCGTATGTGCTGCTCTATCCCGAAGGCATGGTGAAGCTCAATCCGAGTGCGGGCGAGATACTGTCGCGTTGCGATGGCACGCGCGAACTCGACGACATCATCGGTGAACTCGAAACCCTCTTCGATGCGTCGGGTCTCGCAACCGACGTGTACCAGTTCATCGATCACGCGCGGCAACGCGGCTGGCTGGAATGAAATGGACCGTGCAAATCCGGGTGCTCGACATTGCTCGTCACAGCCGCTGTGGCTGCTCGCGGAACTGACGTATCGCTGTCCGCTGCACTGCGCGTTCTGCTATAACCCGCTCGATTTCGCACAACTCGACGACGAACTCGATACAGCGACATGGCTCGACGTCATCACCCAGGCGCGTGAACTTGGCGCCGCGCAAATCGGCTTCTCCGGCGGAGAACCGCTGCTGCGCGACGATCTCGAAACATTGGTCGACCATGCCCGCCGTCTCGGCTTCTATACGAATCTGATCACGTCGGGCGTCGGCCTCAACGAAACACGCATCGAAGCGCTCAAGCGAGCGGGCCTCGATCATATTCAGCTTTCGTTTCAGGATTCGTCGCGCGAAATGAACGACTTCCTGTCGAGCACACGCACCTTCGAACTGAAGCGACGCGTCGCGAAGCTGATCAAGGCGCACGGTTACCCGATGGTGCTCAACTGCGTGCTACATCGATACAACCTGCCGCATGTCGCGCAGATCATCGACATGGCCATCGAGATGGGTGCGGAGTACCTCGAACTCGCCAACACGCAGTACTACGGCTGGGCAATGCTCAACCGTGCACAACTGATGCCGACACACGAGCAATTGGTCGAAGCGGAAGCGACGGTCAACCGGTATCGCGAACAGCAAGGCAACCGCTGTCGCATTCTTTTCGTCGTGCCCGATTACTTCGAGTCGCGACCCAAGGCCTGCATGAACGGCTGGGGATCGGTTTTTCTCGGTGTCGGCGCCGATGGTGCGGCACTACCCTGTCATGCCGCCCGCCTGTTGCCGGGGCTCACGCTGCCGAACGTGCGCGAGGCGACGCTGGCCAGCATCTGGCACGAGAGCGCCGCATTCAACGCGTTTCGCGGCGACACGTGGATGCGCGAGCCATGCCGCTCCTGCGACGAACGCCATCACGATCATGGCGGCTGCCGCTGCCAGGCGTATCTGCTGACGGGTGATGCAGCGGCCGCCGACCCCGTCTGCGCGAAGTCGTCAGCGCACGGCGAGATTGAAAAGGCTGTGGAGTTCGCACGTGCGCCGATGCGGGAACAGGATGTCCAGCCAATCGTGTTCCGCAGCCGAAGCGAATCGCTGCGCCTTGCATCAGCAGCGGATCATATCGCCGGTGCTGAAGATTGACATCACCGGCGACGTCTCTTGATTCGCTACTGCGCCGCTGAAGATCGCTTGCGCTGTCACGTTTGGCAACAGCCGGTCTGCTCCAGTGCTCCACGATGTAACACACCCGATCTCTCATGTGCGATGCGAGTTCGAACCATGCCATGGCCAGTCCACACCAAGCGTGGATGCGGGCAGGATCCTCTCCCATGTCATGGTCAATGGCATGTGAATTGCCTTAATGACCCGCAGCCTATACGCAGATATCGCAGAGCAACGCACCTCTGCCGACAGGCGTCGCATCGATAATCCACAGGAGACAGTGATGAAGACAAGTTCGGCTTCGGCCGTTCGGCTTGCGATGCTGGCAGCAGGCGTCGTGACAGCCATCAGCATGACGACACGGCCGGTTGCAGCCGCAGCCGACTATCCCCCGGTGACATACGAACGGCTCACGTCGGCGCAAAGCGATCCGGGCTGGCTGACGTACTACCGCACGTACAACGGCCAGGCGCATTCGCCGCTCAAGCAGATCGATGCGTCGAATGTGAAAAACCTGAAGCAGACCTGGGCCTACAGGTTTCCCGCCGATCTTCAGCAAGGCTTCGAGGCAACGCCGATCATCAACGGCCGCTTCCTGTTCGTGACGACGCCCAAGGACAACGTCTACGCGTTCGATGCTGTCACGGGCAAACAGCTATGGAAGTACGAACCGAAACTCGGCGCCGAGTCGTTCAAGACAGCCTGTTGCGATGTCATCAATCGGGGCGTCGCGCTGTACGGAAAGAACGTTTATGTCGCGATGCTGAGCGGCGAAGTCGCAGCACTCGATGCGCAAACTGGCACGGTCGTCTGGAAGAAATCGATGTTCGAGCCGGGCCTTGGCTACGCGTTCTCGCTTGCGCCGCTCGCGCTGGATGGTGCGATCGTGGTTGGCAGTTCGGGTGGCGAATACGGCGCGCGCGGTTTCATCGCAGCACTCGATCCCGAGAACGGCAATGTGTTGTGGAAGCGCTATACGGTGCCCGGTGCGAAAGAGGCGGGCGGCGACACGTGGCCCGACGGCATGCAGGAACACGGCGGCGCACCGGCGTGGCTGACGGGCACTTACGATCCCGATAGCAAGACGTTGTACTGGGGCGTCGGCAATCCGGGACCGTGGCTCGCGGACCTTCGGCCTGGCGACAATCTCTACTCCGATTCATTGCTCGCACTCGATCCGAAAACGGGTAACCTCAAATGGCACTACCAGTACACGCGTCACGACACGTGGGACTATGACGGCGTCAATACTCCCGTTCTCGCGAACATCAAGTACGAAGGCAAGGACTATGACGCGATCATTCATGCAGACCGCAACGGCTATTTTCACGCAATCGATCGCAGCAATGGCAAGCTGATCTATGCACGGCCCTTCGTCAAGGCGACCTCGGTCACAGGCTACACGGCCGATGGTGCGCCCGTGCAGGACGCGGCGAAGTATCCGAAAGCCGGAACGACGATCGAGACATGTCCGAGTTTCCTCGGTGGCAAGAACTGGTGGTCGGTTTCGTACGATGCGGACAAGCACATCGCCATCGTGCCCGCCTTGCATGCGTGCATGTCGCTGTCCGGCAAATCGGTGAATTACATGGAAGGTCTGCCGTATCTCGGCGAGGGCTTCGAGATCAAGCCTGAACCAGGCAGCAAGGGCTATGGCGAACTTCAGGCCATCGACGTGAACACCGGCAAGAAGATCTGGAGCCACTGGAGCAAGCTGCCGTGGAACGGCGGCGTCGCGACGACGGCGGGCGGTCTCGCGTTCAGCGGCTCGCTCGATGGTCATCTGTATGCGTTCGACGTCACGAACGGCAAGGTGCTGTGGCAAAGCCCGAAACTCGCGAGCGGCATTATCGCGCAGCCTTCGGTGTTCGAGGTCGAAGGCAAGGAGTATGTCGCCGTGCTCGCAGGCTACGGCGGTGCCAATCCGATCTGGGGCGGCCCGATGGCGAAGGCGGCGGACAAGGTGCCGCGCGGCGGCACGCTGTACGTGTTTGCGCTCAACCACTCGTGATCTTTCTGTATGGGACGGGCAGTGCATCGTCAGTTCGCGCTGCGTCCGCCCGCCCCGATCTTTCCGGACGTACCGACATGAACCACTCTCTCAATCGTATTCCGGCGATGCGTCTCGTCGCCGCGTGTCTTGCGCTCGCATCCGTACACGCAATGGCGGGGACACGGGATAGCGTCATTGCGCACGATGGTTTCGCGCAAGCGAGCATCAACCCGACACCCGCGAAGCGAGACGTCACCGACGATGCCACCCGCTACCGCGACGGCCCATCCGCTTCTCGCACGACTGCGCAACACGCGGTTGTCTCCACTACACAGGGCAGCAGCAAGGGCGGCTTCGTCAAGATTGCAGCCGACGCGGAGAGTGACGCACCATCGTTCGATCAGGCGCAAGCCGCGCACGGCAAGGCTCTGTATTCGGCTGCTTGTGCGAAATGCCATGGCGCGCAGTTGCAGGGGATGGCGGGACCCGCGCTGCAAGGCCCCGCCTTTGCGCCTGCGTCCAATGCCCACCTGACGATCGGCGCCGTGTACACCTACATGGCCACCAATATGCCCGCCGACAAGCCCGGCAAGATGAAGGATCAGGATTACGCCGACATCATGGCGTTCCTCCTTTCTTCGAATGGTTATCGGGCTGGCGGCGCGAAGATGACGGCCGACACGGTGCGCGCGTCGACGACGAAGCTCAACGCGGGACCATCGCATTAAGCAACTGTGAGGCATGCCTCTTTCCGGTTTGACGAAGGAGGCGCTTATGGTCCCAGCGCTGTCGGCGACGCGGTCGCTTGAGGCGTCGCCAATTGCGGTCGATGGGGTTGCTTTCTGGCATACGGGCAAGAACGGCGACTGCTTCAATGCTCGGTGACAGGATGGTTGCGCGCGGCTAACGGGAGCCGCCGTCATGATCCGGGGACTCACGCCCGACGACCTGAAGCGGGACGCAGAAACCCACACGGAGGACGGTGCCGTAAAGGCTGCACGTTTTCTTACGCTGGTATCGGAGCCGGCGAAAGAAGCCTTCGCACGCGAGGATTCCGGCGGATCGAATTTGCGCGTTTTCCAGCCTAGAATGAATGTACGCAAGCGCCGCCACCTGCGACGCTTCAAGTGAACGGCGCGGAGGGGCCATGTTTCGCACAAGCTTCATTGGCCGGCCAATCGCTGTGGCGGGCGCGTTCACGCTGTGCGGGTGTGTCTACTATGGGCCATACAGCTACTACCCCGGCGCCGGTGGCTACTACGCCTGCACGAGTGCCGACGTAGCGTCTACAGCGAGTCAGCAATCGACTTTAGCGGGCAGCCATGTCGGCACCTTGACGCCGAATGCTCTGCCGGCATCCGGCCAGAACTGCACGTTCGTGTCGGTACCGCCGCCTGCGTACTATCCAGTCCCCGTTTATTACGGCCGCCCCGTTTACTACTACGGCTATCCGTAGTGCGCAACGCTGTCGAGCGCTCCGTCCCCCTCCTCGCCAGGACCGCGCCAAACCGGGGTTCTTTGCCGCGATAACCGGAGCCGGTTCGTTGCGGTAACCGTATGTCTCGTGCAGGCTCTGGCGGTAAGGTTGGGTAAGCACCGGTTAATCGATGGCGTGCAACCTTCGAATACACGAAACCCATGCGCTGGCTGCGCCTTTCTGCGAGCGGCTCAGCGTCATGCAAGGTCATTTTCGGCACGAGAAGTACGATTACCGCGTACGCACGTCGCGAGCCCCCTTCGCCCGCGAAGATCAGGATTCATATATGCGCCGCAAGCACTCGCAGGACGCCGCAGGCGCGACGCCTGTGTTCAATGATCGAACCAGCGATATTGAAGCGCAAACGTGATGGATTTGTAGTCGCCGCCAGCGCGCGTGACGAACCCGCTGGAAAGCGCCAGCTTCGCGGACCAACCGCGTGCGAAGGGTGCGGAGAATGTCAGGCCGTAACGCATGTTGGCCTGCCTGTCTTCATTGGGCACCCCGTTCGTGCTCGAGCGGCCGCCCGCGGCGTAGCCGATGTCGGCCGCGATCCATAACCCCGGACGGAAGCTATACCCAGCGTGCAGTTGGAGCAGCATCAAAGGGTCCTGGCCGCGCGTGTTGCCGTTAAAGAAATCATTGTTGCGTGTGAAAAACCACGCACCAGCCGACGCGTCGAAGAACCAGTTGCCATAGGGCTGCGAGAAACCGATCTCGGGTCTGAATCCCCAGCGGTTGGTGCCTATGTTGACCAACCGTGAAGGGAGATACTGACCGGTCGGAGCCGATATCGTCAGGCTGATGCCGGCCGAACTCATTTGCTCGCGCCGGGCGAATTCCTCGGGCGTGAGCGCCGGACTGCCGATGAAGTTCCACGCAAAGCGCAGCTTCAGATCGCCAATGCCGGCGCGATGCACTTCGGCAGGCGCGCCAATGACGACGCCGCTGAGATTGCCGCTGCTGAAGGGCATCGCGAATGCGAGCGATGCCGTGTGGCCAGCCAGCGCGAACGTGCGCGAGTAGGCGAGCGACACAGTGCTGATCTTTGCCCGCACGCCGGTAATGGGCAGGGACGGGTCCGTCAGCACATCGCCATACAGATACACATAGCTGGCGACGAGAAAGTTCGTGCCGATCGGCGACGGCGAATAGCTACGCGGCTCCAGTTCCTGCCCTTGCGCCCTCATCGCCAGAAGCAGGAGCGCGACGGCGCTGGCGTGCCGAAGCTTCCAGTGGCAAAACAGACCCCTCATGGTCAGCGCTACCTGGCAGGCCGCCAGCCGCGACGATGCACGGCGCGATCGGAGTGGGAACCACACCACGAGCATGATTAACCCAGCGCATCAGTGAGCTCAATCACGAGGTATAGGACATGGGCCCCATTGTTTGCGCACACGCCATGTCCGATAAAGACTACTGCGAGTCCACGCGGTGCGGCTCGCCGCCGTCCGGCAGGATCAGGCGCGTCGTGTTCCCGGGGCGGCGTCATGATCAATGCCGCCCTACACAGCCAGACTATATGATCACTGGAAACACAGCTATTGGACCTTGGTCGCATGTCGCCGCAATAGCGCACCCTTTCAGGAATCTGTCTCAATCCGCCGCGGGCGGCTCCTGCATACGTGCTGGTGCTACAACTCCGGAAAAACCCGCTAGGCGAACCGGTAAAGCTTCACCGGATTGTCGACGAATATCCGTTGCTGCCAGTCCGCAGGCCCAATCCAACTCGCGATGATGTCCAACAGGTTCGCATCGTCCGGCTTGTGCGTCTTCTGCGTCGGATGGGGCCAGTCGGTACCCCATAGCATCCGCTCCGGCGCCATTTCGATCAGCGTTTTCGCGACGGGCGCAACGTCTTCGTACGCAGGCGCGCCCGTCTTGCTATCGACATACGGCCCCGACAACGTGATCCACGTATTGCCCTTTTCAACCAGGCGTTGCGCGGCACGCAATGCATCCGACGACAGCCCGCCCGGTTGCGGAACGTGCGCGATGTGGTCGACGACAAGCGGGCAAGGCAGCGCCGCCAGATGACGTTCCAGCTCCGGCAGCCGCGCGCCCTGCACGACCAGCTCGACATGCCAGCCGAGATTGGCGATACGTGCTGCAAGCGGCGCAAGCATGTCCAGCGTTGTGGCGCCCGGATAACTCAGGTTGAAGCGAATCGCGCGGATGCCGCCCCGATGCAATGTCTGCAGTTCGGCATCGCTTACTGAACTATCGACGACGGCGACGCCCCGCGCCTGATCGCCGAATTGACTGAGCGCTTCGAGCGTGCAGCGGTTATCCGTTCCGTACGTCGACGGCGTGACGACCACATTCCGCTTCACACCAAGGCGCGCCTGCAACAGCCGATACTGGGCGACCGTCGCATTCGGCGGACGAAGCGTCGTGCCCGGCGCAACCGGGAACCGGTCGTCGTAGATATGCATGTGACAGTCGATGGCGCCTTCCGGCAACCTGAACGCTGGCCGCTCCGTGCCGCTCGACCATGTTTCTTGCGCACCGGCAAGCTTCGGCAGCACTGCCGACATCAGCGCCGCGCCAGCAGCCCGGAGAAATTCGCGCCTTGTTCTGGTCCTCATGCTCAGATGGCACCCGTCTTCCCGGCAAGACGGCTTGCCGGGCCGTTGCGCGTCAGGAGCAACAGCGTCGCGACGCTCGCCAGTGTGAGAATGGCGAGCGGCATCAATGCCAGCGCGTAGCTACCCGTCGCATCCTTCACCCATCCGTAGACGTTCACCATCAGCCCGCCGCCGAGCAGATTCGCGATCGCGTTGACGGTCGCAAGACCCGCCGCCACGGCACTGTTCGACAGCATGTCAGTGGCCAGCGCCCAGAACGGGCCCTTGAAGGAATACGCTCCGACCAGCACCGCGCAGAGCATGCAGATCGTCGGCAACAGCGAGCCGCTCAGCGACGTCGCGAACAGGCCCACGCCGATCAGCAGCATCGGCACGACGGTGTGCCAACGGCGCTCGTCCAACCGGTCCGAGCGGCGCCCCCAGTAGACCATCAGAACGGATGCCACCGCGTACGGAACCGAGTTCAGCAAGCCCGTCTGCATGACGGAAAGACCAAATGACTTGAGCAGTTGCGGCTGCCATACCGACAGCGTGCTGCCCGCCGCCGACGCACACGTATCGACGAGCGCGAGACACAACACATAGCGATTGCGGAACAGCTGCGCGAGCGGCAGTGACGGCACCTTCTTCGGCGCCTTATGCTCGCTGACGAGCGCGTTGACGAGCCACGTGCGCTCGTCGTCGTCGAGCCATTTCGCGTTCTCAGGCTTGTTGGTCAGCATGAACAGACAGGCAATGCCGAGCAGCACGGTCGGAATGCCTTCGAGAATGAACAGCCAATGCCACCCGCGCAGTCCCCCGAACCCGTCCATCTGCAGGAGCAGCGCCGAAATCGGCGAGCCGATGAAGCTCGCGGCGGGAATCGCGACCATGAAGGTCGCCACGATTCGCGCGCGGTACGACGCCGGAATCCAGTACGACAGATACAACAGCACGCCGGGGAAGAAGCCCGCTTCGGCCGCGCCAAGCAGAAATCGCAGCACGTAGAACGTCGTCGCGTTGTGTACGAGCGCGGTCGCCGCCGACACGATGCCCCACGTGATCATGATGCGCGCGATCCAGATGCGCGCACCGTACTTTTGCAGCGCGAGATTGCTCGGCACTTCGCAAAAGAAGTACGAAATGAAGAACAGACTGCTGCCGAACCCGAAGACCTTCGCCGACATGCCAAGGTCATGATTCATCTGCAACGACGCCATGCCTACGTTGCCCCGGTCGATAAAGGCAAGCAGGTAGCACACCATCAGGAAGGGAATGAGTCGCCAGACGACCTTTCGTATCGTCCGGCGCTCGATCGCGGACTTGTCCATGACACCAGTTTGCATTGTCGTCTCCCTTTATTGTGCGCCTGCGCGCTGATTCGTGAATCGTTGCCACGCAATGACGGCGATGACGCCGCTGGCAAGCACCGCTGCCATTGCTGCAAAGGTATGTCGTACACCAAGTGCTTCGGACGCGGTCCCGACGAGCAGATAGCCGAACGGCATCGTGCCGTTGTACGCCATCCCATACATGCCGACGAGCCCGCCGCGCACGTGCTCAGGACACTGCCGCTGGATGGTCGCGTTCGTCGACGTGGCCGCAAAAGTGAGGCTGAAGCCGAGCATGTAAAACGCCGGCACCGTGGCCGCCGCCTCCGACGTCGCGGCGAGCGCTGCCAGCGCACCGACGGCCGTCCACGGCGCCCACGCAATGAATCTCCGTGAAGCCATCGGACCGATCGCCGAAGAAAGCAGGATCGCCGCGCTCAATGAACCCGCTCCGGCGCACGCGAAGAACACGCCCGTAAAGCGCGCCGCGTCGTGGAACCCCTGATCCGCGAGCAGCGGCACGAGCGTTTGATAGCTGCCGGCGAACAAACCGATGCACGCGAGAATCGGCAGATAGCGCGCGGAGAACACATCGGACATCACATAGCCCACCGCGTCGCGCAGGCTGCTGTCCGCCCGCGCAGGCCGTGCCGCGGAGGCCGTTCTGATCGAACGCACGCAGGTCGCCATGAAGCAGAGCGCCAGCGCGTAAATCACAAACGACGTTCTGGGTCCGAGCGTCGGGTAGACGAAGCCCGCAATCGTCGGGCCCACCATGCGGCCGACGTTGTAGACCATCGTGTTCATCGCGACGGCATTCGACGTATGCGCCGGATCTTCCAGGCTCGTGAGCAGCAGGACCTGGCGCGCGGGTGTTTCGATCGCACTCGACACGCCGATGGCGAGCGCATGCGCAAGGATCAGTTTCACACCGAGCACACCGAGCAGCGACAACGTGAAGAGACTGGTTGTGAGTATCAGCGAGGTCGTGAGCACGCACAGCGTCGCGCGCTTCGCATTGGCCGAACTGATCCGCGAGCCTGCAACCGGTGCGACGATCAGCTGCGGTCCGTACAGCAGGAAGTTGAGCAGCGCGAGAATCGCCGCCGACCCCGACAGGTGATACACGAGCAGGTTTAGCGTGACGTTCTGCGTCCAGCTTCCGAGCACGGACGCGACCTGTCCGCTCAGATACCGACGCAGCGACGCCTCCGCCAGCGCCGGAAACAGCCTGCTGGCGAAGCCGGTTTGTGCGGTCATCGTCACGACAGCGCCTTGCCGCGCGTTTCCGGCGCAAAAAACACGACTACGGCGGCGGCGATGAATGCGACGATCGTCGTTGCCAGTCCCATCACGAAACCGCCCGACGTCGACGCGAGCGCGCCGATGATCAACGGCGCAATAAAGCCGCCAAGACGGCCACCGTTATACGCGAGGCCCATCAGAAATCCGCGCGATGCCGTATCCCCGATGATCTCCGCGAGGAACGGTCCTGCGCCGGCGAAAATGCCGTTCACGCTGAAGCCAGTCAGGAAAATAGCGACCATCAGCAGCAGCGCATCCGATGACAGGATGTACACACCGACGGCGGCCGCCCCGACGAGCAGATAGGCAAGGAACATCGGCCGCCGGCCGAGCCGGTCGACGAACGCCGAGAACAGCAGAAACCCACTGATCGCACCGAACTGCAGCGCGAGCACAAACTTCAGGCTATGCACGAAGTCGAGATGCTTCACCGTGACGAGGAACGTTGGCGTCCACGTAAAGACGCCCCAGTACAGATACTGCAGGAAAAAGATGAACCCGAATGCCGTCACCAGTCCGCGCACATTGAGCTTGTCGCGGCTCGCTGCTGCCACGCGTCGAACCGACGACTTCGCCTGCCTTCGCTCCAGCCAGATCGGCGATTCAGGCGTTTTTCTAGCGACCCAGAACAGAATGAAAAACGGCGACGCGCCGATCAGAAACAGCAGACGCCAGCTGTTTCCGCCGAGTCCATCGTTCACGCCGCTGACGATACCCGAGATCGTGATGGCGAGAATCGCGCCGATGGGCAAACCCATCTGCATCAGTGCCCCGCCCTTGCCGCGCCGGCTTGCGTGCCATGTCTCGGCGATGAGGGCGGCACCCGCCGTCCACGTACCGCCCATGCCCAACGCGCCAAAAAAGCGCAACGTAGCGAACCAGTGTTCGTTCGGCGCGAACGCAATCAGGCCGGAGAACAGCGAATAAATGCCGACGCAGAGCAGCGCGGTACGCACGCGCCCCAAGCGGTCCGACACATAACCGAACAGAATGCCGCCGATGATCTGTCCGGCCGCCGTGATGCTCGTGAAAAGGCCGAGCTGTGCCTTGCTCAAGCCGAACTGAAGGGCCAATGTCGGCAGGAGAAGCGAAAGCAGGAACGAGTCATAGCTCTCGAACGTCCAGCCGAGTCCCGCGAGCGAAAGCGACCGCCACTCGGTGCCCGTGATGTTCTTCAAACCCTTGGCTTGCGCGCCGTCCGTGAATTCAGTTGCAGCAACCGTTGCACTCGTTTTCATGTGTTGTCTCCTGCAATCGCGAGCCGGTAGGTCGTCGCCGCAGTCCGGCTGAAGAGCGCGGTCTTTTCATCGGCGGACATCGCGGACGCGAGTCGTTTGAAGGCGTTCCACAGCACGCCATAACTGAACATCCCTTTGTCGACGGGAAAATTGCTTTCGAACATGCAGCGATCCACACCGAACAGTTCGATGCAAACATCGAAATAGGGCCGCCACGCGACGGCCAGTTCCTCGGACGAAGGCGGCAGCGCGCGCGCGGCGAAGTCGAAGCCGAACACGTTCATGCCCGCGCCGCCGAGCTTGATGCGCGTGTTGGGCAGGCTCGCAAGCCGCGCGAGTTTCTGCTTCCACTCGGCATGCACAGCCGCGCGTTGACCGGCATGCGGGCCCACGCCCAGCGGACCGCCAAAATGGTCGATAACGACAGTCACGTCTTGTGCAGCACGTGCGAGTTCGTACAGATCGTCGAGTTGCGTGTGGTAGACCCACGCATCGAGCGACAAACCGAAGCGGTCGAGCGTCCTGACACCCTGCCGGAACGCCGGATTCGTCATCTGGTCGCGCGGCGGCGTCACCGGGCTCGAACTCACCTCGGGACTCGCATGCCACGCGAGCGGATTGCGCATGCCTCGCAGACGTCCGCCGGATACCTGCAGCATCGCTTCGAGCACGCGTTCGAGTTCTGAGCCCAGCGTCAGGTCCGCGCCACCGACGATCGCCTCGCAGCAGCGCGCTTCGCCATACGCGCCGCTTGCGAACATCGCAGCGACGCCCGTGGCGAACTCGACTTCGCCGACCGGCTTCATCGCTTCCGGACCGTCCTGTCGCAACATCGAGCGGCATTGCACGTAGACCGTCGACACGACCCGATGCCCGCTCGCCACATCCCTGCCGAACTCATCCGCGAGATACCGTCCGGTCTGGCGGTCCCACAGGTGATGATGCGCATCGACGATGGCAAGCGCCGGTTCGAGCACCGGCTCGTCGCGAAGCGCGAGCCACTCAGGTCGGACAGGCAAATGAGGCGCGTGGACGATCTGCATGACAGTCGCCCTTTAAAACTTCTGGCGCATGCCGATGACCACGCCCGTCTGGTTGTGGCCGGCCGCGACCGTTCCATAACCGTTGACGCCGAGCGCCGAGCCGTCCTTGTTGCGCGCGAAGCCCGCCGTCGCGTAGACATCGGTGCGCTTGGACAGCAGGTAATCGGCGCAAAGCACAGCGAGCCACGGATCGGCGCCGGTCGAATGGACGTCCTGGTAGTAGCCCGTTGCCGTCAGCAGGAAGGCTGGCGTGACGTAGTACTGCGCGCCCGCCCAGTAAAGATTTGCGGCACTCGCTTCCGAGCCGTTTGCAACGACGATCGGGTTCACAGGCAGGAACGCATTCGACGCACGCAGATAGCGGTAGCCCGCAAAGCCCTTCACGGGTCCAATCTGATAAGAAGCGGCTGCCGTCGCGCGACGCTCGGTCCCCGTGTTGGTTGCGACCGTGTTGCTGTTGCGCTGCTCGTACGACACGCTCGCCGCGAACGGACCTTGCGCGAACGTCAGCGCGCCGCTGAAAAAGCGCCCGGTGATTTCGGCGCCCGGCACTTCGGCGCCGTAGCCTGTGTCGTAGCGCGTGCTGTACATCGCCTGTGCCGTCAACGGGCCGAATACACCCGTGTATTTCGCGGAGTTGTCGATCCGCGCGGCCATCGCGTAGTCGAGAGACAGCACCGAGTAGCGCGACGATGCGCCCATCGGATCGAACGCCACCGCCTGTTCGTAGAGCAGCGCGTTCTGCCGGCCGAAGGTCAACTGCTGGCCTTTATACGAAAGGCCGACCCACGCCTGACGGCCGAACAGTCGGGAAGTCGTGGTCGCGTTCGCGCCGAGACCTTTGGTCGATTGCGCGGTCGTGCCGTCATTGATGTTAAAGCCGTTCTCCAACTGGAAGATTGCCTTCATGCCGCCGCCGAGGTCTTCGACGCCCTTCAATCCCCAGCGCGAGCCGGACAGGTTGCCCGACACTTCGCGCGTCTGTGCGCCGCCAGCACTTGTATTGTTGATGTGCTCGATGCCAACGTCCGCGATGCCATACAGCGTGACGCTGCTTTGCGCATGCGCGGCGCTGCAGGTCAGGCTCACGCCTGCGGCTGCGACTGCGCCGAGCATCAGGCGGGTGTTCGTGTTGACGTTGTGGCTGGCTTTCTTGAACAGCATGGAGTCTCCAAGAAGTGTTTATGGATTGGTTTTGAATGCGTGGATCACACCTTGTGCGCCGACGGCGCTTCGCCCGCGTCAGCACCCGGATCGCCGAGCCAGGCGATGGTCAGCGCACCGAGCAGCAGCACACCTGAGACGGCGAGCAACGGCACGGTGAAGCCGCCCGAGATCTGCTTGAGCGCGCCGATCATCGACGGGCCGACGAAGCCGCCCAGATTGCCCACCGACACGATCAGCGCAAGGCCGCCTGCAGCAGCGCGGCCCGTAAGGAAGCCCGACGGAATGGCCCAATACGTCGCCTGAAACGCGAGGATGCCGCTCACCGTGAAGCACAGTGCGACCAGCTTGAGCACGGGCGTGTCGACGAACGTGCTGGCGCACAGCGCGACGGCCGCCACGACCAGCGCGCCGGCCACGTACGGAATGCGGTTCTGCGAGCGATTGGCGACGCGCGCCCACCACAGCATCACGATCGCGCCGATCGCATACGGAATCGCCGTGAGCCAGCCGACGACCGCGTGCTCGACGCCGAACTGCTTGATGATTTGCGGCATCCACAGACCGACGCCGAGCGAGCCGACGATGCCGCAGAAGTTGATGAACGCGAGCACGAACACGCGCCAGTTGGTCATCGCATCGCGCAGATTGCTGCCGTGACGCGCGCCGATGTCGCCCTGCTCCAGGGCGAGACGCTTCGCCAGCGACGACTTCTCTTCTTCGCTCAGCCACTTCGCCTTTTCGGGGCGGTCGGCCAGCACGAACAGACAGGCGATGCCGAGTATCACAGCGGGCACACCCTCGATCAGCAGCAGCCACTGCCAGCTACGCAGCCCGTGCAGACCGCCCAGTTCGAGCAAGGCACCCGAGACCGGCGAACCGATCATGTTCGCCACGGGAATGCCGACAAGAAATGCAGCCGTGACCTTCGCGCGCCACTTGCCCGGAAACCAGTGCGTGAAATACAGATAGATGCCGGGCGTGAAGCCCGCCTCGGCGAGACCGAGCAGGAACCGCGCGGCGGCGAAACTCTTCGGGCCGACGACGAACGCTGTCGCCATCGAAAAGAGACCCCACGTGATCATGATGCGTGCGATCCACACGCGCGCCCCGACCTTCTGCATGATCAGGTTGCTAGGAATCTCGAAGAGAAAATAGCCGACGAAGAACAGCCCCGCACCGAAGCCGAACTGCTCGGCGGTCAGACCGAGATCCTTGTTCATCGTCAGCGCGGCGAACCCGACGTTGGTCCGGTCCAGATAGCTGATGACGTAGCAGATGAAAATGAACGGCAGAATTCGCCGGAACGCCTTCGCGAGCGTGCGCTCGCTGGCTGCATAGTCTTCGTGCGCAATGCCCGGCACGGGTTGTACGTCAGCGCGCCGCGCGGCGCCCTCGGCGCGCAAGGTTTGCGAAATCGTCATGCTTGCCTCCTCCAACGCGCTGCTGTCGGCGCGATGTATCGATAATTGGCGGGCGCAGCGCCCGCCGCGCCTCAGACGGTCCGCTTCGCCCGCTTGGGCAGCGGACCGGCAATCGTCATTTCGGCTTTAAGAACCGTTCCGGAAACGGATTCGGTCATGAAGAGCGTCTTCATCGCTGGGCCGCCGAAGCAGAGATTGGTGAGCGAAGCGCCTGCCGGGCTCGTCAGGATCTCGACGGGCTCGGCACGATGGTTCAGCACCCACGCGCGGCCGAGCCCCGGGTTCGCGACGAACAGTCGACCCTCGGTATCGATGGTCAGACCGTCCGGACCGCTCGGACCGTAGGACGTGAAGAACTGCCCGACCTTGCTGACGGAACCATCGGCCTGAAGCGGCACGCGCCACACGCAGTTCCCGCGCGTCATGCCGACGAACAGGACCTTCTCGTCGGGCGACAGCACGAGTCCGTTGGGGCTCGGACAGTTGCCGAGCAGCATGTCGAGCTTGCCGTCCACCGACAGCCGGTATACGCGGCCGGTCGGATCGTGCAGACCGGTTTGGCCCTGATCGGTGAAATACAGGTTGCCGTTCGAATCGAACGTGAGATCGTTCACGCCTCTGAAACGCTCAGAATTGCGCCGCTCGAGAAGCGGGCGCACTTCGCCGCTCGCGATGTCGAGCAGCATCAGACCATTGCGATAGTCGGTGATGAGCAGGTGCGCATCGTCGTAACGCTTCATGCCGTTCGGCTCGCCGTCGTATTGCACGACGAGTTCCCACTCGCCCGAAGGCGAAATCCTGAACACGCGGCCGTGCGGGATGTCGGTCACGAACAGGTAGCCTTCCGGGTCCCAGACCGGGCCTTCGAGGAAGGAATCCGTGGCGAGGCCGCCGCGATTCGCGCGCGCCCAATCGGTCTGCACATCGGGCTTGCGGAATTTGTCCGGCATACGCGTGAAGACTTCGGCTGGGCGTACTTCGGGCGAGATGAGATAGAACATGATGGACCTTCGTTTGCGAACGTCAGGCTGCGTTGCGGGCGCGTTCGTCGACGACGGCGAGAACATTGGCGGCAGCGCCCTTACCCATGTTCACGTATGCGGCATCGCTCACGCCGCCGATGTGCGGCGACAGGATCGCGTTTGCGATCTGCTGGAACGGATGCGGATTCGACATCGGTTCGACGTCGAAGCTGTCGAGACCGGCCGCGCGCAGCTGGCCGCTGGCGAGTGCGTCGGCGAGGGCGGCTTCGTCGATCAGACCGCCACGCGCCGTGTTGACGAGAATCGCGCCGGGCTTGAAGCGCGCGAACGTGTCGCGGTTGAGCATCTGCCGGTTCTCCGCCGTCAGCGGGCAATGCAACGAGACGATGTCCGATGCGGCGTACAGGTCGTCGAGCGCAACGAGTTTTACGCCCGCGGGCGCTTCTTTCGCGTACGGATCAAACGCAAGCACCTTCATGCCGAACGCGGCGCCGATCGCTGCGACGCGTCGGCCGATCGCGCCCAGTCCGACGAGGCCGAGTGTGCATCCATCCAGTTCAACGGACTTATGCGTGGATTTGTCCCAGTGACCTGCGCGCATGCGCGCATCCAGTTGCGGCACCGATTTGGCACACGCGAGAATCAGCGCCCAGGCATGCTCTGCAACGGCCGCGGCATTGGCGCCGA
>BBSL01000198.1 GCA_001319865.1 Burkholderia sp. E7m39 | reverse complement strand
TTCCCGCCGTTCGCGCGAATGGATAGCAGAAATAGTCGGTTGGGCCGTGTGACATCGTTCACTAGACTGCCACTCATCTTGTCATAACAAGTTGAGCCATGTCGAAACCGGCAACCGGCCGCGCGTGCTGCTGATGGACGAACCGTTCGGTGCACTCGACGCGCAAACGCGCCGCAAGATGCAGCGCCTGCTGCTCGATATCTGGGCGAAGGTGCGCACCGCCGTCGTGTTCGTCACACACGACATCGAAGAGGCGCTGTTTCTCGCCGACCGCATCCTGATGCTGCCGCAGCGTCCCGCGCACGTGATTGCCGATATACCTGTGCCGCTGGCGCGCCCGCGCCGCGACGACACGACGCTCGAACCCGCCTTCATCGACATCAAGCGCCAATGCCTTGCGTTGCTGCGACACGGCGGTGACGCCGCGCCATTTCACTCCTTTCGTTCATGACCGACCCCCACGCGTGCTCGGCGCGTGGGAGCAACAGGACATCGTCGCTGCGCTGTGCCATGCGTTGACCGACGCCGACCACGACGTGCGTGCCGCCACCGCATCGAGCCTGTCGGCGCTCAAGGAAGCATCTTGAGGCGCTGTGCTGTGCAAGTGGACGATCATCCCGAGCCGTTCCTGCAGGCGGCCGTCTTGCGCGCATTGCGCGAACTGCGTTACGCCGATGCGTTTTCGCCTGCCGTGCGTGCGCTCGATCATGACGATCCGAAAGTCCGCATCGAGGCTGTGGGTGTGCTCGGCTGGCTCAAGGATGCGCGCTCGCTCGCGCCGCTGGCGGCCATCGCCGCGCGGCCGTCGGCGCATTGGGCTTCGCGCCTGCGGACGATGTAGCGATAACAGCCGCGCTGCTGCACGCACTTGCCGATAGCGCCTGGCAAGTGCGCGAAGAAGCCGCGACGACGCTCGGCAAGGTGCGCGTGCAACCCGCACGCGACGCGCTGATCGCCGCGCTCGACGACGCCTACTGGCAAGTGCGCTTGCGCGCCACACGCGCGTTGGGACAACTGGGCGAGCGCACCGCCGCGCAGCCGGTGGCCGTGCTGCTGACGCATGCAATCAGCAACCTGCGCAAGGAAGCGGCGCTCGCGCTCGGAGAACTGCGCGAGCCGTCCACGTTGGCCGCATTGAAAGAAGCGCTCGACGACACCGACCCCGAAGTCCGCAAGGCTGTACGGATTGCGTTGCAGCAGATCGCGGACGCCACGCTATGAAAACGCCCCTGCGCATCGAAATCGACGGCACGGCGCACACGCTGACATTGCATTGGCCGGACGGCGCGACGCAGCGCATCGCGCATCGTCTGCTGCGCGAGCATTGTCCGTGCGCCGAATGCAAACGCGTCCGTCTGCATGGCGCGCAACCCACAGCATCCGAAGACATAGCCGTACTCGAGGTGCGCGCTGCGGGATACGGCGTGCACTGCTGTTCAGCGACCGCCACGAGCGCGGCATCTTCCCGTGGGCCTTTCTGGCGCAACTGCCCGGCACGCATTGACACTCGCGCATGTCACGTCACGTCACATCTAACAGGCGCACCCGATAGCTCAGGCTTCGCTATTTAGCAGGACAACGGCTGCTGACGGCCGCTGTCGTTTCGAAGCGACGCCTTATTTCGGCGGCGAAGGAAACCGGACCACAGGGCCACTGGCTTCCTCACCCGGCGAAATATAGGCGGGCGCTGCCTCACCCGCCGGCCCCAGATATCGGATGAAGCGATAGATGGCCTGGAGGTCCTGCTTACTCATATCGCGCAGCGCGAACCATGGCATCGGTGGACGAAGCTGTCTGGTGCGTGCCAGCGCGAGCCACTCTTCTTCAGAGAGCGTCTGCATCACCAGGCGCAGATTGGCGGCATATGTGGTTCCCCAAGGCCCGTTCCATCCCAGCGGCGACCCAGTTAGCCACTTATTCTCTGCAACGTTTCCGCCGGTTTCGGCATAACCAGGCGTATGGCAGTTGTTGCAGCCGGCGATTCTGACAAGATACCGTCCTCGTTCAATGAGTCGCGCATCGGACGGACTTTCGCCGAAGGCACACTGCGCGGAAAGTGTCAGGAAGCAGATCGTCAACACGGAAGCCGTGATGCGGGCCGGATCCGCCATTTTTTTCCCCTTGGTCCGGGCGGGAAGTTGATCATCATATCCTGATAGGGCCTTTCTCCGGACGAACCGCACCGCTGGGCCCGGATACGCGTCAGCGTTGCCCCATGCCTACCCATCTCGATGCGCCAGCTGGACAGATACAAGGCGACTCGGGATGCGGCGGACGGCGTATTCGAGCCGTCGCGTGCCACTGCGCAACCCGGGCTGTAGACCACGACAGATCCGCCGGCTGGTTAGCCGATTCGAATCCCATCAGGAGAACGCGGCCTGATAGACCTTCGGCGTCACGCCCATCTGTTGTTTGAACACGCGCGTGAAATGTGATTGATCGGCAAAGCCGCTTAGAGAACCGGTTTCCACGATGGGTCTGCCGGACCGCAGCATCAGAATGGCTTTACGGATGCGCTCTTGTTGCTGGAACGCGTGCGGACTCAACCCCACTTCGCGCTCGAACGCACGCAGCAGCACGAAAGGCGTCACGTCAAATTCGGTGGCAAGCGTCGCCAGCGTCACCCGCGCATGCAAGTCATCCCGTAGACGGCTCTTGACGGCACGAACCAGCGCAGGCTCGCGGCGCACGACTGGCAAGCCGGTGGCGCGCAACGCATGACGCGCCTGCAAACCGATCACGGCGCACGCGAGCGCTTCGCTACGCTTGAAGGGATCGTCATCGACCTCCGAGCACCAGTTCACGCCGTACAGGTTCCTCGACAATTCCTGATCGGAGATAAACGGGCTTGTCACTTCAAAGCGCTCTCGTCGCGGAACACCGAGCCTTTCACAGTACGCGGCAAGCGCGGCGGGCTGCACATGTTCCACACGCATCTTCCAATGACCGTCACCCGCAGCTGCACCGGCATGCGGCACGTCAGCATCGATGACGATCACGTCGCCGCGCCGACACAGTCGCCGTTCCTGACGGACTTCGACCTCCAGAACTCCGCCCGTGA
>BBSL01000197.1 GCA_001319865.1 Burkholderia sp. E7m39 | reverse complement strand
AGCGATGGCCAATGAACTGCCCCCTGAGCATCACAGCGTCCATCACGTCGGGCGCGCGCCAGAGTTTGACCGATGGCTTCGGAAAGGTAGTTTTCAGCACAATGGCGGGTGCGGGAGCGGGAGCGGGCGAAAGATCTCATCATAGTACTCGAGCCTGGGCATCGTCATGCTCGGCTGCTTGTCGAGTTCGTTAATGAAGTCCCTCCAACGCAAAAGGGTCTCGGCACGCTGGTCGGGCGAGCAGTACGGAACGTGCCAGGCGAAGAACGGTTCGAGCACTTCATAGCCGACATAACCGAGCGTGCCTTGCAGCAGGTGACGCAACATACCGTTAGCCAGTTCGCCATGAATGCCTGCCGGGCCGAACATGTGCTCGCGTCCACCCAGTGTGACGCCAACCACAGCGCGCTTGCCGACCATGCCGCCGCGGTCGTAGATACGTTTGCCACCATACAGCGCACCCGACAGGAAACACCGGTCGATCCAGCCCTTTACGAGCGCCGGCACGGAGAACCAATACAGTGGGAACACGAGCATCAGCGTGTCACTGGTGAGAAGCGCGTCCACTTCGCGCTGGATGTCGGATGCAATCGCACCATGCTCGAGCGCGTGGCGTTGCTCCAATGCATAGACGAGATAGTCGCTATTGGCGCGCTCCGAGAAATCGGTTGCACGAACCACGGGATCGAAATCGAGTGCGTAGAGATCCGAAAAACTCACATCGTCGCCGCGCAACGTCAACTGATGCCGCGCCTCATGAGCCATCGCCGTACAGAAGGAGCGCGGCTCCGGATGGGCGTGCACGACATGCACTCTAGCCATGAGGGATCGACCTCCATGAAATGGCGGGAATATACGCATTGAGGTAGGCGAACTCGCCTTCGATCGCTTTCACAGCCGGAAGCGTCGAGCCCTCGCACAGCAAACGTCGCGTATCCTGCAATGCACCCGGTGGCTTCGAAGCAAGGCGCGCGGCGTAGTCGCTGGCCGTACGTCGAACGTCGTCGTCTCGCACGACTCGTGAGATGAAACCGCATCGCAATGCCTCATCAGGCCTGATTTCGCGACCGCTCAACAGCCAGTCCCGCGCGACCAGGTCGCCTACCCGTCGGGCCAACAAAGCCGTTGCCCCTGCTTCGGGGACGATGCCGAGGTCAGCGAACGGGAAACGGAACCTGGCGCTCTCCCCCGCCACGACCCAATCGGCGTGCAACAACATCGTCGCTCCGAAGCCGACCGCCGCACCGTTGACGGCTGCAACGATGGGCTTCGGCTGCGTAGCGAATGCATTGATGCAGCGCGCGACCGCACCATCGGTTGCCTGAGGCCAGAGCGAGCCAAATGCCGCTGTATCGTGGCCCGCGCAGAAGGCGTCGTCGGTTCCGTGCAGGAGTATGCAATGAACGCGCAAATCGTCCTGCGCAAGCAGCAATGCATTCGCTAGCGCGTCGAACATCGTGCCGTTAAGCCCATTCCGCTTTTCGGGCCGATGGATGCCGATGGACCAGATTTTCCCGTCAAGCGCGGACGTGATGTTGGCCGTCATCATGCGAACAACGAAAAACCGCCGACCAGCTTGCCGACCCTGTTCCTCGGTCCAACAAGCCCAATCGCGAGGTATTGCAGTGATGCGCCCGGGACAGCCTGGATGGCATCGAGGAACGCGTGGTAGTCCGTGGTGGCCTGGCCTTGCACGGGAAAGTCCACCACATCGCAATGGGCCAGCGACTTCTGCCGAAGTTCGCTCAACTGTTGCGTCGTTGCCTTGAGTACTGGGATGCCGATTGGGATAAGCCCTGGATGAGCAGTACCGTCGCTCTCACGCAGAGGCGCGCCGACCAGATGACTGTGCCGCTGCCCCAGGGTGAATGCGACGACGGCGACCGCGTTGGATGCCTTACCCGGGTTCAGCGCTTCGTCGACGACGATCACGCACCGCTCCGGCTTCTGCTGCGTCTGCACATCGCTCTCGGAGCGTGCTTCCGTTTGCGCTAACAATCCGTCTCTCCTTTGAATCCGACCTGGAGAGCATGCTATGAGAGGTTTTGCCGAAAGTATTGGACGATTTTGCAGGACGGGGGCCGACCTCTTTGCCGTTAGCAATTATCAATAGCCCGCCATAACGGACCGGCCCCGGTTCCGGCTCCTCCTCGACTAGCGGTCGGCTGACCGAGGACGGTAAACATTTCGCGGCCGTCGTTGTTTTCATGTAGCGCCTGTGGCGGACGCGCGTCGTTAGACGCTTATCGCGTACCCTCCGATAGCAGGGCATGACATTTGCTCCGGCAGGCGGACGAAGCGTGTACGCTGGCAAATCTCTACTGAGCGGGATTCTGGCGAAGCCGGGCGACTGCGTTTAAGGACTCGACCGTTAGTTGCAGATGCGACAGAATGAAAAACGCGCACACAATCGTCGCGTATGACGTTTAACAGTTGACGTTTACATGCCATCCAGGAGACCCCGATGACCCGCTATACGACAGCCGAGTTGGACTCGCTTGCCAATCAGTTCGACACCGACGGTATGGTCGTGTTGCGTCAGCACTTTGCCCGCGACACCTTGCTTCAATGGCGCAGCGCCTTTGACGACCTTCTCGATCAGCGTCTACGCGAAAGCGCAACGGCTGTGCGAGGCCCGAACCGGCATTACATCACGCTGCCTTTTTCCGGCGTTTTCGCCGACGAAGCCATCTTTGCAGACCCGGACGTGCTTGGCATTGTCGAACGGGTGGCGGGCGATGAGCCCGTCATGTGTCAGCTGGCGACGGACACGCCGCTCTATGGTTCCGACTATCAGGACGTGCACCGTGACACACCCGCGCTTTTCGAAGGCTTTCCCGAAACGCCGTCGTTCCAGCTCGCCGTCAACTTCCCGCTTTGCGACGTTACAGCCGACAACGGACCGTTCGAGACGACGCTTGGCACGCATCGGATGCATTCGGCGGATGCACTGCAAGCATACGAATCCGGCCGCGCGCCCCTGCATGCAATCACGATGCAATTGGGCGACGTGATGATCCGCGACGTACGCGCATTGCACAGAGGCACGCCCAATCTGACCCAGACGCCGCGGCCGATGGTCGTGATCGGCTATAGCCGCAGCTGGTACTATCGGCCGGAAGTGAAAATCGACGTGCCGGAGAGGGTTTATCAGAGCCTCAGTGCGACGGCGAAGCGACTCTTGCGCACCATGCCGCGCGTGGACAACATCGACAATAACGCCGCGCGCGAGCACTACACGAAGTTCGCGTATTGACGAGCCCGAAACGACGATGAGAACGTTGAATAGGTTATGGAACGCGCAGTTGCAACGGCAGTTCGGAGCGCGACCTTCCAACGCATTACTTTGTGAACCGGCAACGCCCCTAACGCCCCTCATGCCCCTCACCCATCCTTGTCCATCCCCTTCCGATACACGCTGGGTGAATTCCCCGTCCACTTCCTGAACGACCGGCGAAAGCTCGCTGCATCCGAAAATCCAATGCGCTCGGCGACCTGATCGATGGGAAGCCTCGTATTTTCCAGAAATTCGATCGCCAGAGACCGGCGAACATCGTTCAACAAGGTCTGATACGAGTAGTTATCGTCGGCCAGCCGTCGATGCAAGGTTCGCAGTGACATGCCCAGTTGCGCGGCCATCTTCTCGGCGGATGGAAACACGCCCGGTGCGTTCAGGCAGGCCATGCGGATCTGCCTCGGCAGTTCCGGAATGCCATCGCGTTCTTCGAGAATGCGATCGCAAAGCTGCTGGCAGATTTGTGCAGTGATCGGATTCGCATTCGGACACGGGCGATCGAGTACATGCACGTCGAAATGCCACTCCATCGTATCGGCGCCGAACTCCACAGGACAGTCGAACATCCTTTCGTAATTTCGCCAGTGTGGCGGCGCCGGATACGCCATGATCATGCGCTTCGACGGGAAAGGCGCTTCCAGCACCCGGCTGAACAGCACTGTCATCGAGCTTCGCCAGAATTCGGCGACGAAGGGCAGCATGTCGCCTAACGATGCGAGTCCGTGGCTCCTCAAAATGCCCGTGTTGCCCTCGGTGGAATAGCTGATCTGCAACACCGCGCCCGCCATCCTGACATTTTCGACGCTGAATTTAAGTGCGTCTCCAAAGGTCGTACTGCTGACCATGGCATAGCCATATATGCCGAAGTCACTGATTCTCTGACGCGCACCCGCAAGTAATCCGACATCGGCACGTGTAGCAAGCCGTTGAGCGTTTCGATAAATGGCAAGGCGCTGACGATGCGAAATTCTCGCCTGCGAATCCTCCAGCTGGGTCGCGTGGACGCCAGTGTGCGCGAACAGCTTGTTGACGGAAACGCCCTCTGCGGCCAGTTCCGCGGCGAGCGCAGCCAGACCAAGAAGACTTTGCGTCGGCGCATCGAGATCGGGATGCAGCGGCGTGATGATTTTCGGTGGACGCACGATATGCCTCACTTCAGTTGCGAACCATGCTCGCACATTTTCCGGATTTTCGTCGAGCGCGGTTGGCACACTTTGACGCGGCAATTGGCAGGGTTGAACGTTGTTGCGGGATGCGCTCGCTGAGATAGTAACCATCAACGGCGCAAGCCGAAAAACAGATGGAGACAAGCCTTGATGCCCTCAGCGAAGCTCGCTCTGGCACTCGCCACGCCCCTGATCAGCGCCAGTTCAGTATCGATTGATGGCGCAATTGGCCCTCATGCGGCAACGCAACACGACAGCCGATTCCAGCTGCGAGCCCCGTATAAAACGCCTCGCTAACGGACTCGTCAGCCGCCCCACACGCGTGCAGCGCGCAAAGGGCTGCCTGACGCCAGTGCCTTTGCTTCGCGTATCGCTCATTGCTCATTGCTCATTGCTCATTGCCGAGAAAACCATGACCACAGTAAAGATTGAAATGGATGACGCAGTCGGAATCGTTTCACTCGCCAAGCCCCCGCACAACCTGATCGACGACGCGATGATCGCGGATCTGCTCGCCGCGTATCGCCGTGCCGTCGCAGAAGGCGCCCGCGCGATCATCCTCAAAAGCGATATGCGGCACTTTTCCGCGGGCGCGGAAATGAGTTCATTTACCAACGGCAAGACGGTGATCCAGCACGACGCCGATCAATTCCTCGAGTTCCTCGACGTGCTGGAGAACGCCCCTGTCCCGACCGTCGCGGCGGTGCACGGGGCCGCGCTTGGCGGCGGTCTCGAACTGGCGCTCACCTGCGACATGATCGTCGCCGCGGACACGGCCTATTTCGGGCAGGTCGAGAACATCGTGGGCCTCATCCCGCTGCTCGGCGGCACGCAACGACTCGTTCAGCGAGCGGGCGTCGTGCGCGCCAAGGAAATCGCGCTGATCGGGCGCCGGCATTCGGCGGAAGCATTCGAACGCTGGGGAATCATCAATCACGTCGTGCCCGAAGAAGAACTGCAGACTGCCGCCATGTCGTTCGCCCGCCAACTGGCCGCGGGCCCGACCAAAGTCCTCAACGGCATCAAGCAGCAGGCCAATCTCGCGGCCAACGGCGGCGTGCGCAGCGCAGACCTGGAGCAGATCAACCTCAACAACATGATCTGGAAGACGGGCGATCGCGAACGCGGTTTCGCTTCGTTCTTTGCAACCGGGCCTGCCACCGCCGAATTCAAGGGAGATTGATCATGTCAGCACCGCTCGAAGGTATTCGTGTGATCGATTTCACGCGCGTGCTGGCCGGACCGCATTGCACCAAGACGCTCCTCGATCTCGGCGCCACCGTGACCAAGATCGAACCGCCCTCCGGCGATATCGGCCGCGTGAGCATGCCGCATATCGGCGACATGTCGCTGTATTACGTGCAGCAGAACGCTGGCAAGCGCAACGTGAGCCTCGATCTCAACTTCCCCGAGGCACGTTCGATCATGGTCGATATGTGCCGCGACGCGGACGTCATCGTCGAAAACTTTCGTCCTGGGACGCTGAACCGCTTTGGACTCGGCTATGAGCAGGTGCGCGAGTTCAACCCGTCCGTGATCTACGCCTCGTTGAGCGGCTATGGACAATCCACCTCATGGCGCAACCGGCCCGCGTTCGCGCCGACCGTGCAAGCCGAGTCGGGATTGACCGACATCGTCCAGCACCATTTCGGCGATGCGCTGACGGAAGTCCGTAACGACGCATGCAGCCACGCCGACATGTACACCGGACTCCACGGCGTCATCGGCATTCTGGCCGCGCTTGCGCATCGCGCGCGAACCGGCGAGGGGCAACACGTCGACGTCTCGATGGCCGCCACCATGCTTTCGGTCAACGAACGCGTGGGCGCACAGCTGTCGGAAATCGACACCGAGGGCGAGCCGATCATTCTCTCGGCGCCCGATTCGCACATTTTCGATTTGCCCGATGGACGCCAACTGACCATAGCGGGCAGCCCGATCTACACGCCGATGTTCTCGCGTTATTGCGCGATGATGCGCCGCAACGATCTGCTGAGGGACCCTCGTTTCGGCACGGCACTTTTGCGGCGGCAAAACATTGCCGATTTGCTGGCCGAAGTCCGCGCGTGGATTCTCACGTTCAACGACCTGGATCTGCTCCAGACGCAGGTCAGCGAAGCGGGTCTGGCCATTGGCGTGGTCCGCAGCGTGAACGAGTTCGCCGAATCGGAGTGGGTGCAGGAATGGGGTGCGCTAGTCGATGTCGACGACAGATCGGGCGGCACGACACGCATGCCCGGCGCGCCGTGGCACTTCAGTCAGTCCGAGTTGCCGCCGCCGGGCAGCCCCGCTTTCCAGGGCGAGCATAACGCCGAGGTGCTCTCCGAGCGCAAGCTCAGCGCAGCGTTCATCCGGGATCTGCAAGAACGCGGAATCCTTCTCAGCAGGCCCGGCCCCACGCGCCCATTCGACCGAACATCGATGCCTTGATGCGCACGGCTCGCACCTTCCCCGCTCGAATCGAGACGACGATGCAACACACTCTGAATCAGACTCATGACCCCGCTGCACGCAGTTGGGTCGAGTCCGCCAATGCACAGGCGGGCGACTTCCCCATCCAGAACCTGCCGTTTTCAGTCTTCCGCAGACGGAATGCCGATGAGACGTTTCGCGGCGCGGTCGCCATCGGCGATCAGGTCATCGACATCGCCGCGTGGGGGTCTCGCGCCCGTCTGGATGGAATCGCAGGCGAGGCTGCGCGGGCATGCGCGCAGCCCGTGCTCAATGCGTTGTTTTCAATGGGCCCGGCGGCATGGCGAGCTTTGCGGCACGCGCTATTTGCCGCGCTTCACGAGCGCGCCGCTTCGGAGGATCGTGCGGCAATCGAGGCGTGTCTGATCCCGCAACCGGAAGTGGAGCACAGCCTGCCTGCGCAGATCGGCGACTACACGGACTTCTACACCTCGATTCATCACGCGACCAACATCAGCAAACTGCTCGGCTTGAACGGTGTCGGCGCCAACTTCAAGTCGATACCCATCGCATACCATGGCCGGGTTTCAAGCATCGGAATAAGCGGTCAGCAGTTTCGACGCCCCGCAGGTCAAATCATGCTGCCGGGTGAAGAAGCGCCGATCTTCTCGCCTTCGCGCAAGCTCGACTACGAACTCGAGCTCGGCATTTACATTGGACAAGGCAACGCAGCTGGCGAGCCGATCGGTCTGGATCAGGCCGACAGCCATGTATTCGGGCTTTGTCTGCTCAACGACTGGTCCGCGCGCGATATTCAGGCGTGGGAGATGCAGCCATTAGGCCCGTTTCTGGCAAAGAACTTCGCCACCACGATCTCACCGTGGATCGTGACCATGGAGGCACTGGCGCCCTTCAGGCTCCCTCTGCCGCGTCCAGACGCGGATGGAAAGCCACTGCCCTATCTGGATTCCGACGGCAACAGCACGACGGGCGCCATCGATATCCAGCTTGAAGTCTGCATGGAGACTTCTCGCCATCGAGCCGCGAATCTCCCGGCGGCACAACTCTCACGCACGAGTTTCAAGCATCAGTACTGGAGCATCGCGCAGATGGTCGCGCATCACGCCATAGGCGGCTGCAATTTGCGTCCGGGAGACCTGCTTGGCAGCGGCACCATTTCAGGGCCGCAGCGATCGGAGGCCGGCGCGCTGATGGAACTTGCACGCAACGCAAGCGAGCCCGTCACCCTCGATACGGGTGAACAGCGCAGCTATGTGGAGGATGGCGACGCCATTATTTTGCGCGGCTACTGCGAGAAAGCGGGCTTTGCACGAATCGGATTCGGAGAGAGCCGCGGCGAAGTCTTACCGGCAAAGCGCTCGCGATGACCGCTTCAGATGTCTGTCACGTAGACCATAACGGAGGAGACCCGACATGCAATCGATGGAATCAATCAACGCGGAGTTCGAGAGGCAAAACGGGACGAAAGTCAGATCATCCGGCGCGTCACTCGTCGAGAAGACGCAAGCGCTCGCAAAGTACCGGAACCACTTCGTGTGGTCATTGCTTTACACCTCACTGGGCATCTATTTTGGCCTGTTGATCGCAGTACTCGAGTTTCCCGGCGCGATGTCCATATCCGTCTACGGCGAACTCAACCTTGGACTGCTTGCGGTAGTCGTTCAGTTCGCGCTTACGATCGCTACCTTCTGGGGCTACTGCGCGTGGGCCGAGCACGTCTACGACCCGAAAGCAACTGAACTGCTGCGCAGCGCGTCGGCGCACACGGATGGTGATCGACATGAATAACCTGATCAGTCATGGCGGACTCAGAGTCATCGCCTTCGTGGCATTTATCGGACTCAGCCTTCTTCTGACCGGTTGGAGCGCTCGCCGATCGCGCGGCACCTCCGGATTTTTCGTGGCCGGACGCAATCTGTCGCCGGTTCAGAACGGACTCGCGCTGGCGGGAGACTTCATGTCGGCGGGCTCGTTCCTGGGTGTGACGGGGCTGGTTTCGCTGTTCGGATTCGACGGCATCGTCTACCAGGTCGGCTTCATCGCGGGATGGATCATGATCATGCTGATCGTCGCGGAGCCGGTCAGAAACTGCGGCAAATACACCCTCTCCGATGTGGTCGCCATCCGCTTGCGCAGCCGTGGCGTGCGAGCGGCCACATCGGCTTCCTCACTGATCATTTCGTTAGCCTATCTGCTCGCGCAACTGGTCGGCGCCGGCGCGCTCGCCAGTCTGCTCTTGCCGATCGGCGCCAACGCCGCCATCGTGCTGATCGGCGTACTCATGATCGCGTACGTGCTGTTCGGCGGCATGGTGGCCGCGACTTACGTGCAGATCGTCAAGGCCGTCCTCGTCTGGACGGCGGGCGCGGTACTCGTGCTGCTCGCTCTGGCGCATTTCTCCTTCGACGTGGGCGCGCTATTCAACAAGGCACGTCTGTCATCGCTGCACCCGGCGCAATACTTTGTACCCGGCGGCTACTTCAAAGACCCGCTCGATACGCTGTCACTTACGCTCGCCCTCGCGTTGGGCACAGCCGGCCTGCCGCACGTGATGACCCGCTTTTACACGGTGCCGTCCGCCGTCGCGGCGAGAAAGTCAGCCAAAATCGGCCTGATCGTGATGACGTCCTTTGCCGTCATGATGATCGTGCTCGGATTTTCCGCCACCGCGATCGTGGGACCGGCGGCGATTCTCGCGACACACAGTTCCGGAAACAGCGCCATCACGTTGCTCGCCACGACACTCGGCGGCGGTGCCGGTTCTGTCGGCGGCGAGCTTCTGCTCGCGTGCGTGTCGGCCATTGCTTTTGCAACCATTCTTGCCGTCGTGTCGGGCATCATGATTTCATCGGCGTCGACCATCTCCCACGACATCTTCAGCCATCTCTTCCCGGCGGTGCACGACAGGGAACGCCGGAAGGTCGTGATCGCGAAGATCGCCACGATAGTCTTCGGTATGGCCGCCATGGGACTCGCGCTGCTTGTGAAGACCTTCAATGTCGCGTTTCTCGTAGGGCTCGCGTTTGCCATCGCCGCTAGCGCAAATTTGCCCGTGGTTCTCTTCTCGATGTACTGGCGGCGTTTTACGGATCGAGGCGCAGTGGCCGCCGTGCTCGCCGGCACCGTATCTTCGATCGGCCTCGTGCTGCTGGGGCCGGCTGTTATAGGGGCGAAAGGCATCATCTTCAAGGATTCCACTCCGCCGTTCTGGCTCTCGAATCCCGGTTTGTTCAGCATTCCAGTAGGCTTTATCGCGGGCTGGATCGGATCGGTCACGACACGCCAAAACATCAACGACGGTTCCTTCGATGCGCAGCAACTTCGCATGCTAAGCGGCCTCGGAGCGGAAGCCGCATCGGAACACTAATGCGAGAAAGCTCAAGCCAGCTATCTGTCCAACAAGGAGACTCCCAGTGATTCGCTTACGTATTGCCGCTTCCCGATTTGCGTTGTCCACAGCCGCCATTGCCATCGGCATGAGCACATTCTGGGCGTCGGCGATGGCGGCGACCGTCGAGGTATCGGAAACAAAGACGATCATCGATCATGTGACTGTCTCGTCCAGCAAACCTTACGCGCTCGTCAAACAGGAGCTGGAGAGCCGCCTCGGTCGACTCGACGATCATATCCGCACGCTGCTGAAGCAGGACAAGGTCGATGAATTGCGCACTGCCCTTCAGAAAGCCGCCGGCAACGACGGGCTCGTGATTCACTACATTGGGCTGCATGGAGACTGGCTCGTGCTGAAAGGACAGCGCAGAAACGGCACTGAGTACTTCACCGGCAACATTCTCACCGCGACTGAAATGACGAGCGTCAACATGGCAGCGGGACTGTATGCGCCATTACGTATCATGGTCTACGAGAACGCGCAGGGTGGGACGACGATCGAATACGATAAGCCGTCAACTCAACTCAGCCAGTTCCACAGCGCCCAGATCGATGTTCAGGGCCGTTCACTCGACGATCGACTCGCGAAGCTTTGTGCTTCCGTATTGCAATAGGAACGCCCACGCGCAGCGCACGGAGAGCGCAACGTTGCGCGTCCGGTAACGAACGACGGGCGGACAGAAGGAACGCGTATTTCGCACGCGGTTCCGCTGCCGCCGCGTGCGCGAATCCGACGGCCACGTGGCGACGGGCTACATTCCCCATCTGAGCGATGGCGTATGCACCGGGCTATCCCAATGCCGCTTCATTTCGTCGTCCAGCACGCACAAGGTGATCGACGCGCCGGCCATTTCCAGCGACGTCGTGAGGGATCCGATCTGCACGCGTGCGATGGCGAGACCGCGCTCTTGCAGCCACGACCGTGTGGAGTTGAACAACAGATACAGTTCCCCGAGCGGCGTGCCGCCCAGTCCATTGATCAAGACCAGCAACTCCGAGCCGCTGCCCGGCTTCAGATCGGCGATGATCGCCGTCAGCAGCTCCGCCGCGATCGCATCGGCTGCTGCAAAGCGCGCGCGACGCCGCCCTGGCTCGCCATGAATGCCGACGCCAACCTCGATTTCATCCTCGCCGATCTTGAACGTCAGCGTGCCCGCTGCGGGCACCGTGCAACTCGAGAACGCCACGCCCATCGACGCCGTATGTTTGTTGATCCGGTCGCCGAACGCCTTGCATTGTTCGAGATCGGCGCCGCTCTCGGCGAGACTGCCCACCAGTTTCTCGACGATCACGGCACCCGCGACGCCGCGCCGCCCCGTCGTGTAACTTGAGTTTTCGACGGCGACGTCGTCGTTGATCAACACCATCGCATTCGGCAACTCCGACATCTCGGACGCCATTTCAAAGTTCATCAGATCGCCGGAATAGTTCTTCACGATGAAGAGCGTCCCCGCGCCCGTATCGACGGCCTTGGCGGCTGCCATCATCTGATCGGGCGTCGGCGATGTGAAGACCTGGCCCGGGCACGCGGCATCCAGCATTCCGTACCCGACGAAGCCGATATGCAAGGGCTCGTGTCCCGAGCCGCCGCCCGACACGAGCGCAACCTTGCCTGGCTTCAGGGTTTTACGCCGCACGAATACAGGTTCGTTGTCGAGCACGACGAGATCGTCATGCGCGGCGGCGAATCCGGCAAGGCTCTCAGTCAGAAAGTCGTCGACATGGTTGATGAATTTTTTCATGGCCTGCGCTCCTTTCAGTCTATATCTTGCGCGAGCCGCGCGCATATCGCACCGATCATCAACTGGCTCGACCGTGCGCCGGGATCGATGTGCCCGCGCGCACGCTCGCCGAGAAACGACGCGCGTCCCTTGGTCGCGAGCATGTCGCGCGTCGCGCGCATGCCCTCTTCGGCCGTCAGCGGCAGCGCATCGAGCACGGCTTCGGGCGCCGCACTTTCTTCGGCTAGTGCCACGAAGCGTGACGCGACGGGGATCAGCACGTCCATCATCGTCTTGCTGCCGATGCCGGCCTTGCCTCGCTGGGCGACGGCATCGACACCCGCAGCGAAGATCCGCGCCGCGTCTTCCACGCTCATGGTGTCCGCGCCCTGCGCCGCCTGTGCCATGCCATGCAGCAACGAAAAGAACAGCGGCCCCGACGAACCGCCCACCGTCGACAGCAATTTGGAGGCGGCCTGATCCAGCGCGGGCGCAAATGCCTGGGCCTCGATAGTCGCGCGCATCGCCAGCAGCGCATCGACGCCGCGCAACAGGTTGAAAATATGATCGCCGTCGCCGATCTGCTGATCGAGCGCGGCGATCTCGTCCGTGTGTTCCTTTAGCGTCGCATGCGCGGCCTCGATGCACGCCATGACCGTTTTCCCGTTCATGCCGGAATCCTCCTGCCGTCGGAGCGGAAGTAGAGAAGGCTGCGCGGAGGCAGCGACACGCCGACCGTTTGCCCCGGCGTGAAATTGCGCTCGGTCATCGTGGTCGCGACGATCGCCGTGCCGTCGCGCTCCATGATCAGCAGATGTCGCAGCGGCGAATATTCGAGCACGCGAAGATTGAGTACGTCGCGCGTATCAGGCGCGTGCAGCACGATGTCTTCAGGCCGTATTGCGACGGTCGAGGTGCCCGCCGGCATCGTGGAAGGATCGAACAACACGGGCGGCAGCAAATTGATGGGCGGCGAGCCGAGACGTTGCGCAGCCCCTAGCGAAGCGGGATTGCCATACACATCGCGCGGCGCACCCATCTGCACGATGTGCCCTTGTTCGAGTATGCCGATGCGGTCCGCGAGCGTAGTCGCCTCGACCTGATCGTGCGTCACGTAGATGATCGTCGCGCCGATCGTGCGATGCAGCCGCTTCAGTTCGATCCGCAACTCCTCGCGCAACTTCGCATCGAGCGACGACAGCGGCTCGTCCATCAGAAACACCTTGGGCTGACGCACCAGCGCGCGTCCGATGGCGACGCGCTGCATCTCGCCTCCCGACAGACGCGTCGCCAGATTGCCGAGTTTCGACTCGATATGCAGCATCTGCGCGACCGTCTGCACGCGCGCGGTGACTTCCGCCTCGCTCACGCGCCGGCGCGGTGAGCGAAGTGGAAACGCCAGGTTGCCGAACACCGTCAGATGCGGATACAGCGAATACTGCTGAAAGATGAAGGCGACGTCCCGGTCGGCCGGATGCATGTCCGTCGCGGCGGCACCGTCGATGAATATCTCGCCTTCGTCGGGCCGTTCTAGACCGGCGATGAGCCGCAACGTGGTGGTCTTGCCCGCGCCGCTCGGCCCGAGCAGCACGACGAACTCGCCCTCTTTCACGTCGATCGACACATCATTCACCGCGACGATATCGCCGAATCGCTTCGTCACCCCCTGCAAGCGGATCTCAGACATAAGCGCCTCCGTTACCGCGTCCGTTGACGGCCATCTGCCGCGCAGCGCCGGGCAGCAGCACGCCGCTCGATGCGTCGTACATGAGCGTGCGCTCCTTGTGAAACGACAACCCGACCTGCGACCCGGCCGCTCGTCCTTCTTCCTTGCCGACCCGCACGCGCACGATGCCGAGCGCCGTTTCGACAACCAGAATCTGATGCGAGCCGAGATACTCGTCGGCGATCACGCGTCCGCGCAGCACACTGCGCTCGTCGATGACGACGTGCTCGGGCCGCACGCCAAGCAGCGCTTTCGCGGCGGACGCCTCGGTGCGCGGCACAGGCACGGCCACACCGCCGAGCGAGACCGATTCCACACCCGCTTCGACGCCGCCATCCACGGCCAGAAAATTCATCGGCGGACTGCCGATAAAGCTACCGACGAACACGGTCGCCGGAAAGTGATAGACCTCATGCGGCGACGCGGATTGCAGCACCTCGCCGCCGCTCATCACAACGATGTCGTCGGCCATCGCCATCGCTTCGCGCTGGTCGTGCGTCACATAGACCGTCGTCGCGTTGAGCGCGTTGTGCAGCTTGCGCAACTCGAGGCACATCAGTTCACGGAAATCCGCGTCGAGCGTGCCGAGCGGCTCGTCCATCAGAAAGGCCTTCGGGTGCCGGACAATCGCGCGGCCCAACGCGACGCGTTGACGATCGCCGCCCGAGAGCCCGCCCGTCTTTCTGTCCAGCAGACTTTCGATGCGCAACATATGCGCGGCCGCATCGACACGCGACGCAATCTCGCGGCGCGAAATGCCTTCGTTCTTCAGCGGAAAAGCGATGTTGTTACGCACCGTCATATGCGGATAGAGCGCGAACATCTGGAACACAAATGCAATGTCGCGTTGACGCGCCCGCAATCCCGTCACATCCTCGCCGTCGATCAGAATCTGGCCAGAGGTCGGCAGCTCGAGTCCGGCAATCATGCGCAACGTCGTCGTTTTGCCGCAGCCGGACGGGCCGAGCAGCACGACGAAGCGGCCGTTGCTCACGGTAAGATTCGTGCCGCGCACGGCAGTGAATTCGCCAAAGCGCTTTTGAAGGTTGGAGAGAACGATCGTCGACATGGCTCACTCCGGGAAGTGACTGGTCACGACGAAAGCCAGCGCACCCACCAGAATCACGGGAAACGACCATGTGTAGAGATCGACCGTGAATGGCTGGACGAGCATCGCAATGCCGAGGCCGATCAGCACGGTCGATGCGCCCTCGCAATAGCGGCGTCGGAACAGGCGGCGGCGCGGCATGATGGGTTGGGCTTTCATTTGCGCACCGCTCCGAAGGTGATGCCGCGCAACAGATGTTTGCGCAGCACAACGGTAAAGATCAGGATGGGCAGAACGAACAGCGTCGTGGCGGCCGCGACGGCCGGCCAGTCCTGTCCGCCCTCGCCGATGATGAACGGAATGAACGGCGGCATCGTCTGCGCATCGCCGCTCGTCAGCAGCAATGCGAACGCGTACTCGTTCCAGGCAAAGATCAGACAGAAAATGGCGGTCGCGGCAATGCCCGTGATCGCCTGCGGCAACACGACCTTGACGAAGGCCTGCAACCGCGTATAGCCGTCGACGAGGGCGGCTTCCTCATATTCGCGCGGGATTTCGTCGATGAATCCTTTGAGCAGCCACACCGCGAGCGACACGTTCACAGCCGTATAGAGCACGATCATGCCGAGGTAGCTATCGGAGAGGCCGAGCGCGCGATACATCAGATAGATGGGAATCGCGACGGCGATGGGCGGCATCATCCGCGTGGACAGAATGAAGAACAGCAGGTCGTCGGCAAGCGGGACCTTGAAGCGCGAGAAGGCGTAGGCCGCGAGCGTACCGAGAAAAACGGCTAGGAAGGTCGAACCGAAGCCGATGACAAGCGAATTGACGAAGCGCGGCAAGACCTTCGACGGTCCCGCGATCACCATATTGCGCTTGCGCACATCGCGGTCATACCACGTTTGAGCGGGCGGCAAGCTCGCGATGAACTCCGGCGTCTGCCGCGAGCGGATCGTGAACAGATTCACATAGCCTTCCATCGACGGGTGGAAAACCACGACGGGCGGATAGGCAACCGCGTCTTCCTGCGTCTTGAAGCTCGTCAGGATGATCCATACGATCGGCAGCGTCGCAATCAGTGCGTAGGCGATCACGACGAAGGCGGCGAACGTCTTGCTGCGCGGCGATGCCGCCACCACCGACTGTTGAAGCGCAAGGTCTGTCATCGCTGTTTCACCCGGTTGAGTGCCTTCACATAGATATTCGCCGCGCCAAAGACCACCACGAACAGGATGATCGCCAGTGCGGACGAGTACCCCGTCTGCCACTTCTCAAACGCAGCGCGCTTGAGCGTGATCGACACGGTTTCCGTTACGGAGCCCGGCCCGCCCGATGTCAGCAGGTTCACCATGTCGAACATCTTGAAGTTCTCGATACCGCGAAACAGGATCGCGAGCATCAGGAACGGCAGCGTCATCGGCAATGTGATCGACCAGAATTGCCGCCAAGGCGAAGCACGATCCACTTCAGCCGCTTCGTAGATGTAGTCCGGAATCGAACGCAGTCCCGCAAGACAGATCAGCATCACGTACGGCGTCCACATCCACGTATCGACCATCACGATGGTCCATGGCGCGAGCGGCACGTCGCCGATCATCTGAAACGAGCTCGGCGAGATGCCCGTGAAAAAGCCGACGATGTCGTTGAAAAGTCCCGTTTGCGGTTGCAGCAGAAACGTCCAGAAGTTGCCGACCACAGCGGGCGAAAGCATCATCGGCAGCAGAATCAGCGTGGTCCAGAAGCTATGGCCGCGAAACTGCCGGTTGATCAGCAGCGCGAGCCCGAAACCGAGCAGCACTTCGAGTCCGACCGACCAGAACACGAAGCGCGCCGTCACCTGCATGGCGTACCAGATGTCCTCGTCGGTGAGTATGTCCGTGTAATTGTCGATGCCGACATTGCGCGCGGGCACGCTCGGCATATTCGACTTGAAGTTCGTAAACGACAGCCGCAATGCCCAGATCAACGGAAAGATGTTGATGGCGAGCAACAGCACGATAGTCGGAAGAATGAACAGCCATGCGATGGTCCGGTCCGACAGCCCATGCAGGCGCGCGCTGGCGCGCGTTTGCGCTCGTGTCTGCAACCCTTCCGGAGGAAAAGGCTTGTTTGCCAACATGCCTGACTCCTTGTTGTCGCGGACCGGCAAGATCGATCGGCTGGCCGGTCCGCGCGTTCATATGCGGTGACGCTAGTTCTTCCCTTCCGCCTTGAAGACCTTGTTCCAGTCCTTGACGAGCAGATCGAGCGCTTCTTTCGCGGTACCTTTATCGGCAACCACATAGTCGTGCACGCGCTTTTGCATGTCGAGCAGCAACTCGGCATAGGCAGGCTCGGCCCAGAAGTCTTTGACGATCGACATCGACTTCAGGAATGCAGGCGCAAAGGGCGCGCTCTTCGGAAAGTCCGGCGCATCCACCACTGACTTCGCTGCCGAATAGCCGCCGAGTTGCCACCACTTCTTCTGCACATCGGCCTGCGCAAACCACTTGATGTATTCAAGCGCGTCAGCCTTGTGGTCCGAGTACGACACGACGGAAATGCCTTGCCCGCCGAGCTGCGTGAACTGCTTCGTTTCCTTCGGATTGACGAAGAAACCGATCTTGTCGCCGCCGACATTCGGGTCCTTGTACAGTCCGGGGAAGAACGCAAACCAGTTCATCTGCATCGCGACCTGCCCGGACTTGAACGCATCGAGTCCTTCCTGCATGTAGGCGTTCGTCATGCCGGGCGCAGTGCAACACTTGTAAAGCGCCTTATAGAATTCGAGCCCCTTGATAGCGCCGGGTGAATTCACAAAGCCGTCGAGATGATATGGCTTCTTCGGGTCCTGGTATTCAAAGCCGAAGTTATAGAGCATGTTGGTCACGCCCATCGTGATGCCTTCCGAGCCGCGCTCTGTGAAGATATACACGCCATACACGGTTTTGCCGTCGATCTTTCGGCCCTGAAAGAACTCGGCTGTCTGCTTGAGCTCATCCATCGTGGTGGGCGGTTCGAGTTCGCGCTTGTACTTCTGCTTGAACTCCGCACGCAGTTCGGGCCTCGCAAACCAGTCCTTGCGATACGTCCAGCCCACGGCGTCCGCCATGGCGGGCAGCGCCCAATAATTCGGCGTGTTCTTTGGCCATTCCGCGTAACCGACGACGGTGGCCGGCACGAAGTCGCTCATTGAAATCTTGTTCTTGTCGAAGAAATCATTGAGCTTCACATAGTGCCCATTGACGGCGGCACCGCCAATCCACTGACTATCTCCGATGATGAGATCGCAAAGTTTTCCGTGTGAATTGAGTTCATTGATAAAGCGGTCCGCGTAACTCGTCCAAGGCACGAACTCGAATTTCATTGCAATGCCGGTTTTCGCCGTAAAGTCTTTCGACAATTCGACGAGTGCATTGGCGGGGTCCCATGCGGCCCAACATAACGTCAACTGCTTGCCCTGCGCGTGCGCCGCCGATCCGAAGCTCAGCCCCAGCGACGCCAGCAGCGCCGCGATTACCCTTGCTGTCGTAAGACGTATCATGTCTCTTCTCCTTGTCTCCGTCGGGTCTCCAATCTGATGACAGACAGCGCCCATGCGCCGGACGCTGTATTAGAGCTCTGGCAGACTCAGCGAGGCGTCCGCGTGTCGCGAGCTTCAGGCATGCGCATTCTCACGAAGATAAATTCGGGTTTCGGGCGTCGGAATGGCGAGCACGCCGCGCACGTCGTTCAGAAAATTGATGGCGGCGAGCCCAGCGCAATGGACGATGCCGCGCACATCCTGATCGAGGATGACGTCGATCGCCCGCTCCGACAGTTGCGCCCGCGTGTCGGCCGTGCACTCGTGGCCGATCAGCACGACGCGCGTCTTGTCGCCCGATTCCTGCAACGTCGATGCAATGCCGGAAATGCCGCCACCCGCCACATACACACCGACGAGATCGGGGTGTCCCGCCATCAGCCCTTGCACGGCGAGTCCTGCGCTGTCGTCGTCCTCAGCGAAGTCAGGCTCGGTCAGCCAGCGCAGGTTGCGAAAATCTTCTTCGAGAACCTGAGAAAAGCCCGTGCGACGCTCGAGCTGATCGTGCAAACGCGACGATGCCGACAGCACCGCGACCGTGCCGATGCGCGCACCCACGAAGCGTCCCATCAGCAGTCCTGCCGTTCTTCCAGCGATCCGGTTATCCACGCCGACATACGCTGCCCGCGCGCTCGACGGCAAATCCGAAAAGACCGTGACGACGGGAACATTCGCATCGGTCATGTCCTGAATCATCCGCTCGACCCACGGGTAATCGAGCGGCACGAGCACGAGCGCGTCATAGTCGATCAGTTGCCGGGCGAGCGATGTTGCGTCGCGCTGGCTGGACAGGTCGCAACGATAGAACGACGAGATGAGACGATGCTCTCGAAAGAAGCTGGCCGACAGCGCGATATCACGCTCGACCTGATCGAGAAAGCGCGAATTGATTTGCGGTAAGACGAATGCGACCCGGAATGACGTGGCTTTCGCCGGCCGGCCACGGCTTGCGCGATCGTCACGCAACGTGGCCAGCGCAAGATGAACGCGCTCGGCCGTCTCGGGACGAACCCCCTGGTCGTCGCGCAACACACGATCGACCGTGGCTACGCTCACGCCGGCACGACGCGCAATCATCATACGTGTAGCCGGCATGGGTCTCCTCCGGTGCCAGGCGAAGAATCGTTTTGTTAACTCAAGATAGTTTTCCGCACGCGGAATGCAAGCTTTTTTAACGCGTTAAATGCGTCAAGCTTGCAAACATCGGTAATCCGATTCTCTGTATGCGTTTAAATGCGACGGAGTAGAGTGACAGTTTCCACGACCTGAGACCATCAATCTAGTTAGTGATGCTTATCTAGTCGTTTAGGCTAGCGAGAATCTATGCACATGTCTGTGGCGATGATCTCGGTCAGCAGTTGGTCGCGTTCAAAATCGAATGCGTGAAGATGACAATCGAGCCGCAGATGTCGACGCGCAGAGAAATAGCGATTGGAATCTCAACTCAAATCTTCAGAACGAAATCGCTGGAGCACGTGCTTTGCGCGCAACGATCCCGACCGATCCCTGATCGGCCGTGATATCGGGCAGCCTTCAAACAGCCGAGCCTCGTGCAGCCTCAAGCTTTGCACTTGCCAGTGAGCCCGGGCATACTCTCCAACATTCAAAAGCACCCAAAACATTCGATGCGTTTCGATTTCCAGTCGCTGAAACTGTTCGTCGCGGTCTGCGAGCACGGCAGCATCGCGCGGGCAGCGGAAGCCGAGAACATAGCGCCTTCGGCGCTCAGCAAGCGTATGTCCCATCTCGAGGACACCCTGAAGACCGCACTTTTTGNGCGAAGCAACAAGGGACTCGAACTGACCGCTGCGGCGGCTGCCCTCCTGCAGCACGCCCGCGTGTTGCTGCGCGATGTCAAACNGATGGAGAGCGAGCTGCTCGACCACGCCGAAGGTGTGCGCGGGCAGATCC
>BBSL01000196.1 GCA_001319865.1 Burkholderia sp. E7m39 | reverse complement strand
AGCCTCTCGACCATCGTCCAGTACATTGCCGACGATATCCGCGAGTTCCTCGCACTACACCCGGGACTACGCATCGACCTGCAGGAAAGCCTGAGCCCCGCGGTAGTCCGCGCCGTGGCCGAGAATACGGCTGATATCGGTGTCTTCGGCGGCATGACCGTGACTACCGGTCTGCGGGTATTTCCATACCGCAGCGACCGGCTGGTAGTCATCATGCCGCCCGATCATCCTCTTGCCCATGCGGAGAAGGTGAAATTCCGCGACGTGGCCAGGTATCCGCTGGTCGGACCGCAGGAGGGCAGCTATCTGAATTCGCTGGTGCTACGCGCCGCCGCGGATCTGGACCACCCGCTCAAGCTGTCGATCCGGGTTACCGGCTTCGAGCCGGTGCGAAGCATGGTGGAAGCACGTCTTGGCATCGGCCTCGTGCCGGAACAACATGCCCAGCGCTATGTCAGCTCGGCGCCATTGGTTGCCGTGGAACTGGATGAAACATGGGCCGAACGGCATTGGAAAATCTGCGTGCGCGAGGCAGAGCCGCTCCCCGCACCCGTCGATCTCTTCCTCAAGCATCTGCTCGCACGTCGAGACGCAGCGGACGCCTGTCATCACGAATAAGCGAGCTTCAACCCTGCTTGCGGCCACGTCATGGTCCCGAGGCGCCCCGTGCCCGACAAGGTGAGATAAGCCGTCTTCATGTCCGCGCCGCCGAAGCAGATGTTGGTCACCATGCCGTCGGGCACCATCACCTGTCGCAGCACCTCGCCGGAGGGCGAGACTACCGTGATGCAGCCCGTGACCAGGGTGGCCACGCAAATGTTTCCCTCTGCATCGACGGCAAGACTGTCGAAGCGCTGGTAGCCGGGCAGCCCGCAAATGAGACGGCCGCCATGCGGAGAAGGATACGGATGCTTGCGCGCCTTGCCGGGCGCTTCGAGGTCGAAGGCCCATAGGCGCGCGGTCTCCGTTTCCGCCACATAGACAACACGATCGTCCGGCGACAATCCGACGCCGTTGGCCGTGGTGAGCGGATACGCCACTTCGACGATCATCGATCCATCGGCTCGCCCGTAATAAAGCCCCGCGTGATCGCGCTCGCGCAGCCGGTTCTTGCCGAAGTCGGTGAAATAGAAGCCGCCCTCGTGGTCGAACACGATGTCGTTCGGACCGCATAGCGGATAGTCGCCACAGCGGTCGTACAACGTCGTCAGAGCGCCCGTGTGCGGATCGAAACGCTCGATGCGGCCGCTGGTATAACGCGGGTGCACGCCAGGTTTGGTGCGATTCAGCCCGGCTACGGTACGGAACAGGAAGCCGCCGTTATTGCAGATGTAGAAGGCGCCGTCCGGGCCTACCGCGAGACCGTTGGGGCCGCCGCCCACCTCCGCCAATACGCTCACCGTGCCGTCGGGCGCCACGCGGCTGATGGTCTCGCGCTCGATTTCGACAAGGACGATCGCGCCATCGGCCATCGCCACGGGCCCTTCGGGAAACTTCAACCCTTCCGCCAGAATGCGGACATTCTCCATTCTCGAATTCCTCGCAAGTCAGTGCCTGTTTGCATTCTCGACGAAGCGATTGTCATAGGTGGCTTTCAGGTCGATTGACGCCTTGTCGATGTCGGGATCGAACGCGGCAAGCACATCGTGAACGGTGTGCGCGGCTGCGTCCGTCATCAGGCCGTCGCGCGAAATGCAGCTCTGCATGTTGCCGTAAGCCCGGATGAACATCTCCTTGTCGGCCAGCGCGTATTGCGGCGGCACTGCGGCGACAACCTGCTCGGGCGTCGCCTGCGCCATCCAGCGCTCGGCCTCCAGGATCGCGTTCGTCACGGCTTGCACCGTATTGGGATACTTCGCCGCGAATTCCCGGGTGGTGTAGACGGAAGCTTCCGGATAGTCGCCCCCCAGCGTCGCGCGCGTTCCCGCGGGGTCACGCATCACGGCCAGCGGATAAAGATCGCCGCTGCCCTGCAGTACGGTCGCGACGGGGTCGTTGCTCATCAGCGCGTCGATCTGCCCGCTGCGCGCCGCCGCTATCGCGCCAGCAGACGAACCGACGCCGATGATCGAGACATCGCCTGGCTTGAGGCCAGCCCGGTTCAGCAGATAATTCACGCCCATGTGGAAGCTCGAACCCGGTGAGCTAACGCCGATGCGTTTTCCCTTCAGGTCCGCATACGTCTTCACCTTGTCGTGGCTGCCGCGCGTCACACCAAATACCCAGCCCGGACACGAGGCCAAGGTCACGAACGACACCAGCTTCTGTCCCTTCGCCGCCATCGTGATCGTGTTGGAATAGGCGCCCGCGACGATATCGGCGCTGCCGCCCAACATCGCCTGCAGCGCCTTGGCGCCGCCGCTGAACACGCCAATATCGACATCGAGTCCGGCCTGCTTGAAATACCCCCGGCTTTGCGCAATGACGAACGGAAGGTAGGGAAAACCCACGCCCGCGGCAGCAAGACTCAGCTTGGGTTTCTCTGGCGCAGCGGCGGCGCTCGCACCGGGCTGCGTCACGAGCGCCGCGCAAGCGGCGAGTATCGACAGCAGCAGACGCCTGGTTGATATCACAGTAGGTTGTCTCCTTGTTTGCGCGGTCTTTCCGACCTTCGGTACTCAGCCCTGTACGACGTTCTGGCGTTGCTGCCCCAAACCTTCGATACCGAGCGTCACCACGTCGCCCGGCTTCAGGTAGACGGGTGGCTTCTGTCCCAAACCGACGCCCGGGGGCGTACCCGTCGATATGATGTCACCGGGCTGCAGCGACATGAACTGCGAAAGATACGAAACAAGGTAGCGTACGCCATAAATCATGGTAGCCGTAGTGCCGTTCTGATAGCGATGCCCATTGACCTCGAGCCACATCGCCAACGCCTGCGGGTCATGCACCTCGTCCGAAGTGACCAGCCACGGTCCCGTCGGTCCAAACGTGTCGGCCGACTTGCCTTTGGTCCACTGCCCCTGACGCTCGGCCTGGAACGCGCGCTCGGACACGTCGTTGATGACGCAGTAGCCTGCCACATGATCCATTGCATCGTGCTCGCTGACGTACTTCGCGGTCTTGCCGATGACGACGCCTAATTCGACCTCCCAGTCGGTTTTGACAGCGTTGCGCGGAATTTCGATGGCGTCTTCCGGACCCACGATCGCACTGGTTGCCTTCATAAAGACGATGGGCTCGGGCGGTATGGCAGCGCCCGTCTCCGCTGCGTGGTCGGAGTAATTCAAGCCAATGCAGATGAACTTTCGCGTCCCGCCCACGCACGAGCCCAGGCGCGGATTGCCTTCCACCAGCGGCAGCGATGTTGGGTCGAGCGCGCTCAGCCCGGCCAGGTTGGCGGGCAATAGAGCGTCGCCGGAAATGTCGGCCACGTGATCCGACAAGTCGCGCAAGTTTCCATCGCTATCGAGCAGGCCCGGCTTCTCCTGACCGGGTGGACCGTAGCGCAAAAGCTTCATCTCTATCTCTCCGTCAATAGGTGGCGCGTCCGCCGGATAGATCGAAAACGGCAGCCGTCGTAAAAGAATTCTCTTCGCTGGCAAGCCAGGCGATCATTGCGGCCGCTTCGTTGAGTTCAAGGAAGCGGCCGCGCGGAATCTTGCCCAGCATGTAGCTGATATGCGCGGCCGACTGTTCCATCGCGCCGGGCGTACGCGCCACCGCGGGCGTGACGCAGTTGACCGCGATGTCGTGGCTTGCCAGTTCCTTGCCAAGCGATTTGGTCATCGCAATGACGGCCGCCTTGGCAGAGCTGTAGGCTGCCGCATTGGGGTTACCCTCCTTGCCGGCAACGGAAGCGAGATTGACGATGCGTCCGTAGTTCTGCGCGACCATGACGGGTACGACGGCGCGGCAGCAATGAAACGTGCCGTTCACATCGATATCGATCACCTGCTTCCAGACGTCGACCGGATAGTCGGCCAAGGTCGCATTCGGGCCGACAATTGCCGCGTTGTTAATCAGAATGTCGATGCGGCCCGTCGCTTTCAGCGTGCCCGCCACGCCCGCCTCGACGCTCGCGTAATCGGCGATGTCGACACGTTCGAAGTGAACATCGTGATTGCCCAGTTCTGCACGGGCCCGCTCCAGACCGGCAGAATTGATGTCCCAGATCGCAAGGCGAGCGCCGGAGGCCAGCAGCCTGCGGCCGACCTCGAGGCCGATGCCTTGTGCACCGCCCGTCACGATCGCCACGCGATCCGTCAAATTGATAGCGTTAGTTTGCAAGTTGGCCTCCTCGGCTCGATTCGTCGATTGCTCCGCCGCGCACGCTCAAGCGCTGGCGGCCACGGTCTGCCCCGTACCGGGGCGCCAGCGCAGCAGATAGTCTTCGACCATCGACACTGCCGTATCGAGTACCAGTGCAAAAACGGTCAAGATCAGAATGCCTGCGATAACCGAATTGATGTCGAACACGCCTTCGGCGAGCAGAATCAGATAGCCCACGCCCTTTTCCGAGCCCAGATACTCGCCGACCACGCTGCCGACAAAAGCAATACCGATCGCGTTGTGAAGGCTCGAGAACACCCAGCTCGTTGCCGACGGCAGGTACACGTGCCGCATGAGCTGACGTCCATTGGCGCCGAGCATGCGGGTATTGGACAGCACCGCCGGGCTGACTTCGCGCACACCCTGGAAGACGTTGAAGAACACCACGAAGAAGACCAGTGTCACGCCCAGCGCGACCTTGGACCAGATGCCAAGGCCGAACCAGAGCGCGAAGATCGGCGCAAAGATCAGGCGCGGCATGGAATTCATCGCCTTGATAAATGGATCGAAGACGACGGCGAGAAACGGATTGAGCGCGAGCCACAGGCCGCACGCCAACCCGGACACGGTACCGATCGCAAAGGCCAGCATGGTTTCGAGCAGCGTCGTGTACAGGTGGCGAAATACTGAGCCCGTCACGATCCAGTCGATGATGCGATGAACCACACCCAATGGATCACCGAAGAAAAACGGCGACAGCCATTTCTGACTGGTTCCGATCCACCATAGGAACAGGACGCCGAACAGAAGTGCAAGCCGCGTGACAAGCACGGCAAACCGATTGCCAGGATTAAACTCGATTGCGCGCATAGCTTTTCAACACCTCCCCTCGAAGCACGTCCCAAATCTGGGTGTGCAGTTGCAGGAAACGCTGTGTCATGCGGATCTCCGACATTTCGCGTGGACGTGCCAGGTCGATCTCGAACTCGGCGATAGGCCGGGTACCAGGTCCCGCCGACAGCACGATGACACGGTCCGATAGCGAAATCGCTTCTTCCAGATCGTGAGTCACAAACATCACCGACTTGCGATCGTATGACCACAGCCGCAGCAGTTCGTTTTCCATCAGGTGCCGCGTCTGGATGTCGAGCGCGCTGAAGGGCTCGTCCATCAGGATGATGCGAGGGTTCAGCGCCAGCGCCTGCGCGAGGCCAGCGCGCTTGCGCATTCCGCCCGACAGCTGGTGCGGATACTTTTTGCCGTGGCCCTGCAAGCCCACTCGCTCCAGCCATTCATGCGCCACCCGCATCGCCTCTTCACGCGGCGTGCCACGGAAGATCAGGCCCATCGCGATGTTTTCTTCCGCGGTCTTCCAGGGCATGAGCGCGTCGACCTGGAACAGATAGGCCGCTTGCTTGTTCAAACCCGTGCTCAACTTCTCGCCGAACACGCTCAAACTACCCGACGTGGGCCGCGTAAGCCCAGCCGCTACGTTGAGCAGCGTCGACTTGCCACAGCCTGTGGGCCCGACGATCGACACGAACTCCCCATCGCCGATCGTCAGATTCCCGCCGGAAACGGCCGTGTACGTCTGCGCGTTCTTGCCATTGCCGGCAAACGTGCACGTCACATTGTCGAAGCGCAAAGCCTCGCGCACATGGGTCCGGCCGCTGGCCCGCGCGATATTGCACATTACGGTGCTCATGGTTGAATCTCCGCCGCTTTCTCGACGAACCGGTTGTCATAGGTCGCCGTGAGATCGATCTTGGCCGACGCCACAGTCGGGTCGAACGCCGACAGCACGTCTCGCACGGTCTGCGCGCCTTTGGCGGTGATTTCCCCGTTCTGCGCGATGCACCGGCGGCTGTTCCTGAAGGCATCGGCATAGAGCGCCTTGTTGTCCACCAGATACTCGGGCGGCACATTGTCCGCAACCTGCTCGGGCGTGGCCTTGGCGATCCACTTCTCGGCACGCACGATGGCGTTGGCGACTGCTTGCACCGTCTTTGGGTACTTGTTGATGAAATCCTGCGTCGCGAACAGGCTCGACTCGGGGTAATCCGAACCGAACACCTTGACGTTGCCCTCGGCAGTGCGCATGTTCTCCAACGGAATGAGGCTGCCGTCTTTGGTCAGGATCGTGGCGCTCGGATCGTTGACGATCAGCGCGTCGATTTGTCCCGCCCGCACCGCCGCTACCGCGCCCGCCGCTTGACCCACACCGATGACGGAAACGTCGGAGGGCTGAAGCCCCGCTTTGTGCAAGATGTAGTTCAGTGCCATGTGCGTGCTGGAACCCGGCGCACTCACGCCGATACGCATGCCCTTCAGATCCCTGGCGGACTTGACTTCGGCCTGGCGCTTCTGGGATACGCCGAAAATCCAGCCCGGACAAATCACCTGCGCTGCGATCACCACCAGATGCTGCCCTTTGGTGGCCATCGTGATGGTGTTCGAATAGGCACCCGCGACGATGTCGGAGCTGCCGCCCAACAGGGCCTCCAGCGTCTTGGACCCACCGGAGAAAGCGGCGATGTGCACGTCCAGCCCTTCGTCCTTGAAATAGCCGCGCTGCTGGGCGACGAGCATGGGCAAATAGGTAATGCCGACGGATGCGGCCGCAATGTGCAGTTCGGGCTTTTCAGGCACATCTTTAGCCACGGCCGCGACCGAACCGCAGACAAGCTCGAACGCTGCACAAAGCGCGAAGGCGAATTTCAGCTTCATCATTGTCTCCTCCCTTTCCGGGGATATTGTGGTGCGACCGACTGCCGAAGATGAGTCAGGGTGCTCGTGAATCCAACACCCTTTCATGCCAGAATCGATTGAATATCTTTGGACTCCTTACGTACTCGATGCCCGTGATGGGCCTTGTCCATGCGCCGCGCGCCGGCCTACGCTGCCTGTTTTCTCAGCGCCTCGACCACCGCATCGCCCATGTCGCGGGTGCCGACGGATTTCATTCCATCCTGATAGATGTCGGCTGTGCGATAGCCTGCCGCCAGCACTGCGCGCACCGCCTGCTCGACGCGGCGCGCGGCATCTTCCATCTCGAAGCTCTCCCGCAGCATCATCGCAAGGGAGAGGATCGCAGCGAGCGGATTGGCGATATCCTTGCCGGCGATGTCCGGGGCCGAACCGTGCACCGGCTCGTACAACCCTTTACGGTTGTAGCCGAGCGACGCCGAAGGCAGCATGCCGATCGAACCGGTCAGCATGGCCGCTGCGTCGGAGAGAATGTCGCCGAACAGATTGCCTGTGACGATCACGTCGAACTGCTTGGGCCGGCGCATGAGCATCATCGATGCGGCGTCCACAAAGAGATGGCTGAGTTCGACGTCGGGGTAGTCACGCCCCACCCGCGTCACCACTTCGCGCCACAACTGACTCGCTTCCAGCACATTGGCTTTATCGACCGAGCACAACTTGCGGCTGCGGCGGCGGGCGCTTTCGAACGCCGCGCGTGCAACCCGCTCGACCTCGGATTCCGAATAGCGCATCGTGTTGAAGCCCACACGCTCTCCCGCCTCGTTGGTCTCAAACCCGCGCGGTTTGCCAAAGTAGGCGTCGCCGTTCAACTCACGCACGATCACGATGTCGAGACCATCCACCACTTCCGGCCGCAGTGTCGACGCGCCGATCAGTTCCGGGAACATGTAGGCCGGCCGGAAGTTGGCATACAGCGTCAGCGCTTCGCGCAGTTGCAACAGCCCGGTACCCGGACGACGTTCGCGTGGGATCTCGGCTTCGTCGGCCACGCCCACCGAGCCGAACAGGATCGCGTCGGCCTTGCGCGCCAGTTCCAGAGTGGGCGCAGGCAAGGGCACACCGTGCGCCCGAATGCCCGCCTCGCCGATGGGCGCGTCCTGAATCTGGGCGTGGGGCGCCACGATTCCCAGCACCTTCACAGCCTGTGCTACCACTTCCGTTCCGATACCGTCGCCGGGCATGACTGCAATTTTCATCTGAACGTCTCCTTGGTTGCGCTCTTCAGGCGTGCGCCTTCAATAAGCTCTGGCATGGTTGCGCTCGTATGCGTCGATGCGGTCCCGATGCGACAATGTGTAATCGATCTCGTCCATGCCGCGCAGCAAGCACGCTTTCGCGAAAGGCTCCATCTCGAAGCTATGAGACGAGCCGTCGGGCAACGTCGCAGTCTGTGCGGACAAGTCGATGGCAATGCGGCTGCCCGGGCTGACGGACAGCGCGTCCAGCAGCGGCAGAACCACTGCCTCGGGCAACACGATGGGCAGCAATCCGTTTTTCAGGCAGTTGATGAAAAAAATGTCGCCGAAGCTTGGCGCAATCGCTGCGCGGATTCCGTAGTCGTACAGCGCCCAGACGGCGTGTTCTCGCGAGGAGCCGCAACCGAAGTTGTGATTCGCCACGACGATGCGCGACTCCCGGTAAGGCGCCTTGTTCAGCACGAAATCCGGCTGTTCCGCGCCATCGTTTCCGAAGCGCAGTGAATGGAACAGAAACTGCCCGAAATCGTCGGAGCGGGGTTTCTGGAGAAAGCGCGCCGGCAGTATCTGATCGGTATCGCAATTGATGGCAGCGATTGGCACGGCTACCGCGTCAAGGTAGTTCAGACTTTCCATCATCAGGCTCCGAGCAGGCGGCGAACATCGGTCAAGCGCCCCGTTATTGCGGCCGCCGCAGCCATGGACGGACTCATCAGATGCGTGCGCACGCCGGGGCCCTGGCGCCCCACGAAATTGCGGTTCGAGGTAGAGGCACAGCGCTGGCCGGGTGCAGCGATATCGCCGTTGGTGGCAAGGCACATGGAGCAGCCCGGGAATCGCCACTCAAACCCCGCTTCCCGGAACACGCGGTCCAGTCCCTCGGCCTCGGCCTGCGCGCGCACCGGGTGCGATCCCGGCACCACCCACGCCTCGACCCCCGGTGCAACGCGACGACCGCGCGCAACCTCCGCTGCGTGGCGCAGGTCTTCAATACGCCCGTTGGTGCACGAGCCAATAAACACCCGGTCGATGGCCACGCCTTCCAGCGCCTCGCGAGCGGTCAATCCCATGTAGTCCAATGCCCCCGACATTGCCGCACGGAGATCGGGATCGGCCTGCTCTGCAGGATCGGGCACGCGCTGGTCGATCGCACACGCATGTTCGGGCGTAGTGCCCCAAGTCACCATCGGGGCAATCTCGGCCGCGTCGACATGCACCTCGCGTTCGAACCTCGCACCTGCATCGGAAAACAACGTGCGCCAGTACGCCACTGCCCGCTCCCACTGCTCGCCCGTTGGCGCGAATGGACGGCCCGACAGGTAGGCGAACGTGGTCTCGTCGGGAGCGATCATGCCGGCGCGGGCGCCCGCCTCGATGGTCATGTTGCACAGCGTCAGCCGCCCTTCCATCGACAGACCGCTGATCGCGGAGCCTGCGTACTCGATCACGTGGCCGGTTGCGCCCGCTACGCCGATCCGCGCAATCACGGCGAGGATCAGGTCTTTGGCCGTGATGCCCGGCCCCAGTGCGCCGTCGATGACGACCCGCATGTTGCTCGACTTGCGCTGCCACAGACATTGCGTGGCGAGCACGTGAGCCACCTCCGTCGCGCCGATACCGAAAGCCAGCGCGCCCAGTGCGCCGTGCGTCGACGTGTGGCTGTCGGCGCAGACGAGCGTCATGCCAGGCAGACTCAGACCCTGCTCGGGCCCGACCACATGGACGATCCCGCGCCGGCTGTCGGCCATCCCAAACAGCGTGATATGCGACTCTGCCGTGTCACGCTGCAGTGCGACGATCATGGCCCGGCGCTCGGGGTCGGCCACGGACGCCATGTCATTCGCTGCGCTCGAAACGTAATGGTCGGCCGTGCCGAAGATGCGCTCGGGGGAGCGTGGTTTGAGTCCGCGTTCGCGCAACATGTCGAACGATTGCGCGGTGACGTCGTGAACGAAATGCCGGTCGATGAACAGCAAGTCCTGCCCATCGTCACGCGACATAACCCGGTGGGCGTCCCAGATTTTGTCGTAAAGGGTCCTCGGACCCATGATCGCCTGATCGGGTGGCATTGGCTTCGTCTCGCTCCATCGATTTATTGGCCGCGGGAAAATCGGCCCTGCGGTTGCGCAGCTGGATTTGATGAGAAAACATCATGCATCAGGCCAGTCGCGCTGTACGTGGTCTTTTGGAAAGGCACCATCGCCGATCGCGATGATGGGATTGACTGGCGCGGACATGCTCGATCGAGCGACGGCCACGGTCGGTTGCAGACCAATTCGACAAGGCCAGCGGCTACTTAGCGGGAAACGCAGCGCGGCTCGCTCTGCTGCAGACGCAAATCCATTGCAGTTCGAAGAGCAGTCGCGCCCGCTGCCAGGCGCGTGCGTTTTGGATGGAGTTCCGCCCTGGTCGGCAGGACGCGACTATCAGTACCCGGCGAGGTGCAATGGATGACAGCGGGCGCACGGATACTGCATGAGGCGTTCCATTCGTGCGCGTTCGCTAGAACAGGCGGGACGCGGGAGATGGTCCACCTTTGGGTCAATCTACCCGCGAAGGACAAGATGACCCCGCCAGGCTATCAGGGCATCCTGGCGAATCAGATTCCTTTGGTCGGGTTGCCCGAAGGCGCTGGACATGTGCGGGTGATCGGGAAATTACGCCGGCAACGCTGGTCCGGCGCTCACCTTCCCGCCGATGGACGTCTGCGATATGCGGCTAGACGCGCAATGCGGTGCAACGCTGACGCTGCCGCAGGCAGGACGCTCGCGCTCGTCCTGCTGCACGCCAGGTCCGGGGCAATGGCGATGAGCGGGGCATCAGCGCCGCACAACGGGTTCTGCCCGGACCACGCTGCCTAGTTCAGCCGCTTGAGTTCGCCATCGTCCGCATACCAGTCGACCGTCTTGCCCGTCGTGTTGATCGTCACCGCGCGCGGTTCGCTGAACTGGTCGAATGACTCGATGCCCGTCTCGCGTCCGACGCCGCTGTTCTTGAATCCGCCCCACGGCGACGCCGGGTCCAGACGATGATGGTCGTTGACCCACACCATGCCGAATTCCAGCTTGCCCGCGACCCGATGCGCACGCGCGACGTCCTGCGTCCAGATGGAAGCGGCGAGACCGAACTGTGTATCGTTGGCGATCCGGATCGCATCGGCTTCGTCTTCGAACGGCATGACAACCGTCACGGGCCCAAATACCTCGTCCTGGCCGATCTCCGAATGCGGATTCGCGTCATAGATGACGGTGGGCTCGAGGAAATACCCCGACGTCAAGGCGGGCGGCACGCGCCCGCCTGTCAGCACTTTCGCACCAGCCTCCTTCGCCCGTTCGAGCATCGCGAGGATGCGCTGCCGCGAGCGCTCGGAAATCACCGGCCCAAGCTGCGTCTTCGCATCAGCCGGATCGCCCACGCGGATGCCATCCACCTTCGCGCGGAAGCGTTCGAGGAACGCCGCATACATCGACTTTTGCACCAGGATGCGCGCACCGCACACGCAGGTCTGCCCAGCGCCGATAAACGCTGCGAACGCCGCGCCGTTCACCGCACGCTCGATATCGAAATCGTCGAAAAGGATCACCGCGCCCTTGCCGCCCAGTTCCAGCGTGGTGAGCGCGAAATTGTGCGCGGCTGCCTCACCAATCGAGCGACCCACTTCCGTGCCGCCTGTGAACACGACTTTGCGGATCAGCGGATGACGTGCGAGTGCCGCGCCCGCTTCGCGCCCCTCCCCGTTCACGACGTTGACAACGCCTCTCGGGACGCCCGCTTCCTGCAGCAGCCTCACGAGCCGCACGGTCGTGAGCGGCGTCTGTTCCGAAGCCTTGATGACCACGCTGTTGCCCGTCGCGAGCGCGGGCGCAAGGCTCTTCGACAGAATCATCAACGGATGATTGAACGATGTCATCAGCGCGACCACGCCGAGCGGCACGCGCTGCGTGTAGCACAGGTACGGCCCTTCGATGGGAATCACGTCGCTGCGGCGTGTGAGCGCGAGCGCGGCAAAGTAGCGATAGAACTGGGGCAGCCTTGAAATCTGTGCGCGCGTTTCCGAAACGGGACGGCCGTTATTGAGTGTTTCGAGCTTGTAGAACTGTTCGAGATCCGCTTCGAACAGATCGGCGAAACGATTGAGAATGCGCGCACGCTGCTGGATCGGCATATCGCGCCACGCGCCGCCTTCGAATGCGCGATGCCCTGCCTGCACAGCGCGATCCACGTCGCTGGCCGAAGCCGATGCGAGCGCCCCAATCACCTCACCCGTCGCGGGATTCAGGATATCGAGCGTGCGGCCTTCCTCGGCATCCGTCCATTCGCCGTCGATCAACAATTGTGCATCGTAGTGCTGCGTGTTGGTTGTATCCATTGCATTGTTCCTGTCGAGTCATTTGAGAGGCGAAGCGTGTGCATCGGTATGCAGCGCATCGCGCGAGCTTGTGTCTTCCGGCTGAAGGTCTTCGAGGCGCCGCCCCGTCGGCTCGACGCCGAGCCATGCCACCACGACGATCTGCACGGCGAGCAAACCGATCATCATCGCGAGCACGCCGACGATGCCGTATTGCGCGAACAGCGACACCACGATGAAAGGCGTGATGATGGTGGCGCCGCGTCCCAACGTGTTGCAGACACCCGACGCGCGCAGCCGCACTTCCGTCGGAAAGAGTTCGGGCACGTACACGGCGAAGAGCAGCGCGACCAGCACATAAATGGGAATGGTCAGCAGCAATCCGACGATGGGGAGAACCACGGGGTTCGTGATGAACGGATACATTGCGCCGAACACGATGGCAGCGAGCGACGAGCCGATGATGGTCGGCTTGCGTCCCCAGGCATCGGCCGTCAGCGCGCCGATTGCGGAGCCGATGGGCGCGCCGAGCGACATGACGAGCGCAAAGCCGAACGACTTCGCGATGCTGAAGCCCTGATGCACGAAGAAGGTCGGCAGCCACGTGACGAAGCCATACAGCAGCGTATTGATGACGATGAGCGTCACGCAGCCGACGATCATCCGCTGCAGCATCACGCCGCTGAACAGCGAACCGAACGACAGCATCTGCGGCCCGGCCGCGCCGGGTTTCGTCGAAGCTGGCGCTGGCAGCGGTTCGCCGCCTCGCGCGGCCGTCACCTCGGTTTCGATTCGACGCAAAATCGCATCGGCTTCGTCGTGCCGTCCAACGGAATCGAGCCAGCGCGGCGACTCAGGCAACGACTTGCGCGCATACCAGACGCCCAGTGCGCCAATGCCGCCGAGCACGAACATCGCGCGCCAGCCGAACGACGGAATCAGCAAGAGCCCGATCAGCCCCGCGACGGGCAAGCCCGACACGACGAACACCGCCATCAAACCCTGCAGCTTGCCGCGCTTTTGCGGCGGCACGAATTCGGTCAGCGTCGAGTAACCGACCACGTTTTCCGCGCCGAGGCCGAGTCCCATCACGAAGCGGCACGCAATCAGCACGTTCATGCTCGGTGCGAGCGCGGCACCGAGCGACGCCAGCCCGAACACAGCGAGGTTCGCCTGATACGTGAAACGCCGGCCGAAGCGGTCGCCGAGGAAACCGGTGCCGAGCGAGCCGAGCATCATGCCGAGAAAGGTCAGCGACACGAACAGCGCGTTCTGTCCGAGCGTGGAGAAGCCGGATTTGAGCGTCGCACCGAGCACCGTCGACGCGACGTAGATATCGAAACCATCGAAGAACATGCCAATGCCGATCAACCACATGATGCGCCGATGAAATCCCGACATCGGCAAACGGTCGAGTCTGGCTCCTGCGTTGACGTTCATGTCTGTCTCCTGTCGACGTTACGGTGCGCAGCGCCTAAGCGCCTTCTGCCGCATCCGCACGCCGTGTTGTATCGAGCTGGCGAAGCGCGGCCGCGCTCAGCGGGCCTGCATCAGCCGCAATGCGTTGACGGTCAGCATGTCGGTTGCGGCGCGGAAGTTCTGCTCGACGCTGCCTTCCTGCGCCGCGAGGAAGAATGCCTTACACCCTTTCGCGCCCGCTTCGTCCAGCGACAGAATGCGTGCGGCAAGCGCCTCCGCTTCGGCATGCAGAGTCGCGGGCTCGCATACGCGTGTGATGAGCCCAGCCTGCAAGGCCGCTTCCGCAGCGATGACGTCGCCGAACAAGACCATCGGGAACACGGCCTTCGGCAATGCATAGCCGCCGAGATAGGCCATGATCGCGGCGGGCGGCAGACCGGCGCGCATCTCAGGGAACGCGAGCCGCGCCGACGACGCGACGAGCGTGAAGTCGCACAGGATCGCGAGTCCGAAGCCGAAGCCGAATGCATCGCCCTGCACCTGCGCAATCGAAATCAACGACGTGTTGCGTACGAGCCGCTTGAGTTCGATCAATCGCGCGACTTCGGCGCGGATCGACACGGCGTCCCGCCCCGCGCGCTCGCGGCCCGTGCAGAACACATCGCCGTTCGCACGGATGCGCAGCACGCGCGCCTTCGCCTGCACGGCTTCGCTGCGCAACGCATCGGACATCGCGTCGAACATCGCACCCGAGACTTCGTTGCCATCGTCCGGACGGTTCAGCGTAAAAGTGAGCGTATCGCCGCTATGTTCGATCAGAACGGGCGCCTGCAATGGACTGCGATCCATGTCGTCTCCTGTTGTATAATCTGTATACAGCGTATTCACAGAAATCCGAGGTGTCAATGCCCGCCGCAAAAACAGCATCTTCGAAAGCCACGACGGCCCCCAGGCGCCAGGCGCCCACGCTTGAATCGATCGCCACGCGCTACCACGCGCAGCTGCGCTCGCTGGATTCCGCAGGCGATTCGTTGAGCGATGGCGTCGTCGTGCCCGCGTTGCGCGAGGCAATCGTGGAAGGCGTGCTCGCGCCGGGCAGCCGTCTGTCGGAGGTACAGGTCGCGAAGCAGCTGAACGTCAGCCGCACGCCGATGCGTGAGGCCTTCGCGCAACTGGAACGCGAAGGGCTGGTGACGATCCTGCCGCGCGTGGGCGCCTACGTGCGTTCGGTGACGCTGCGTGACGTCGAGGAGATTTATACGGTGCGTGCCGCGCTCGAATGCCTCGCGGTGCAGCTCGCGTCCGAGCGCATGACACCGCTCGGCGCCGCGCAGCTAGACGAGGTGATCAATGCGATGCGCGCCAGCGTAGAGGCCGACGACGCGGCGGCCTATGTCGATGCGTTGGACCGCTTTTACACGATCGTGATGACGATCGCCGACAACCGCACGTTGCAGCAGAACCATGCGTCGCTGATTGGGCCGGTGCGCCGGCTGCGCCGTATCGCGATGGCGCGAGGCGGACGGATGCGCGCGTCGTTCGAACAGGCAGTGCGAATTCGCGATGCAATCGTCAATGGAACGGGCGATGTGCAGGATTTGATGCGTGAACAACTGCGGGGCGCATGCGCGGCGGCGCTCGATGTGCTCAACAACGCCAGCAAATAAGCACAGGCAGCGCTGCGCAAGGAATGATGCTGTGCACCCGATGCCGACAAAGCATGGTCGATAGCGTCGGTCGCGTCGGCATCCGGGTGCGAGCAAACGTTAGGCTTTCTCGCGGCGATGCTCACGTTGAGATAAGCGCCAACGGACCAGATCGTCGGCGCCGGGGCCTTCCTCGATGGCCAGATCGGCCGGGTTGATTGGCTCGCCCGTGTTCTGATCGACAAAGCTCCACCGTACTTCCGCCCCCGTCTTTCGATTCACGAACTTCATCGGCGGCGCCGGCGCTCCGGAAACCTCCAGACTATCGCCAATCTGGGCGAGCATCGGCATCAGCGGGGCAAGCTGCCGGCCCTTGCGGGTCAACAGATATTCGAATCGCTCCGGATTGACCTGATAGCGCCTGCGCTCAACCAGCTCGTTGGCCTCGAGGTGTTTGAGCCGATCGCTGAGCGTCGCATTGGTGATGCCGGACGACTGGCGAAATTCGTCATATCGGCTGAGCCCGCAAACAAGATCGCGCAGGATCAGCAGACCCCATCGGTCGCCGATCGCCGCCATCACGCCCGCGATCGGGCACACCATCCCGTCGAAACCTTTCGATCGCATGTCCGCGTCCCTTGACTGTGTCCCTGATAGTCCGACGGTCGTCGCCGGGTAAGTCTCATTATAAGAGTCGCGCGCGTACGGCGGAACGATCCCGCCACGCAGTTCCTTCGCCTCACGAACCCACTGCCCAAAAGTGCTTGCTGGGCAGACTACTAACTCTTATCATAAGAGTTAGTAGTCTGCCCGCAGGCGTTATCGGCGATGCCTGCTGTTTCGACCTCAAGGAAACCACCATGCCTTCCCAGATTGCGTCCCGGATATTCGTCGTCGGCGGCACAGGCGCGCAGGGCCTGCCTGTCATCCGCGCGCTTGTAGCCGACGGCAAATATTCCATCCGAGCTTTGAGCCGTGACCCTGATTCCCGGCGTGCCAAGGCACTGCTCGCACTCGGCAACGTATCCATCCTGAAGGGTTCGTTCGCCGACGAGGCCATCCTGCGAGAAGGTTTCCGCGGTTGCGACGGTGCCTATATCAATCTCGACGGCTTCAACACGGGCGAGAAAACCGAGATCTACTGGGCGATCCGTTGCTACGAAATTGCCCTTGAGGAAGGCATCAGGTTCTTCGTGTATGGCAACCTCGACTATGCACTCAAGAAGGCTGGCTACGATTCCCGCTTTCGCACCGGCCACTATGACGGCAAGGGCCGCATAGGCGAATGGATTCTGTTCCAGAACCAGACGAACGGGGACCGCATGGGCGCGGCCGTGTTCACCACAGGGCCGTACATGGAGATGGCGATTTCGGCCATGACGCCGATGATGCCGCTCGTCGAAGACGGCGTGCTGACCTGGCGTGTGCCGCTTGGCAACGGCACGGTGCCTCACGTCGCGCTGGACGATTGCGGCTACTACGCGCGCTGGTTGTTCGACCACCCCGAACGCGCGAACGGCATGGCACTCGAAGTCGCGATCGAGCAGGTCGGATACCACGCGCTGGCTGACGCCTTCGAGCGGGTAACGGGACATGCGGCACGCTATATCGACACGGATCTGGACACCTACTGGAATGGGCCGCTCAAGATGGCCGCCCGCCTGCCCGCCGGATACAACGCGGATCTGAATGACAAGGGCACGATGAGCTTTCGCGACAACTTCACCGGGTTCTGGAATATCTGGAAGCACAACGTGATCCAACGCGACTATGCGCTGCTCGACGAGATCCATCCGAACCGTGTCCGGACCGTCGAGCAGTGGCTCCGTCTCGAAGACCAGCGCGGTCGTCAGCAAGGAAAAGGAAGTCTGTGGGAGCGCGTGCAGACGGACAATCTGCTCAAGTCGACGCCGCTGCTGAAACTGACCGAAGACGGCAGAAAGGGCGCGCTGTAACTGCACACATCGTGCGTGGCAAGCGCTGACGAGCATATCCATCAATTCGTTACCCTAATGGCTTTTGATGTTGAACACGACAGTTGAGATTCGGAAGAAAAGCGCGACGCGCGTCCTGCTGGCCGTCCTCTCAGTATGGGGAATGGCCGTTGTAATCGCCGCCGAGACTGGCGCCTACCGCGCCATCTATCCGCTGTGGCTTGCGAGCCTCATCGCCTTGGGGATCGTTGCGCCAGTCGTCGTCTACGGGTTATCCGGGCGCTTTCGGGCCTACATCGAGACGGCGGGACTGCAGACGCTGACGGCCTTCCATATCTGGCGCATCGCAGCCGCGCTGGTTTTCTTCTGGTACGGGGCGCACGGCCTTCTGCCGGAAGTCTTGTCCGGAATGCGGGATGGGGCGATCTCATCGCCGGCTTGCTGGCCCTCGGCGTCACCTTGCTGCCGAAGACGCGCAACCGCTATCTGGTCTTCCATCTGTTCGGATTTGCCGATTTCGTGGTGGCAGTCGGTACAGGGCTGACCTGCTTCCTGCTCAACGATCCCCGCATGACAGGCATCCAGACACTGCCGATGGCCCTGATCCCCTTCTACGGCGTCGGAATCTCGGGGGCGAGCCACATCATGGCGTTCGACCTGCTGCGTCGCTGCGCAGGAACTGTCGAACGCGACGTCAAGCATGCCGACGCAACGGCATGATCCGAAACCAGCCGCACACACGTCTTCCTCAACCCAGCCAGGAAATCATCATGAAATTTCGTCGTGCCCGTGCCGCAGCTAGCGCGCTGCTTGGCTTGCTGGTGTCCGGGCCCATCTTCGCGGGCACCGTATCGACCCACGCCAGCGCGCCGACGGCCGCATCCGCCAATGAAGCTGTGCCGCTCGACCAACGCGGGAATCCGGCGGCGATTCAGGCCGATGCCTGGTTCGACAACTACAGGTTCAGGGACGGCGAGACGCTGCCCCGGTTAAAGCTTCACTACGCGACGCTCGGCACACCGCATCGCAATGCGCAAGGCGCCATCGACAACGCCGTTCTGGTCCTGCACTGGACGGGCGCTGACGGCAGGACGCTGCTCGGTCCAACTTACACGAAGGCGCTGTTCGATCCCGGACGACCCCTCGACGCTAACCGCTACTATCTGATCTTTCCCGATAACGTGGGCCACGGCCAGTCGAGCAAACCGAGTGACGGACTGAAGGCGAAATTTCCGAACTACGATTACGGCGACATCGTCGATCTCCAGCACAAGCTGGTAACGGAAACCCTGGGTATCCAACATCTGCATGCGATTCTCGGCATGTCGATGGGCGGCATGAACGCATGGCAGTGGGCCGAGGCGTTTCCCGACATGATGGACGGCGTGATGCCCGTCGTGTCGCTGCCGATCACGGTCTCGGGCCGCAATCTGCTGTGGCGGCGCATGGTGATCGACGCGATCCGCTCCGATCCGGACTGGAAGAGCGGGGACTATACGCAAACGCCCGGCGGCTGGGTCGATGGCTTCCGGATACTGCGCATGATGATCGACAGCGCGCCCGCACTACAGCACGAAATTCCCGACGGCGCGGCTGCCGACAAGTTTCTCGCGACCACCCGTTTCCAGGCGCAGCACGTCGACCCGAACGACATCCTTTATTCACTCAAGTCGTCGTTCGATTACGATCCCGAACCCGGACTATCCAGGATCAAGACCAGGCTATATGCCCTGAATTTCTCCGACGACGAATTCAATCCCGACACACTGCAGGTCCTCGAGCGACTCGTACCGACGCTTCCGCGCGGCAAGTACACCGTGCAGCAGGGCACGCCCTCATCGCCGGGCCACTTCACCATGACCCGCCCCGACCTCTGGGCGCAGCATGTGGGCGATTTCATGCAGTGGCTCGGCGATTCACCGTCACAGGCGGGCGCAAGCAGCGCAGCGTCGGTACGGAGTGCATCCGGGTCATGACTCCGCCGCGGTAAAGGCGGCGGTGAAACTGCGCCGACCTGTGCAACGACGATCAGGCGTGCTGCGCCAACGCGATCTTCCCGTCGACGAGACGATTGATTCGCCACGGGTTGCCCGTTTTCAACGACTCGGGCAGCAGCGCCTCCGGCATGTCCTGATAGCTCACCGGCCGCAGAAAGCGGCGGATCGCGAGGCTGCCTACGGAAGTGGAACGGCCGTCGGCAGTGGAAGGATAAGGACCGCCGTGGACCATCGCATGCCCGACTTCGACGCCCGTGCCAAAGCCATTGACGAGCACGCGTCCGACGCGTCGCTCGAGTGCCGGAAGGAACGAGCGCGCCGCCGCGTAATCGGCTTCGTCGATCTGCAGCGCCGCCGTCAATTGTCCTTCCAGCGACTCGATCAGTTCGCGCATCGTTCGCAGATCGGGGCAACGCACGATCAATGACGCCGCGCCGAATATCTCTTCCTGCAATGCCGCTTGCTCACGAAACGCGGCGGCGCTCGTCACAAACAGCGCGCCTTGTCCCTTGTTCGCGCCCGTCGCGGGCTGCGCGCGCGCTGCCGTCTGCACCTGCGGATGGTCGGCGAACTTCGACACCGCCGTTTCGAACGCACGATGAATGCCCGGCGTGAGCATCGTTGCAGCCGGAACCTCGCTCAACGCCTGCGAAGCCGCGGCGACGAAACGGTCGAGTGCGGGACCTTCCACCGCGAGAATCAAACCGGGGTTCGTGCAGAACTGCCCGGCACCGAGCGTCAACGATTGCACGAACGCCTGAGCGATCGCTTCGCCGCGCTGCTCGATCGCATGCGGAAACAGCAACACGGGATTGATGCTGCTCATCTCCGCATAGACGGGAATGGGCTCGGGACGCGCGGCGGCGACTGCCATCAACTCGGTTCCCGCATGACGCGAGCCGGTGAATCCGACCGCCTTGATGCGGGGATCGCGAACCAGCCCCTGGCCGATTTCGCGGCCGCTTCCGAACAGCAGCGAGAACGTTCCCTCAGGCATCCCGCAATCCTTCACTGCCTTCTGCACGGCCATGCCGACCAGCTCCGACGTGCCGGGATGCGCGGCATGGGCCTTGACGATCACCGGGCACCCAGCCGCCAGCGCGGAAGCGGTGTCGCCCCCTGCCACCGAGAACGCCAGCGGAAAATTGCTGGCGCCGAACACCGCGACAGGGCCGAGCCCGATGTGCCTCAAACGCAGGTCGACGCGCGGCATCGGCTTGCGCTCGGGCTGCGCCGGATCGATGCGCGCTTCGAGAAAGTCGCCCGCTCGCACGACACCCGCGAACATCCGCAACTGCCCCACGGTTCGCGCGCGTTCACCTTCGATTCGCGCGCGCGGCAAGCCCGACTCCGCGACGCAGCGCTCGATCAACGCATCGCCTGCTGCGAGGATGTTGGCCGCGATCGTCTCCAGAAACTCCGCGCGGGCTTCGAGCGTGGTTTCGCGGAAGGTATCGAAAGCGGTCCATGCCAATGCACATGCAGCGTCGACGTCTTCGAGCGTCGCGCCCCCGAAGCCCGGCTCCAGACGTTCGCCGCTCGCGGCGTCGATGGCATACGACACGCCGTTCGTGCCGCGTCGCACGCTCTGGCCAATCAACAGGTTCCCAGCGATGTTCATTTCCATTTCCTCTATGGGGATAACAATGTCAGCCGCAGTCCATGCGTCGGAAGGCGCCAGGTCAGAAGGTGCCGGGGTAAGCGCCGCCGTCCAGCAGCACATTCTGGCCCGTCAGATAACCAGCCTGCGCGCTGCACAAGAAGGCGCAGAACGCCCCGAATTCCGCAGGCGTGCCGAAGCGCCCCGCCGGCACGATCTGCCGCTTCGCTTCCAGCGCCGCGTCATAGCTTTGACCATGCGCATCGGCCGCTGCTCGCGTCGACTGACGCAAACGGTCGGTTTCGAACAGCCCGGGCAGCAGATTGTTGATGGTCACATTGGCCTGCGCGATGCGCTTTTGCCGCGCCAGTCCCGCGATGAAACCCGTCAGTCCCGAGCGCGCACCGTTCGATAGTCCCAGCACGTCGATGGGCGCCTTCACCGCGCCAGACGTGATGTTGACGATGCGGCCGAAGCCGCGTTCGGCCATGCCGTCGACGGTTGCCTTGATCAACTCGATCGGCGTCAGCATGTTCGCATCGACGGCGGCGATCCAGTCCTCGCGCGACCAGTTGCGAAAATCGCCCGGCGGCGGGCCGCCTGCGTTGTTCACGAGAATGTCGATGTGCGGCGCCGCCGCGAGGGCAGCCGTACGCCCTTCGCGCGTCGTGATGTCGCCGAGCACGGTCTTGACCGTCACCGCGGGATTGAGCGCCCGCAGCGCCTGTGCGGTCGCTTCGAGCGCGTCGCTGCCGCGCGCCGTGATGACGACGTTGGCGCCCTCCGCGACCAGCGCTTCCGCGCAGCCTTTTCCCAGCCCCTTGCTTGCCGCGCACACGAGCGCCCAGCGACCTTCGATGTTCAGATTCATCCCGCCTGCTCCTTGATTTAAACGATTGCCGGTTCAGCGCGATCCTGCGACTCGCGCACGCCGCCGCGCGACAGCAGATCATGACGACGCTGATAAAGATTGTGTCGGCCGATTTCGCCGATCGTTCGCACGCCCGACAGAGCCATGCTGACGTCGAGTTCGCTTTGCAGTATGTGCAGCATGCGGGTGACGCCGGCCTCGCCCATTGCGCCGAGTGCGTACATGAACGCACGTCCGACCATGGTGCCTTTCGCGCCCAGCGCGAGCGCTTTCATCACGTCCTGTCCGCTGCGAATGCCGCCATCCACCCAGACCTCGATCTTGTCGCCGACAGCCTCGACGATCGCGGGCAATGCTTCGATGCTGGACGGCGCGCCATCCAGTTGCCGCCCGCCGTGATTGCTCACGACGATCGCATCCGCGCCGATCGATGCGGCCATGCGCGCGTCCTCGACGCTCATGATCCCCTTCAGCACGAGCTTGCGATCCCAGCCGCGCCGGATGGCGACGAGATCGTCCCAACTGAGCGTCGGGTCGAATTGTTGCGCCACCCACTTGCTGATCGCGATGACGTCGTCGCCGCCCTTGATGTAGCCCGCCAGGTTCCCGAACGTTTTGGCGCCGCGCAGCGCGCGCATCATCCAGCCTGGTTTCGACGCGAAATCGAGCAGATTGGAAGCCGTGAGACGCGGCGGAACGGTCATGCCGTTCTTCAGGTCCTTGTGCCGCTGGCCGTTGATCTGCAGATCCAGCGTGACGACGAGCGCGGAACAACCCGCCAGCTTCGCGCGCTCGATCAGCGACGCATTGAAGCCGCGGTCGCGCATCACGTAGAGCTGAAACCAGAACGGCGCAGCCGTATGACGCGCGACATCTTCGATCGAGCAGATGCTGACCGTCGACAACGTGAACGGCACGCCGAAGCGCTTTGCAGCAAGCGCGCCGAGCATTTCGCCGTTCGCCCACTGCATGCCGGCGAGGCCGGTCGGCGCGATGGCAACAGGCATGGCCACCCGCTGACCGATCATCGTGCTCGCCGTGCTCCGGCCTTCGACGTTCACGGCCACGCGTTGCTGCAGCTTCAGGTCGTCGAACGCGCGGCTGTTCTCGCGGTACGTCGATTCCGAATAGGAGCCGCTATCGACATAATCGTAAAACGCCTTTGGCACGCGCTTCTTCGCCATCAGACGCAAATCCTCGACACACGTAATGACTGACATACGATCCCTGCACCCTGACTGTCTATCGGTTTGAAACTGCCGTGATGTGGCCGGCGCGCTTGCCGCCGTGCTTGCCGCCGTGCTTGCTGCCGTGCTTGCTGCCCTTCAGTCGGCCGGTTGCGCGGCTCCAAGCGCGGCGCCCGCTTCGTGCTCTTGCGTGACGCTCACCGGCCTGCGCACCATGACCATGTAGGCAACGGCGGACAGCAGCGCGACGGCGGCGCTCACGATCAGCGCGTTTACGAAGGAATGCGTGCGGTCCACCACGAGGCCGGTGACGATCGGCGCCGCCGATCCCGCCAGGAAGCCACCGAAGTTCTGGATGCCGCCAAGCGACGCCACGGCCTGACGCGGCGCGGCGACACTCACGAGCGACCACGCGCCGCCCGAAGCCATGTTGAGGAAGAACATCGCCAGCGAGATGTACGCGATGGCCATCCACGCGGAAGGCGTCAGCGCAGCCGGGACCGTGGCCGCCGCAGCGCCGACGAGTCCCACGCAGATCGGCCACTTGCGGCTCGTGATGGGCGCCATGCCCTTGCTGTAGAGCCAGTCTGCGATATAGCCGCTTCCCACCATGCCGAGCGTGCCGACGAAGTACGGAATCACCACGACCCAGCCAGCGCGCGCGATGCTCATGCCGCGCTCGTGCTCGAGATACGCGGGCAGCCAGGTCAGATACAGCCACACCATGTAGATGACGCCCATGAAGCCGAACAGCATGCCCCACGTCGTGCGTTGCGCGAAGAGATTGCGCCACTGCGCACCGTTCAGCGGCGCTGCGTTGGGCTCTTCCTGCGCGCCTTCGGCGAGATGAGCCTGCTCGTCGGGCGTGAGCTCCACTTCACTGCGGTTGCGATACACCGCATACCAGCCGAGCGCAACGAGGATGCCGAACACACCCGTGACGATGAACATTTCGCGCCAGCTGAGCGTGAGCATGAGCGCAGTGAGAATGGGCGGCGCAATCGCGGGGCCGATCGTCGACGAGGCCACGAAAATCCCCGTTGGCGCGCCGCGATCGCGCAGCGCGAACCATTCGCCGATCACCTTCGCGCCGGCAGGAAACTGCGGCGCTTCGCCGATGCCCAGGCACACCCGCGCGAGGAAAAACTGCTGGATGCCGTGTACGAAGCCCGTGCACAGCTGCGCGACCGACCACAGCAACATGCCCGTGCCGAGCATCAGCCGCGCGCCCAGACGATCCAGCAGGACACCGACGGGCAACTGTGCGAACGCATAGGACATCGAAAACGCGGAAAGCAACAGGCCCATTTGCGACGCGCTCAGTCCCATTTCGCCGCTAATGGTGCTGTTGGCTACCGATAGCGCGCTACGGTCGAGATAGTTGATGCAACCCGCCAGCGTCAGAAAGAAAATGGAAATGCGCTGGATACGACGCAGCTTTTTGCTCGCCTGCATGTTGAGTGTCTCCGGTTGATTTGTTGGAGTGCCGTCTGCGCGGCACTGAGTCAGTCAGATGCGATTGCGTCAGAGCGACGCTTCCAGCATGGCGTGGTAATCGCTTTCGGACGCTTCGCGGGGATTGGTCTTGTGGCTGTGATCCTTGAGTGCGCCCTTGATGATGTCGGGGAACATCGCGGGCGTGACGCCCAGTTGCGCGAGGCCCGTCGGCAAGCCGAGCCGCTGCGTCATGGTCCGCACTGAAGGCGCCACCTCCGCACCGTTGCCAAGCCCCATCGCGATTGCCAAGCGGTTGAGCTTGTCCTCGTCGCGCACGGACGGAGCGTGCTGGTTGAATTCGAGCACCGCAGGCAAAAAGATCGCGTTGAGCGTGCCGTGATGCAGGCGCGGATTGATGCCGCCAAGCGAATGACTCAGGCTGTGCACGCAGCCCAGGCCTTTCTGGAACGCGAGCGCGCCTTGCATCGATGCGCTCATCATGTTCAGCCGCGCCGCACGGTCGCCGGGTTCGCGCGTCGCGCGCTCGATGTGACGCCATGCGCGCCACAGTCCGTCCAGCGCGATGCCGTCGGCGGGCGGATTGAATGCGCTCGCGAGGAAGGTCTCGATGCAATGCGCGATCGCGTCCATGCCGGTCGCCGCCGTCAATGCGGGCGGCAAGCCCAGCGTCAGCTCCGGATCGCAGATCGCCACGCGCGGCACCACGAACGGCGAGATCACGCCGACCTTGCGGCCATCGTCGAGAATCAGGATGGCGCCGCGGCCCACTTCGCTGCCGGTGCCCGCTGTCGTGGGCACGGCAATCACGGGCGCGGTTTTCGCGGTGATGTTCGTCGCGCCGCCTTCGATCACGGCGAATCGTTGCAGCGGGCCTTCATGTGTCGCGCAAACGGCCACACCCTTGGCCAGATCGATCGCCGAACCGCCGCCCACGGCGACGATGCCGTCGCAATCGCCCGTGCGATAGGCCGCCACCGCGTCGCGCACGGCAGCCTCGTTGGGGTTCGGCGGCGTGCCGTCATAGATCGCGACGGGCGCGGTGCCGCCAAGCGCGGCGAGCACCGTATCGATGATGCCGGCTGCCCGGACACCTTTGTCCGTGACGATCAATGGCCGCCTGATACCCACTCGCTCGCATTCGCTGCCGAGCAAACGGATGGCGCCATAGTCGAACTGAATCTGCGTGATGTAGTTGATGAGGGACATGGGGAATGAGCGTCAGTTATAGTGGCTGTGGGCGCTGCGGCGCCGGACTCCAACGGCCCATAACCCGACCGTCGCGTTGATGCTGGCGCTTTTTAGACACCGTTTGCAGCCAGTATAAGGAGACGTCCATTTCTCAGTAATTGAGAAGTTTTGATACAGCTATAACTTTTGCTCAACCCAATGACACCGCCGCTCAACTCCATCATTTCCCGCCTCCATCTGAAGCAACTGCGACTGCTGATCGCTCTCGGCGATCACGGCTCGTTGCTGAAGGCGGCGCAGCAGGTGGCGCTCACGCAGCCGGGCGCCAGCAAGGCCTTGCAGGAAATCGAAACGACCTTCGGGACACCGCTGTTCAACCGCACGAACCGGGGACTCGAACCGACGGAAGCGGGACGCTGCGTGATTCGCTATGCGCGCCTGATCCACACCGATCTGTCGCACATGCGTGAAGAGATCGTCGGGATCATGCGCGGCCAGGGCGGCCGCGTGGCCGTCGGTGTGATCATGGGCGCGGTGCCGCTGCTCACCGATGCGATTACGTCGCTGATCGCGCGAAACCCGGAAATTTCAGTCGAAATCGTCGAAGACACGAGCGCGATGTTGCTCAGTCAGATCGACGAAGGCCGTCTGGATCTGGCCATCTGTCGCACGACGATCAGCCAGACGCCGCAGCACTACGAAACCACGCGGCTGCAGGAGGAGACGCTCGCCGTCGTGGCCAATGTGCAGCATCCGCTGCGGCGCGCGAAGAAGGTCAGGCTTCAGGACGCGGCGGAATATCGCTGGGTGGTGTATCGCGCGAACATGCCGATGCGGCTCTTGCTGGAGCGCGAGTTCCGCGAAGCCGACATTCGCTTTCCGATGCATCTGCTCGAAACGACGTCGGCATTCGCCACGCTCGCGCTGCTGCAGAGCAATCCGTCGTTCGTCGCGCTGGTGTCGATCGACGTCGCGCAGTTTTTTGCCAGTCACGGGATGACGTGCATCCTTCCGCTGCATCTTGCTTCGCGTAGCGAACCTTATGAACTCGTCACCCGAAAAGGCGCGCAACTCTCGCCCGGTGCGAGACAGCTGATCGACGAGTTGAACGCCAAACATGGCGGCGACACGTGATGTCCGGTGCCGCGCGCCAGCAAGTCGTTATGCAGATGCCTTGAGCCCGACCGCGCTACCGCACCCATCGCGAATGACAAGCGCTGCCTGGAAGTGGGCCAGCAGTGATGGCACTCCGTTCGAGCGAGCCTGGCTGGATGCGATCGTCGATGACCGCATCCACGTGCGCGAGCGAACTCAGATCTGCTGTTGACCGCCATCGACAAACAGCTCGATACCGTTCACGAAGCTCGAATCGTCCGAGGCGAGGAACAGCGCCGCGCTCGCGATTTCGCCGGGTTCGCCGAGACGCCCCATCGGGATTTGCGCCGCGAGGTAATCGGCGAGACCCTGGCGCTGGGCGGCGTCGTCGCCGGCCAGATCGAGCAGGCCCGGCGTGCGGGTCGCGCCCGGGCTGATCGTGTTGACGCGAATCTGGCGGTCCTTGAGATCGAGAATCCAGTTGCGTGCAAACGAGCGCACTGCCGCCTTGGAAGCCGAATAGACGCTGAATGCCGCCGTGCCCGCGCTGCCGGCCGTCGAACCCGTGAGAATCACCGACGCCCCCTTGGCCAGCAGCGGCAGCGCCTTTTGAACCGTGAACAGCACGCCCTTCACATTCCGATTGAACGTGTCGTCAAAGTGCTCTTCGGTGATGTTGCCAAACGGCAGCATCGAGCCGCCGCCCGCGTTTGCGAACAGCACGTCCAGACGTCCCTGTTCTTCCTGAATCTGCGCATACAGCGCATCGAGCTCGCCGAGCCTGGTGGAGTCGACGCGTACGCCGGTTGCCTTGCCGCCCGCTTCGCGGATGCCCTTCACGGCGGCGTCGAGTTCGGCCTGACGGCGGCCCGTGAGGTAGACGTGCGCGCCTTCGGCCGCGAAGCGCTGGGCGGTGGCGAGGCCGATGCCGCTGCTTGCGCCGGTGACGAGTGCGATCTTGTTGTCGAGTGTGCGTGCCATGGTATGGCTCCTTTCGTTTCGTTCAGTGGGTGGTTGACGTTCGGTGTTGCGTGCTGCGATGAAAGGAGAATATCGACGGCACCATCTTTTCGAAATAGAATTGATTGCAATCTAACGTTGCATAAATGAAATGATGAGAACGAATGGCGAGGCTGCCTGATTTCGAAGGACTGGCGATGTTCGCGAAGGTCGCCGAGGAGGGATCGTTCGTGGCGGCGGCGCGTGCAATGAGCGTGTCGGTGGCGACGGTCTCGCGCGGCGTGGCCCGCCTGGAGGATCGGCTGGGCGCACGGCTTTTCAACCGCACGTCACGCCAGCTGTCGCTCACCGAGTTCGGCCGGACGATCTGCGAGAAAGCCGGCGAGATCTACCGGCAAGCCGAGGAGGCCGAAAGTGCGGCGCGCGAGATGTCGCTGCAGCCGCGCGGGCTGGTGCGCCTCGCCGTGCCGATGGCATTCGGGCTGCGCTGCGTCGCGCCGCTGCTGCCGGGCTTCTTTCGCGCCTATCCGGAGGTGTCGATCGACTTGCATCTATCGGATGCGCCGGTGGATCTGGTCGCGGATGGCTTCGACGCCGCGCTGCGTATTGCCGCGTTGCCGGATTCGTCGCTGGTGGCGCGCCGGCTGTGCGCGGTGACGCAATTCGTGGTGGCGTCGCCGGAGTATCTGCGGCGCGAAGGGCGGCCCACGCATCCGCGCGAGCTGGTGGATCGGCCATGTCTGTCGTACGCGTATCGCGCGCGCAGCGATGTGTGGCGTTTCACGAACGACGCCGGCGACGAGGAAGCGGTGATGCCGACGGGCCCGCTGCGCGTGACGAATTCCGATGCACTGTTGCCCACGCTGCTCGACGGTCTGGCGATCGCCGAGTTGCCCGAGTTCATCGCCGGTGAATATCTGGCCGATGGTCGGCTCGAAGCGATATTGACCGACTGGTCGCTGACGCGAGGCGGCCTCTACTTCGTTACGCCGTCCGCGCGTGCGCGACCCGCGAAGGTCTCGGCGTTGTCCGATTACTTCGCCGAATATCTCTCCGATCCAACCTGGCGATGGCCGAAATGATGTGCTCGCGGATTGGATAAGCCCGCTCGACTAGATGTCCGTGCTTCCCCGTCCTGCGCCGGTCGGACAGGATGAAAGCATGGATGTTGCGCGTTACCTGGTCATGTAGCGAGTGAGCCAGAGCTAACCGGGTCGCGACGAACGCTGCAGGCCTTCTTCAGTGATGTACCGAACAGCAACCACAGCGCGAGCGACCCCGTCGATACGGCGCCCAGCACGAGAAATGCCGCCGCGTAGCCGAAGTGCTGTGCAAGCATGCCGCCCAACGCGGGACTCAGCGCGGCACCGATGCCCTGCACCGTCATCACCACGCCCTGCCCCACGTTCACGCGGCCCGAGCCTTGCAGCAGCCGCACGATGAGCGCCGGAACCGCCACGCTTTGCAGCCCCGCACCGATGCCGTCCAGAGCCTGGACGGGCCACACGCCCCAGGCCGAGATAAACAATGCCGCGACCAGACCGCGCAATGGCAGCGCGAGAACGGTGAGCAGGATGACGCCCCAGTAGCCGAGCCGCTGGATCAGCCGGTTCGCGATGCGCGCGACGGCGACCATCAGCAGTTGCGCGACGACGATGGTCTGCGCAGTGAAGGCGCTTGGGTTGCCCTTGTGCGCGGCAACGACGGCAAGACCATAGAGCGGCAGCATCGCCGCATTGCCGAGGTGAAACATCGCGAGCGCGGCGGCCAGCAGCAACAGCGGACGGCAGGTCAACAATACGCGAAAGCCGCTCACGCGCTGTCGCTGATGTGCGGACGACCCCGAGGCGAGGCCGCGCGCGCGGTCGTGATCGATGGCATCGCGGCGGATCAGCAGCGTCGAGATGACCGTCAACGCACCGAAGCCGCCCGTCAGCGCGAAGATCGCGCCGAGTCCATACCGCCAGCCGAGCCACCCCGACAGCGCCGCACCCACGACATTGCCCGCGTGATTGGCCACCTGATTGGTAATGCCGACATTCGGATCCCGCAACAGCGGATTTGCGGACTGCACTGTCGGCCGCGCAAGAAACCGCTCAACACACCTTGCAGAAAACACGCGACGGCGTTGTCTCAGTCGCTATCGCGCTTGAGCACGCCGCCAATCCAACGCTCTTCCGAAGCCATGAGATGAGCGCGCATCGCGGTTTGCGCAGCGATCGGGTCACCCGACTGCAATGCCCGCAGGATCTCCTCATGTTCCCGCACCGCATCGGTCCATGTCTTCGCGCTTTCCGTGTGACCCCGCATCGCTGCCGCAATGGGATCGTGGCGGCTATCGAACAGTTCGCCCACAAAGCGCGCGAGCACCGAATTGCCGGCGGCCTCCGCGACCAGCATATGAAACTGACGGTCGGCGTCGACGGGCGTCTTGCCGAGCGCGGCGAGCCTGCGCATCCGGTCTACCGTTCGCTTCAAGCGGCCAGCCATAGCAGCCGTCATATGTGCAGCAGCAAGTGCCGCGACACTGCCTTCAATGGCCGCGCGAGCCTGCATCAGTTCGGATGGACTGTCGCCCAGCGCGCCAACAGCGCTTTCATCGTCAGCGCCCGTATCGCGCACGTAGACACCCGAACCCATCCGGATTTCGACGCGGCCATCAATCTCGAGCGCAATCAACGCCTCGCGCAATGAAGGACGCGAAACGCCGAGCCTCAAGGCCAGTTCGCGCTCGGCCGGCAAACGCTCGCCGACCGGGAATTCGCCCTGGCGGATCAGGGTAAGGATCTCCGCTGCGACGGATTGGTAAAGCCGCTTGGGCTCTTGTGATTTCATAAACGGCCAGCGTCCGATTCACAGAAAACGCCAGGAACGGCGTCGTGGCGAAGTCTAGCAGCGGCCAATGCCGCCGCGCAAACGACCCCGTACATCAAAGACTATCCAATATTGGTAAGGGCAGTTCGAAAATTTCAAACTGGATTGACCAATCGGCGAAATTGCGCTTTAATGTTTTGCAACTGGACTGACCAGCACCGCCAGGTCAGCCGTCACAGGAGACACGATGAGCACGCCTCTGAGCCTGCCCGGGCCAACCGGCAAGCCGAACAGTCACGCCTGGAAGGGAGAGATCCTGCGGCTCGATGGGATTCGGAAGCAGTTTCCCGGCGTCATCGCGCTTGACGGCATCAACCTCGACCTGCACTGCGGCGAAGTCCATGCCATTTGCGGCGAAAACGGCGCAGGCAAATCGACGCTGATGAAAATCATCAGCGGGCAGTACCGTCCGGATGGAGGGACCATCCTCTATCGAGGCGAGCAGGCGAATTTCCGCTCGACATCCGATGCGCAGGCGGCGGGCATCGCGATCATTCATCAGGAACTGAACCTCGTTCCCGATCTTTCCATCGCCGAAAATCTCTTTCTGGCGCGTGAACCCAAGCGCGGTCCCTTCATCGACAGGCGCAGGCTCAATGCCGACGCCAAAGCATGTCTCGCCCGCATCGGCTTATCTATCGCGCCCACCACAAAAGTCGGCGCGCTGTCCATCGCGCAGCAGCAGATGGTGGAAATCGCGAAGGCTCTGTCGCTCGACGCGCAGATCCTGATCATGGACGAACCCACCTCGTCACTGACCGAGTCCGAAACCGTCCACCTCTTTCGCATCATCAAGGAGTTGCGAGCCCAGGGCGTGGCGATTCTCTATATTTCGCATCGGCTCGACGAGATGGCAGAAATCGTCGACCGCGTGACGGTGTTGCGCGATGGCCGGCACATCTCGACCGACAATTTCGCGGCGCTCACCATCAACGATGTCGTCGCGCGCATGGTCGGCCGCTCGCTCGACGATGCCTATCCGCAACGGCAGTCGGTGCCGACCGACGAGGTGTTGCTGAGCGTCGAGGGCCTGCAGCGCGAAGCGGTATTCGGGCCGCTTTCATTCGAGCTGCGCAAGGGCGAAATTCTTGGCTTCGCCGGCCTGATAGGCGCGGGCCGCACCGAAGTCGCGCGCGCCATTTTCGGTGCCGACCCGCTCGACAGCGGCACGATATGGCTGCACGGCGAGCCGGTCACGATTCGTTCCCCGCGCGAGGCGATTCGCCACGGTATTGCTTATCTGTCGGAAGACCGCAAGAAAGAAGGCCTCGCGCTCAGCATGCCCGTTGCCGCGAATGTCACGCTCGCGAATGTTCGCGGCATCGCCTCGCGCGCCGGATTCCTGCGGTTCAACGAGGAAGCGCGCATCGCCACACGCTACGTGCAGGAACTCGCGATCCGCACGCCTTCCGTCAATCAGGTCACGCGTAACCTTTCCGGCGGCAACCAGCAAAAGGTCGTGGTTGGAAAGTGGCTATATCGCGGCTCGAAAATCCTTTTCTTCGACGAACCCACGCGCGGTATCGACGTCGGAGCGAAGTTTGCCATTTACGGGTTGATGGACCGGCTTGCTGCCGATGGCGTGGGCGTCGTGCTGATCAGTTCGGAGCTTCCCGAACTGCTCGGCATGACGGACCGGATCGCCGTGTTTCACGAAGGCCGCATCGCCGCGATTCTTCAAACGGATCAAACCAGTCAGGAGGAGATCATGCGCTACGCGTCGGGGCAAACCTATGCTTGAAATGACATCAGATCGTTCCCAGGCGGCCGACCGGTCCGCGCAACAGCGGCGGCGTGAACTCATCCAGAAATTTGCGGCGTTGGGCAGCCTTGTGATTCTCGTGATTGCATTTTCGGTTACGAGCCAGGCGTTCTTTTCGGTCGACAACCTGATGACGGTCGGTCTGCAGGTCACGTCGATCGCCTATCTGGGTGTGGCAGCGACCTGCGTGATCATCACGGGCGGCATCGATCTTTCAGTCGGCTCGGTGCTCGCGCTCGCCGGCGTCTGCGCGACGCTGCTTGCGAAAGCGGGCGCGCCCGTTCCCGTTGCGATGCTGGCCGGCGTGATGGTGGGCGCGATGTGCGGCCTCATCAACGGCATCTGCGTCACGCGGATGGGCTTGCCGCCGTTTATCGCCACGCTCGGCATGATGCTGGTTGCGCGCGGGATGGCGTTGCAGATCACGGGCGCACGTCCCGTGTCAGACCTCGGTGAAGCGTTCGGCGAACTCGGCAATGGCGCCCTCTTCCGCATCTCTCACATCGGCGCGGACGGTTTTCCCGACACGACATTCCCCGGCATACCGTATCCCGTCGTCATCATGGTCGTGCTGTTCGTCGTCGTTTCCATTCTGCTCTCGAGGACGTCGCTCGGCCGGCACATCTACGCGGTCGGGTCCAACGCGGAAGCAGCAAGGCTTTCGGGCGTCAATGTGCAGGGCGTCAAGCTCTTTACGTATGTGCTTTCCGGCGCACTGGCGGGCGTGACGGGCTGCGTGCTGATGTCCCGGCTCGTGACCGGGCAGCCGAACGAAGGGGTGATGTACGAACTCGATGCAATCGCGAGTTCGGTGATTGGCGGAACGTCGCTGATGGGCGGCGTCGGCACGATTTCCGGTACCGCCATTGGCGCGTTCGTCATTGGCGTGCTGCGCAACGGCCTCAACATGAATGGGGTTTCGAGCTTCATCCAGCAGATCATCATCGGTGTGGTGATTCTCGGCACGGTCTGGATCGATCAGCTTCGCAACCGCAAACGATAGGCACGGCGCACTGGGGCAGGCAGGAGAAGTTCAACCACTAAAGACAGGAGCGAGACATGAAGAAGTTTTCCATACTGGCCGTATCGGCCATGCTCTGCGCGGCATTCAGCACGGGCGCCTTCGCGGCCGGCGGCGAGATTGCCGTGATCGTGAAGACGGTCAATTCAAATTACTGGCAGAACGTGCAGAAAGGCGCCAACGCCGCCCTGGGCGACGCGAAGGGCTACACGATGACATTTCAGGGCCCCGCCGCCGAGTCCGACATCACCGACGAAGTCAACATGGTCGTGAATGCCGTGAACCGGCACGTCGCGGGCATCGTGCTCGCGCCTTCCGATCCGGATGCACTCGTGCCCGCGATCAAGCAGGCGTGGAATGCGCATATCCCCGTCGTGATCATCGACTCGGCTATTTCTGATTCCGGCAAGCCTTACTACCAGTCGTTCCTCACGACCGACAATGAGAAGGCGGGCGAGCTGTGCGCCAAAGCGCTCATCGATCGCGTCGGGCAAACCGGCAAGATCGCGATTATGTCTTACGTGCCCGGTGCAGGCTCGGAAGTGAGCCGCGTGGGCGGGTTCCGGAAATACATCGAGAGCCACTCGAAGCTGCAGATCGTCGGGCCGTACTACTCGCAGTCGCAGATGGCGATGGCTTTGAACCAGACCACTGACGTGCTGTCCGCCAATCCCGACCTGAAGGGCATCTTCGGCGCGAACGAGCCGACAGCGGTTGGCGTGGGCCGCGCGCTCAAGCAGTCGGGTAAGGCGGGCAAACTCATCGCGATCGGCTTCGACGGCAACGAGGATCTGCAAGGGTTTGTGCGCGACGGAACGGTGCAGGCCATTGCCGTGCAGGGATCGTGGCAGATGGGACACAAGGGCATCGAGACGGTTATTGGCGTGATCGAGCACAAGCCGGTGCCAAAGCTGGTCGATACGGGCGTCGTCATGGTCGACAAGCAGAACCTCGATTCGCCGCAAGCGAAGAACGTCCTCTACTGAACGACCATGCCGAATCGTGACGGACCCGCAGCGTCGCAGGCGCGCCGCGGGTCCGGTCGACGGCACGAAACATAACCCGGCGCTTCCTATTCGTTTATGAAGGCAAAAGCAAAACGCACCTTGCCGCGCGGCGGCCTGTCGATGACCGCGCTTGGCCTCGGCTGCTCCCAGTTCGGCGGGCTCCACCGGCCGATGGCGGCCGCCGAGGCGGCCGCGCTAGCCGATGCAGCCTGGTCGGCCGGACTGCGTTACTTCGATACGGCGCCGTACTATGGCTACACGCTTTCCGAGCGGCGCGTCGGACAAGCGCTGGGCTCGCGCGAGCGCGCCGCCTACACGCTGAGCACTAAGGTGGGCAGGCTGATGCGCCCCGACGCGAGCGTCAAACCCGGCGACGACAACTGGGCCGAGCCGCTGCCGTTCCGTCCGGTTTACGACTACACCTACGACGGCATCATGCGCTCGTACGAAGACAGCCAGCAGCGTCTCGGACTCGCACGAATCGATGTGCTCTACGTGCACGACATCGGCCGTCTGACGCATGGCCGGCAGCACCTGCATTACTGGACGCAACTGACGGATGGCGGCGGCTTTCGCGCGTTGCTCGCGTTGCGTTCGAGCGGCGCGATCGGCGGGATCGGCCTTGGCGTCAACGAATGGGAAGTTGCCGCCGACGCGTTGAATGAAGTCGAGCTCGATGTGATCCTGCTTGCGGGCCGCTATACGCTGCTGGAGCAGACCGCGCTCGAACCGTTGCTCGATGTGTGTCTGCGTCTGAAAACCGCGATCGTCGTCGGCGGCGTTTTCAACTCAGGCGTGCTGGCCGGCAACGGTAAGTTCAACTACGCAGATGCCCCCGTCGAAGTCATTGCCAAGGTGAACCGGTTGTCGGCCTTGTGCGAGCGTTTCGAGGTGCCGCTACCCGCCGCTGCGCTGCAATTCCCTTTCGCGCATCCGGCCGTGGTGTCGTGTGTCGTCGGTGCCCGTAGCACTTTGCAGCTCGAGCAAAACATTGCGTGGCTCGAACAGACGATACCGGCGGATTTCTGGGCCGCGCTGCGTCGTGCCCATCTTGTTGGCGCGCAGGTGCCGCTGCCCGAGTGGCGGCCATGACTCGCCCGTCTGTCTTTTGCGTTCGCGCGACGAACGCCTGGCCTGTTTTCCCGCTCATGAGGATATCGATATGCTTAGCGTGATATGCGAATCTCCCGGCGTGCTTCGCGCGCACCAATCCGATGTGCCCGAACGCAAACCCGGAGAAGTGTTGTTGCGCGTGAGCCGGGTCGGCATCTGTGGCACCGACCTCCATATATTTACCGGCAACCAGCCGTACCTCCAATATCCGCGCGTGATGGGCCACGAACTCTCCGGCGTCGTCGTCGAAGCGGATGGCGATTCGGGACTCGCGACGGGCGACGGTGTGTACGTCATGCCCTATCTTTCGTGCGGAACATGCATCGCCTGCCGCCAGGGCAAGACCAACTGTTGCGTGAACATCAAGGTGCTCGGCGTACATCGCGACGGTGCGATGACGGAGTATCTGAGCGTGCCTGCACAGTTCGTCCACAAGGCAGAGGGCGTCTCGCTCGACCAGGCGGCAATGCTCGAATTCCTCGCCATCGGCGCGCACGCGGTACGGCGCGCGAACGTCCAGACGGGACAACGGGTGCTCGTCGTGGGTGCCGGTCCGATCGGCATGGCGGCCATGATCTTTTCGAAGCTGCGCGGCGGCAACGTCGTGTGTCTCGATACGCGCGCTGACCGGCTCGCGTTCTGCAGTTCGCAACTCGATGTGAGCGCCGCCGTCCCCGTCGGGCCCGACGACACAGCGCAGCTGTCGTCGCTGACGAACGGGGAATTCTTCGATGTGGTTTTCGACGCAACCGGCAACATCGACGCGATGAACCGCGGCTTCGGCTTTGTCGCGCATGGCGGGACCTACACGCTTATTTCGATCGTGCCCGGCCAGGTCGCCTTTTCGGACCCGGAGTTCCACAAGCGCGAGACGACCTTGCTCGCGAGCCGCAACGCGACAGCCGCCGACTTCGAAACGGTGCTCGAGGCGATGCGCGCCGGCCAGATTCCGGACCGTGCGCTCAACACGCACCGCATGCGCCTTGCCGACGTGCCCGAGGCATTTCCGCGTCTGCTGGAGCCGGAGCAGACGGTCGTGAAAGCGCTGGTCGAATGCTGAGCGAAGCGGCCGGGCAATCGGGATCGAACTCATGAGTGCACCCATACTTCAATTCGGCACCAGCCGCTTTCTTCTTGCGCATGTCGCACTCTTTGTCTCCGAGGCGCTGGAACGCCGCGAAGCGATGGGCGGCATCAGCGTCGTGCAGACGACGTCGAACCCGTCGAGCCGCGCGCGGATCGATGCGCTTTCACATGCGGATCACTACCCCGTACATATCAGAGGTCGCGAAGGGGGCGAAGTGGTGGACCGGGTGATCGAATGCCGCGCGGTGCGCGACGCATGGGCGACCGATACCGATTGGGCCGTGATCCGTCGCGCCGTGATCGAGGACGTGCGCGTGATCGTATCCAACACCAGCGATTCCGGTTATCAACTCGATGAGCGAGACACGGCCGACCTGCTTTCGAACGACGCGCTCGTCCCGCACAGTTATCCGGCGAAGCTGCTGATGTTGCTGATCGCTCGCTGGCGTGAGCGCCCGCAGCACGGCGTATCGATCTATCCGTGCGAACTCGTCGAGAGAAACGGCGATACCTTGCGCGATATCGTGGTTGGTATGGCCCGGCAGTGGTTGCTGCCCGAATCTTTTATCGTTTATCTGCAGCAGCATTGCGTCTGGGTGAATTCGCTTGTCGACCGTATTGTTTCCGCGCCCATTCATCCCGTAGGCGCGATCGCGGAGCCGTATGCGCTATGGGCGATTGAGCGGCGTGAAGGAATGGAACTTCCATGTACACACGAGCAGATCGTGCTCACCGATGACCTGCAGCGTTATGCACAGCTCAAGCTGTATCTTCTGAATCTCGGTCATACGTGGCTTGCCGATCAATGGCTCAGCGAGAAACGCACATCAGAACAAACGGTGCTGCAGGCGATGAACACATCGCGCATGCGCGATGACCTGGAGATGGTGTGGCACGACGAGGTGCTGCCCGTCTTCAGCGCGATGGGGCTGCAAAGCGAGGCTGAAGCTTATATCGATAGCGTTCGCGAACGATTCCTGAATCCCTTTCTCGCGCATCGCCTTGCCGATATCGCCGTCAATCATCGTGAGAAGGTCACGCGCCGGATATTGCCGCTCGTTGAAATGGTCGATTCGCTGTCGTTGCCCGTCGCACAGCCGCAGTTGCGTAAATTGCTGATGGCGAACGGTCTGCAATTCGACGGCAAAGACATAGCGGCCTCGTGAAAGATGATCCTCATCGTTCCGCTTTCTGACCAGTCCTGACAGCGGATAGCAATCAAAGTAGGGATTCAGATGGGCGCTTGCGCGCCACCATCGCTCGGTCCGCTCGTCCAACGCAGCTAGCTCTTGCGTTCGGGCGAGCGAACCTTTTGCCCCGCCATCCTTTCTAGCGGCGGCTTTCCGGCCCTTCCGCGGTCGCGACCAGAAACTTCAGCCGACCTTTAGCGCCCGCCGACCATAAGCAATCGTACTGATCGCGTCTTATCCAGGCCAAGTACGTCGACTGGCAACACATGCGCAACCCGAACGACCGTTCCCAACTCAACGGCTCAACGCTCACTCGTATACCCGGTTGCCATACGTTTTTTTCCATGAAACACTGGGCCGCATCTGCTGTGCCGGATTCGATTCCGATATACCGGACAGTCAGCAAAACGCGTGACGCGTCAGTTTGCATGCCGGATTGTCGCGACGTCCCCGCCAGTCGCGGGCTATTCCAACGATGGATTCTTTTTCCAAGGTCGAAAATGAAACTGTTTAAAGAAAGCATGAGGTTCGCCTGCTTGTCCGCCGTCGTTGGGCTACTTGCGCTGACCGGTTGCACGAAGGTCGCGACGCCCGGCCAGGACGCCGCGACGGGCTCGACCTTGCAGGCCGTCCTGCAACGCGGCACGCTGCGTGTCGGTGACTGCCTGACCTTCGCGCCATTTGGCTTCTACGACAAGAACGGGCAGCCGGACGGCTACGACGTCGATCTCGCGAAAGAACTGGCGAAGCAAATGGGCGTGAAGCTCGAGGTGGTCAACACAACGAGCGCGAACCGTATTCCGAATCTGCAGACTGCCAAAGTGGACGTGGTCTTCTGCAACTTCACGCGCAATCTCGAACGGGCGAAGGAAATCGCCTTCACCACACCCTATGTCGTCGCGAGCGAGGCGCTGCTCGTCAAGAAGAGCAGCGGCATCCAGTCGGTCAAGGACATGGCAGGCCACACGATCGCGACGGTCAAGGGATCGACGAACGGCGACGAAGTTCGCGCGCTGGGAATCCCCGTCAAGATCCAGGAATACGACAGCTCGGAAGCCGCCATCCTCGCTGTCAAGCAAGGCCAGGCCGACGCGATGATCGAGGACAACAACTTCCTCGCCTATCAGGCGAAGCTGGACCCGGATCTGACTGTCACCAACGAAGCCCTTGTGCCGCTCGAATACAACGCGTTCGGCGTGAAGGCGGGCGATCAGGTCTGGCAGAACTACCTGAACCTGTTCCTGTTCAACATCAACGCGTCGAAGCTCAATGCGCAGCTGTACACGAAGTGGTTCGGCGTCCCGCCCCGCTATCCGCTGAACCCGCAGTTCTGATTCCGACCACGATCCGCTCGTGATCGCGCGACACGAACCGCAGCCCAACTTCGCGAAGGAATGGCAATGAGTTACCAATGGCTCACCTTGTGGGGCTATGTGCCCGAGTTCATTCAGGCAGCGTGGCTCACGTTGCAGGTCACGTTGCTGGCGTTTTGCGTCGCGCTGATTCTCGGCCTGCTGACGGCGCTCGCGGGCGCTTCGCGTGTTGCGCCGCTGCGCTTCGTGGCGCGCGGCTATGTCGAGCTGATCCGCAATACGCCCGTGCTCCTGCAGATTTTTATCGTGTTCTTCGGCTTGCCCTCGCTCGGTGTGAATATGAGTGCGTACACGGCAGGCGTGATTGCGCTCGGCGTCAATGTGGGCGCGTATATGGCGGAAGTTTTCCGTGCGGGCATTCAGTCGGTGCCGCGCGGACAGATCGAAGCCGCCGGCATCCTCGGCCTTGGACGTTCGCAGATCTTCACCGAAGTGGTGTTGCCGCAAGCGGCGCGCGCCGTGTATCCCGCGATCGTCAATAACCTGATCCAGCTGCTGCTCGGCACGTCGCTGTTGTCCGCCATTGCGTTGCCCGAACTGACGGGCACGGCGACCGTGATCAATGCACGCACGCTGCTCTACATCCAGACGTTCGCGATCACGCTGATCGCGTATCTGATCCTGAGCAACTGCCTGTCGTGGATCGCGGAACAGATCGGCGTACGTGTGTTCCATCCCCCGCTGTTGATGAAGCAGCACACGCGCAGGCGGCTGTTTCTGATTCCGCGTCAGGCGGGACGCAACTGAACCCGCAACTAAATCCGCACCCGGGTCATCGAAGGGGACACGATCCATGTCAACCGAATTGCTGACGACCAGCCTGTCGATCCTGCTTCAGGGACTGGTCGCGACCCTGCTGCTGTCGGCTGCGTCGATTGTCGGCGGCACGCTGATCGGCCTGCTCGCCGCCGTATTGCGATCGTTCGGACCGTGGGGCACGGCGCGCGCCGCGAAGCTTTATACCGAACTGTTTCGCGGCACGCCTGTGCTCATCACGCTGATGTTCATCTACTTCGGGGTGTCGTACTTCGGCTATGCGATCGATGTATTCGCCGCGGGCGTCATCGGGCTGAGCGTGTACCAGGGCGCGTATATCGCCGAAGTGTTTCGCTCGGGTATCGAGGCCGTGCCGAAGGGCCAATGGGAAGTCTCGCAGATTCTCGGCCTCAGCAAGACGCAGACGTTCTTCTCCGTCGTGTTGCCGCAGACGGGCAAGATCGTGCTGCCGCCGCTGATCGGTCAGTATCTGTCGCTGATCAAGGACACGTCGATCGTCAGCATGATCGGCATGTCCGAGCTGATGCATGGCGGCCAGGCCATCGTCGATCGCGTCGGCAAGCCGGTCGAAATCTATGGGCTCGTCGCGTTGCTGTATTTCGTCGTGTGTTTCCCGCTGTCGCAGTGGGTGCGCCACCATGATCGTAGGAGCCTGTTGTCATGACCACATCCATCGGGTCCAAGCCTGTCATCAATCTGAGCGGCGTCAGCAAGTCCTTCGGCGCCACCAAGGTGCTCAAGGAAATCAATCTCCACGTGCGGCCGGGTGAAGTGCTCGTGTTGATCGGCGCATCCGGTTCCGGCAAAAGCACGGTGCTGCGCATCATGGCCGGCCTCGAAACCGCCGATTCCGGCGAAGTCTGGGTCAACGAAGTCCCACTGCACGATGCACGCCGCGCGAAGGAAATTCGCGGTCACGTCGGCATGGTGTTCCAGCAGTTCAATCTGTTTCCGCACAAGACCGCACTCGGCAACGTGACGCTCGCACTGATCAAGGCACGCAAGATGAGCCCCGCCGACGCGCGCAAACGCGCGATGGATGTGCTCGATCGCGTGGGCCTCGCCGATCGCGCCGAACACTATCCGAGCCAGTTGTCGGGCGGGCAGCAGCAGCGTGTGGCGATTGCGCGGGCGCTAGCCGTCGAGCCGGGCATCATGTTCTTCGACGAAGCGACGTCGGCGCTGGACCCGGAACTCGTCGGCGAAGTGACGGAGGTGATGCGCGGACTCGCGCGCGACGGCATGACGATGGTCGTCGTCACGCATGAAATGGGCTTCGCGCGGAAAACGGCGGACCGCGTCGTGTTCATGGACAAGGGTGTCATTGCCGAGCAAGGCGAGCCGGAGCAGATCTTCGTGATGCCGCAGAACGAACGGACGAAGCAGTTCCTGCACCGCGTGCTCGATCATTGAGGTATCGCATGCAGCGGCGCACCGGCTTGATGCGGGTGCTGCTGCATATCAGCCCGCGAACGCATGAACGACGAAAAACAAACTGCGATCCCTATCGCCCACGGAGTCGACCGAATGTCAGCACCAGAATCGTCACGGGCCCGGGGCGTGGACCGCGTGATCGGCATTTTCAAGCAACTGCATATTGCGCGGCGTCCGCTGACGATGCGCGAACTGATTGAAACAACGGGTGCCCCGCGCTCGAGCGTCTATGAGCTGGTCACGATTCTCACCGAAGCGGGATGGCTCGAAAGCGCCGCCGACGGCAGCGTATTTTTCGGGCGCGAGATGCATTACTACGGCGCCGACTATGCGATGCACAACGATCTCATCAGCCGCGCGCACCAGACCCTGCTCGGGCTCGTGCGCAAGTACGATGAGACCGCACAGCTGTGCATGCTCGAAGGCGACAAGTACACGGTGGTGCTGTCGGAGAACAGCGCGCGGCCGTTCAACATTACCTCCGATATCGGCGTGAAGGTGCCGATTCCGTGGACGGCGACGGGCCGCCTGTTGCTCGGACATCTGACCGACGATGACGTCCACGCACTGATTCCAGATGAAGATTACCTGCTGGACGACGGCCGCCGCATCGCGTTCGACGACTTCATGCGGGATGTGCGCCATGCCGCGGCACAAGGCTACTGCTGCACCGAGGGCCTGTCGATGTCGTTCCGGCTTTGCATGGCCGCGCCCGTGCGTGACCGCACCGGCCTGCCGATCGCGGCCCTGTGCTTCATGACGGCTCGCGATACCGCCCCCAACAAGCGTGCGGCGATGCTCGACGATCTGATTGCGTCCGCGAAATCGCTATCCCAGCCGATGATGCGCGCATAGACGCCTTGCCCGAGATGCCGCGTCACTAGAGCTCACGGCTCGATCGAACCCCAAAATCTTCGATGTCGCGACTCACGGAATCGCGCACTTTGCCAGTCGCCCCACCTCAAACGGCCAAATAATGACGGATGCATGCTGAAGGAAGTCGGCATAGCGGGTTGACGCTCATCCGCCGCTGACCGATATTGGCCAATCAATCTGCCGGTAGTCGTATCGATTCGTCCTACTTTTGATGGGAACGGCGTTAGCTGTCGATCGCGATACGAACAGTGACGTCGCGACAATCGCTACGTGCAAGACCGATGCAGTGTCTGCGTTCTTAATCGGGGGACATTGAATGATGGGCGCACAAACCGCTCGTGCCCTGCTTTTCCCGGCGACCTGCGAGCGTTGTGGGGGCAGGTTTTCTGAACGGGTGAACTTCTGCCCGCGATGCGGAACGCGGACGCTGCACGCGCCCGACAAACGCGTGCCCGCGAAGAAGCCCGGCGTCGCGGCCCGCCTCGGGCTATGGGGTTTACGGTCGAAATCTCCGTCGGAATCAGCCGGTCCTGGCGCCGACGCGCGCTCGCCTGTAGCGCCGGTGCGCGCTGCCGCCCGTCGCGGCTGGAAAGCGGGCATAGCACTGATGCTTGTGACCCTGCTCGCGGTGGCCGTCACACTGATGCTCTCGCACCGCCGCGACGACTCCACCGGCCACGATCGACAAGAAGCATCAACCATCGTGCAAGGCAGCGTCACGGCAGATGGCGCGAGCCCGCGGTTGCAGGGAGCGGCTGCATCGGCAGCCAGCGATCTCACGGCAACAACGCAGAGCCCTACAGTCGCGTCGATTCCTCCCTCGGAGTCAGCGCCGTCGGCTGCTGCAACGACGCAGAACTCTCAATCGCCGCCCTCGCTTTCGGAGCGTGAACCCATCTCGTCGTCCGAACCGGCCGCAAGCCCCCGGAGCGGCAGCAGCAAAAATCAGAGACTGATGACACTTGCCCTTGCACGAGCTCGCACCGGGCTCGAGAAAAACGACCTGCGAATGGCTCGATCGGGCGTCTATTGGGCGCTTTCGTTGGAGCACGATAACAGCGAAGCGCTCATGTTGAAGCAGCAGTTGCTCTCGCGCGAAAGGGGGCGCGCATCGCCGTCAGACGCGGCCCCTGGTTCCGCCACGGGCGCAGGAGTTGATTGAGGCAAGCCACCGCGGAAAGCCGGGCAAATTCGGCTCCTATGGTTGTTCAAA
>BBSL01000195.1 GCA_001319865.1 Burkholderia sp. E7m39 | reverse complement strand
GGTAGCCCTTGTCGAAGTATGTCCGAATCTTCTGGACGGTCTCGAACACCTGAATCATTTGCGGCGACGTCAGCGTTTTCTGATCGAGATCGACGAGGGCTTTGCGATAGAAGTCCGCGCCCTGCGACAGCACGACGGTCTCCCAGATGGTCATGTCTTGCCACGGTTGACCACCGTGCGCGACGGGCGTGATGCCCGCGGCGCGAAACTTGTCGGCGAGCGCGAAGAACTCGGGCCATGTCGTCGGCGGCGTGCCGCCCACCTTGTCGAGATCCGCCTTGTTGATCCACAGCCAGTTGATCCGATGCACGGAAAACGGCGCGGCGACATAGTGACCGCCAGCCTTCACGTCACTATCGATCTGCGTGGGCGTATGCGCTTTCCAGTCGGCAGCGGAAGGATCGACGGTGACCAGCGTCCCCTGCTCGGCCCAGTCCTGAATCAGCGGCCCCTTGATCTGCGCCGCCGACGGTGCATTGCCCGAGATCATCTGCGTCTTCAGCGCCGTCATGGCCGCCGCGCCCGCGCCGCCCGCGATAGCGAAGTCTTTCCACTCGTAGCCCTGTTTGCTCATGTCGTCCTTGAGCACCCGGATGGCTTTCGATTCGCCACCGGAGGTCCACCAGTGCAGTACCGAAATCTGTTCAGCAGCCAGTACAGCATGCGTACCGGCCATAAGCAGCGCGACAGCCGTCGCAACCGACGTCAGCGATTGTTTCATTGCAGTCTCCGAATTTGTCTTTATGGATCGAGCGACGCATGCGCGATCAGCGCAACCGCGCATGCGCACCCGTTTTTCAGCTACAGATCGAAACCGAGTTGAGCCTTGCCAAGCGGTGTCAGGTCGTCGGCCGTCGCGCGGCCGGTGAAATCAACTTCGAAATGGTCGGTCGGGAAGTCAGGCGGACTTTCGCCTTTCAGGAAGCTCGGCAACTGACGCTTCAGATAAGCATCGTTTTTCGCGCACGCGGGTGCGGAGGCGATGTACATCACGTTGCTGTAGCCCGCGCCCTTATGCTCGTCCTCGACGGCATGAATGACGTCGCTGTGCCAGAACACGGTGTCGCCCGCTTCCATTTTGGGAATCGACGACAACGCCTCGAACAGGGGCGCGTGAAATTCCGGCTTGATCGAGAGCGCGCGACCGGGCATGGCGCCGCACAGATCGTCGTCGGCGACATCGTCCTGGAGCGCGCGCAGCAGGATGTACACCATCGAATTGGCGATAGGCACGAGTTGCAGCGTGCCGTCGCCCGGGCCTTGCGGCGTCAGCGCTGTCCAGCCCTGGAAGGTGCGGAACATCGAACAGACGGCAGGCGACGCGATCTCCTCCACATCGGTACGGAAAGCGGCATCGAATGCATCGTATTCACGCCAGTTGCCGGAGAACACGTGGCGATACACCTTGCGGAAATTGCTCTCGATCCAGCGCTCGACCGAGCCGCCGTCGCAATGCGCCGACAAGCCAAGCGATGCCGAACCGGGCGGCCGCCGACGCAGACGGTCGGCGTAGACGGGAACATGCTCCGGATCGAAGTGAACGCGTCCGTCGCTTTCACTGCGCCAGAGTTTGTTGAGGAAGACGCGCGCCGCAGTCAGCGATTCCGACTGACGGGCCAGCACTTGTGGCTTCGACCAGTACACACCGTAGATCTGCGGCTTGCTCGACGCCAGCTGGCCGAAGTATTTGTCCTCGGCCCGGTTTTCCAGTCGCTTGTCGAGATGATTGCTCTCGACGTAGTGCGCGATATCGTCGTCCCAGCCCTGCACTAGCGCGCGCGGGAAGACGTTGCGGATCACACATGCGCCGCGCGATTTGACGAGCGCGATGTGTTCGGCCGTCACGCGCTGTTCGGTGATGTCGGAGAATGGAATCTCTGGAATGACGTCTTCGCCGCGATCTCTCCGCGCCGCGATTCGCTTCGCCTCCTCACTGATCGATTTTTCGACTTCGGCGAAGACCTCCCGGTAATTCGGCAACGCCGCGCGAAGCTCCTTTTTTGCCTGCCGGATCGCGCCCGGCAAGTCGTCGATTTGCAGCGCCATGATTGTCCCCATGTAAATATCGTGGCGCTAGCATATGACGCATGCACGACACCTGGTGATACTATTCGGGCAATTCATTTGCGTTTTCGGCCATGAAAGCTGCTTACGAGCACGTCGACTTCGGCGAAAGTTGTTCGGTCAGGGTTTACAACCGCCGCTTGCCTCGAATTCCATTCGAATGGCACCACCACCCTGAATACGAGCTAACCCTGACGATGAACAGTCAGGGCAAGCGCTACATCGGAGACTCGGTCGCAGTCTATGGCGACGACGATCTGGTGCTCGTGCCGCCAGACCTGCCTCACACATGGTCGTCGAACCGCTCCATCGACCCTTCACAGCCGCAAGTGGCTATCGTCGTATGGTTCGATGGCGCGTGGGTGCAACGGCTTGCCGATCTGTGCCCGGAGTACGCCGACTTACGCAATCTTCTCCGGCGGGCCGCTTGTGGGCTGATGTTCCAGGAGGGGTCGGGTACGCAGATGCGCGCGCAACTCGACCGCTTGCTCTCGGCAAATGCACGCGAAAGGCTGACCGCCGTGCTCGATATTCTCGTCTGGTTATCGGACTTGCCGGCTGAACCTCTGACCTCACCAAGCGCCTTCGAAACTCGTGCCGGCGCCACCTCGGCATACGGGCCGGACCGGCTCAACCGGGTGCTGTCATTGATTGACACGCAATTCGCACACCCTTTGAAGGTCGGGACACTCGCGAAGGCCGCAGGGATGTCTGAACGAACACTGACGAGGCACTTTACCCAACACTTGGGGGAAAGCGTAGGCGACTACATCGCTCGTGTGCGCATCGGTCATGCGTGTCGAATGTTGGCAGATACCGCTATGCCAATATCGGTGATCGCCGGTCGTTCAGGGTTTCCGAACCTGGCCAACTTCAACCGGCAGTTCAAGGTGACGAAACAGATGACTCCCGTCGACTATAGGCGGCAGTTTTCAGGGAAGAAGAACGATGCTTCACCATCGCTCACAGAGCGATCGCCTTCTCTTGATTCGAAGCAAATAGCGACGAAACGACAACGCAGCGCTCCTACGTAACTGTACGAAAAACAAGGGAGATAGCACGTGCCCCTGCGTTCAAGCGTCCCATCCTGTCGGTGAATCGGTAGGTGCTTAAATCAAGAAGCATGTCATAAAGCCGTAGTCAGGTTCACATACTGAGTGTGCGTTAAATAATGCGGCTCCGGCACGCCTTCCGGAAATACCGTCTCGCTGACCCCTTGTTCAACAACTCTGTATGCACGCCAAGGCAGTATCAACTTGGTCGTCCGTTTCCTTTATTCGACAGATTACGGCGGTTGTTCGGCCATTGCCGCCGTTGACGTGTCGGCCGCTGTAGGGCAGCTCTCACGCGCACGGCCGCCGTTCGCGCCATCGTTGGTTCGAGAGTCAGATTTCGCTACGAGCGAACGAGTACTTGAGCTAATGCCGTCGTTTGCACTGACGCTAGCGCGAAGCCACTGGGTCGGCGGCGACCTACTGATCTCTCGACATGCAGCCTTTTCTGCACGCCAAGGCGAAGCTCCACCTCACTGCGATGCCACCGTCGTAGCAACCAGGCTGACACGCTCCGACGGGACGCCGGACGCCCTCAAGACAAACGCTTCTATTTGCCGAACAAATTCGCTCGCACGACGTCGGTGGCGGCTCGGTGTCGTTTTTACGTTGACGGCGGTGAAGGGAAAGCCTGTATCCGCGAGACTGCGAAAATTGCTCCTGCATACAGGATCCGCGGTCTGTTCACGGTCGGCATGTGGGCATTTTATGGCCCAGCAAGCGACATATGTCGCACCGAATCATGATCGGCCTTTCGTTGAAAAGGGTCCTTGCTGTTCGGGCGCGGAAACAGTGGCGAACGATCAACGCCACCGACCTTTGCTATATGCAGCAGATCATCGCCGAGACTTTCTCCGATGTCTCCGATGATCCGCACGAGTATGGCTTTGAGTTTGTCGATCATCCGCCGGCCTGGGCGCTCGAAGTGTGACCTTGGCTGCGGATGTACGGGCGAACTTCGAGCCATTACGCGCGCGGTGCGAGGCAACGCGCACCAGCAGGTCGCGTCGCCTCATATGGCTTCACCGCTTTGTTGCGGTCCGGGCCTGGTCAGCGGCCTGTTTGATCACCCCGTTTGAAGCGGAGGCTGCGGCTGCGCCGTTATTCTTGGCAATTTCCTGCGCCTGTTCAGCTGCTCTTTTGCTGGCTTCAATCGTTGCGTTCGTCGCCTCGTTCGCGGCCGCGATCACGGATTGCAATGCATTCACAGCAGCCTCGGTCCCCACCGGTGCATTTTTCGCCACAGTCTCGACAAAGACTTGCGCGTCCTGTTGTCGCTGCTCGAAGTGGGACTGAACGCTCGCCGCCAGTTCTGCCTGGGCGCCGGACATGATGTTGTACACATGCCGCCAGTACGACTGTACTTCTTCCATGGCCGCTTGCGCTCGCCTGGTCTGCAACGCGAACAGCTCCTGCGTGTCGCTGGTTGACAACGCCGCGCGCGCAATCGCCTGATTTTCGGCAAGCGTCGATTGAATCGCTCGCAAGTTCAGTTCCGTCAGCTTCTCGATGCAGCTGAATGCCTTGATCCACATGTCGGACAAAGCTTCGAAACCGGCTCTTTGTGAGACGACCACCTGGTCACCTGGAAGATTGCTCATGACGACCTCCATCTGTGAATAGTGACGGGTCTGCCGAGGCACTGTCCGATGTATTCAGAGGAGTGCTCCCGGGCAGGAATTGGTTGCGCAGCAATGGCCGCTCCCGGGTAGCCACTCTGGAGCAAAACTGAACGCTTCAAGTCGCTGCAGCAAGGGGATGGACATAAATATAGGGCGCAAACGCATCGGCGATTGAATTGGACGGAAAGCGGCACTGGGCTTGCTGATAGAAGCTTGTTGTAAGAGAGCGTGTCGCACACGCGTTGCGCAGCAAGGAGCAGGTCATGAAAGCGCTTGATGCAGTGCCGCGCGCACGATGCGCGGTTGCGGCGGTCGCGCTGTCCGCATGTCTGGCCGGTTGCTACTACTATTCGCCCTACGGCTACGTTCCATACGGCGATTTACCGACGGCGGTGACGCAGCCGTATCCATTCACGATGCCCGATGCCGCCACATCTGGCACAGCGTCAGATGCGACTGAATCGACGAACACCTATCTCGCAACCGCGGCGCCGGTCTTCGTCGAGCCGGCGTATTATCCCGTCGCGTATCCGTACTACGGCTGGCCGTGGTGGGGACCTTCGGTGTCGCTGAGCTTCGGCTATTGGGGTGGCTGCTGTTACGGCGGTGGCCATCATGGCCACTGGGGCCACGGAGGCTGGGGCGGCCACGGTTATTGGGGCCACGGGCACGGAGGCGGCTGGACTGGCCACGGATACCGATGGCGCGGTGGCGGTGGCGGCTGGGGCGGCGGCGGTGGCCACTACTGGGGCGGTGGCGGACATCATGGGTCAGTGCACTGAACGGCAGGACTCCCGGGAATGGGCGTTTCGGGAATGACCGGATTTGCGCTTGCGCCTCGCGTCGTTCCATCCACGATGCCGAACCGCCTTTCAAGCAGCGAGTACTGGCAATTGGTCCGTCGGTAAGCGCAGTCATCGCAAGGGAATCCCGTACCCGACCTGCTGGCCCGCAGCCAGTTGATGCCGTGCAGATACCAACGTTCAAGGACGGTGGAGACGGTATTGCTCGTCGAGGATGAGCCCGACGTGCTCGCGGTTGCCACCGAGCTGTTTGCCAGCATCGGTTATGAAGTCACTCTTGCGGCTTGGTCTGCATCCATCGCATGGCGCAGGCCGAAGCTGTACGCGAGAAACGCGGTGCCGAACAGCATCGGCGATGCGCGTACGGCGACGCACGCCCAGCCCCAGGTAACGAGGTTGATGAGCGTGAGCGCCGCGTACATCGTGACGATCCTGCCGCGCGTCGACGCGCGTCGGCTCGCGGTTCCGGCTACGGTTCCGGTAAAGGGGGGCATGACGGCTTTCCTTTCGGTGTCCGCGGATTGACGTATCGGTTCAGCAGGGGAGCGCGGACGCGGGTATGCGGGCGGACCGCACGCGCTCAAGTTCGGCTCGGGAGAGCGTTCCGCTTGTTTCGAGCACGCTTACCAATGCTTCGAGAAAGCGCTCGTAGTAGTCCCAGCGCGGCTGATGCGCGCACCCAAGCGCTTCCCAGCGGGCAATTGACGCGATCAGGCATTGTCGGAACGCCTCCCACTCGAAGCAACCTGCTTTCGAGAGCGACAGTGCAAGTCCGAACACGTCGCGCTCCCAGCGATTGGTGAAGAGCAGCTTGCCATCGATGCGCGGCGGTGATTCCGGCTCGCCCAGCATCGATGCCGTCGCGTATTCCTCGAATAGCATGAACATCGCGCGCTCCTAAGGTTGCGGCGACGCGACGAGCGCGACGCCCATCATCGATTCCGGCGTGACCAGCGCGGCGAGCCTTTCTTCGCTCATGCCGTCCGTATTGGCCGGGCGTTCCGGGATCACGAACCAGCGGATCTGCGCACTACTGTCCCACACCTTCACTTGCTTCGTCTCCGGTACCGTGACGCCGAACTCGATCTTCGCGCCGTTGAACGGCCCCTGCGACCGTTTCGAAATGGTGTAGCACGGTGTCGACCGAATCGCTGCCGATGACGCCCTTCTCGATCAGCAGCGCTTCGAGCGCGCGTACCTTCGCTGCATTGCCTACCTCGCGGTCCTGTGCAAAGCGAAAGATTTCACTCATGTCGTTCTCCGGATGGTTAACTCGCGGCCCGTAGGTAAGCTTCGTACAGGTCCGCGTAGAGGGTCGTATTGGGTTCGCTGTTGCCCGCACCCCAGACGTCGACGGCGTCGAATGCGATCCGGTAGACGGGCATCGGCTCCCCAATCCCGTCGACGCCCGTCGACACGAAGTACGAGAAGCGCCCCGGGTAGACGAGGTCGACGATGCCAGTCTTGTTGCGCAAGTAGCCAGGCAGGCGTGTGTGATCGACCGCTTCCGGGTCGGCAATCCGAACCTTGTCGCCCGCATTGAAGCGCGACGCGCCACCGGGCGCGTGATAACAGGAATCTCCCTGCTTCAGATACGCGCTGACCTGCGCTGCGAGCGGCGGGCTAGGACGGTCCGGCAAGGCGGCATCGGGATGAGAGTAGTAGAACGCGCTCCCCAGTTCGACTCTTCTGCGCTGATGTAGCCAGCGTCGACGAAGAACTGCGCGATGTCGCTGAGCCACTTCTCGTAATAGCGGTACTTGAAATATTCGAACGGCTGCATGTCTTCTGCGCCGGTGCGCAGCGAAGCCCAGGTCCAGTCGCTCTTGAATTTCGTGGGTAGTGCATGAATCGGATACGCCGGCGACGCGTGGGCGAGATGTGCGCTCTCTGCCATCAGCCCCATCGGGAATTCAAAATGATGCTGCACAGGTTCACGCGCTCGAAGCGCGGGTCCTTGTATGCCAGGAAATCGTCGTTGAACGTGCCGAACGTGGTGGCTGGACGATGCTTCATGCCATCGTAAAAGGCGTCGATCATCCTGCCGCCGAAATCGGCCCCGCGCGGCCAGGCTGCGATCACCGCCGCGCGCTGTTCCTCCGAAAACGTATCGAAGCCCCGTCCCGCCACGTCCATCCCCGCTCCGGCTTGCACTAGCGCGATTTCCCCGTGCATGTGCTCGGGAATGCCCGGCGTCGTATGGAGCGCCACAGCGGTCCATACCTTCGCGACGTCCGCCTCGTCGACATGATGGCTGCGCAGAAAATCGCGCGCTGCGTTCGCGCCGTCCACTTCAAAACGCAGTTCGCTGTCGCGGTAGGCCGACGTCAAACCGATGTCGTGGAACATGGCCGCGACGTAGAGCAACTCTGGGTCGAAGGCGACACTCTTTCGTTTTCCGAGCAGCGCGCCCCATAGATAGACTCGTGTCGAGTGGTTGAACAGCAATTCGCTTTCGGTGTCGCGAATGAGCTGGGCTACCTCCCGCGCCAGTTGACTGTCGGGAATGACGACGTCGAGTAGTTCATTCGTCGGCGTTGCTTTGTCTTGCTTCATCGAGGTACTCGAGCTCTCAAGAGCGTCCGATTCGTACGTGACGCTGGGCTTTCGGACCGCCCGCGTCATCGGCCGATCCGGCACCGGAAGTGTTATGAGGCGTTACACCGGGGAAGTTACGCTTCTCATGGGCCAGGGAAAAGGCCCAAGATCTCGCAATCACAATGTACTATCGCGTCCATGGCCACGCTCTCTGTTAGCCTCGATCGCGCCGGACGCATCACGCTGTCCGCGCAAATTTACGGCTCGATTCGAGATGCGATCGAGTCGGGCCAGCTTGCCGCCGGCGCGCGGCTGCCCTCCTGGTCGGATTTAGCCGCCCAGCTCGGCGTGTCCCGGGGCACCGTGCGGGCCGCCTATGAACGACTGATCGACGAGCAGTTCGCGATCGGTTTGGGCGCCGCCGGCACCCGGGTAGCCGCGCGGCCCTTGTCAGCGACGACCGAATGGTCGCCGGACGCGGCACCGCTTCCGGATCTCTTCTACGACTTCAGCACGGCCCCTTTGGCGTTTCAGATGGGTGTGCCCG
>BBSL01000194.1 GCA_001319865.1 Burkholderia sp. E7m39 | reverse complement strand
CGTACACAACTTCGCGGCCGCCACTGACGGACAAGCCACCCCGGTCTTCACTCGCGTTCTTGGTGCATCGAAATCGTTCATTCCTGGTGCTTTTGCGTGCCCCAATGCCACATGAAAATGGAGGGCACAAAGGAGCCAGACATCATGAACATTCGATCCACCGTAACAGCTGTTAGCACAGCCATGGCCTTTGCCATCGCCGTGCCGGCCTCGGCGCATGGCGCGGCTGAAACCGTCACACCCAACTTTCAGCACGCCATTCCCAACATTCCCGGAAAGTCGTTGACCGCCGTCGTCGTCGATTACCTACCGGGCGCAGCGTCGCCCGCTCACAGGCATGCAGACTCGGCTTTCATCTATGCCTATGTCGTGTCAGGCGAGATCGAGTCGCAGGTGGATGATGGTCCGAAGCGCGTCTACCACGCCGGCCAGAGTTTCTTCGAGGAGCCTGGCGCCGTTCACCGCATAAGCCGCAACGCAAGCGGAACGCAGCCTGCAAAGCTGCTCGCCGTCTTTGTCTCGGACAGCGACGACCAGGTCCTGACTACCCCTATCAAGTAAATCACCGCATCAAGGAATTACATCATGAGCAAGCGTCTTGATTACACCCAGATTGCGCCTGCGGGCGTCAAAGCCCTTGGCGGCGTCTACGGCTACGTCATGCAGAGCGACCTGTCGCCGGTTCTCGTGGACCTCGTTTACCTGCGCGTCTCACAGATCAACAACTGCGCTTATTGCCTCGACATGCATACGCGCGACCTCCTCCAAAAAGGCGTGAAGGTCGACAAGCTCGCGCTCGTGCAGGCATGGAGCGAAGGGGGCCAGCTGTTCGACGAGCGCGAGCGTGCAGCGCTCGCCTGGGCCGAATCAGTAACCCTCGTGGCACAGACCGGTGTACCGGACGTAGCCTACGAGGCAGCCCGCGCCGTGTTCAATGAGCGCGAACTGGTTGACCTGACCATCGCGATCAGCCTGATGAATTCGTATAACCGTATGGCAATCAGCTTCCGGAACACGCCTCAGGCCGCGATGGAAACGTAAAGGCATTGCGAGTTTTCACACCGAAAAGCGCTTGGACCTAGACATAAGCAGCACGATTCTGTGACGTAATCATGCAGCCGCTTTGCATAGGCGCGGCGCGATTGCATGTCTAAAATCATCACAGTCGTTCAACTGGTGACCCCAGGCGTCGAAGTAGAAGTGCTCGGACTTGCATGCAACGAGTTCACCGAAGACCAGCGCATGCTGGTGGAAGTGCTCAGCTTTCCTGAAGAGAACCGCTAAGGCACAAATCGCCGATGCGTTCAACGATGAGAATGGAGCATCGACCCCAGTCGACCTTCAGCACGGTGAACGACGACTCGCGATGCGCTTGTGTTGTGAGGATCCCATGCATCAACTCTGTGCTGTCCACTCGACGGCCATCCGCAATGGTCTTGGCGGAAGTCGAACAGTTGTGGGGAAATGTCATAGCTATCTCTCGCCGGACGCGAAGGCAGCAGAAGTCTGCATGTTGAAAAGGAATTGGACTATGAAGGTCACTCGCTTTGTAGGTACGGCTTGCGCCGTGCTTTCAATTTTGGTGCTAGGTTTCGTTCAAACGTCGAACTTGCGTGCCGCTGGACGAGCGCCTGCGCCGGACCATCAAAGTTCGGAAACGGCCGATAGAAAGCCCAACATAGCAATCCCCGACAGCAAATTGGCACGCGACGCTGCTCGATACATACGTGATTCGGAGGGGGAGTTCCTTTTCGAGCATTCGACGCGGGTTTATTGTTGGGCTGCCTTAACTGCGCAACGAAATGGCCTTCCCTACGACCCGCAGCTTTTGTACGTCGCGGCAATGTTCCATGATTATGGCTTGACGGAGAATTACGCTCAGAGCCATCTGCGATACGAGGTGGATGGTGCGAACGCCGCTCGCCAATTCCTGCGAAGCCGCGGCGTATCGGAAGCCGCGAGCGAGCAAGTCTGGCTTGCGATTGCGCTGCATACGACGAACGGTATCCCTGCACAGGTTTCACCGCTGGCAGCACTTGTTGCTCAGGGGGCGAACATGGATCTGGTTGGCGCCGGCTACGACGATTTCGCCGCCGAGCAGCGAGACGCCGTTGAGATGGCATACCCTCACCCGCAAGACTTTGCCGAGGTCTTCATGCGTACCCTTTACGACAGCCTCAGGCATCGGCCTGAAACCACTCAGGGCACCGGCTTGGCGGATGTAATGGCCTATGAGGATCCCCACTTCGTCCGGAGAGACTTCAGCGCTCTCATGCGCAACTCTCATTGGGCCGCGAGAAAATGAGCATCCAACTCGGTGGCACCGGCTGCACCTCACCCATGGCCCGGCGCTTTCGCTCTTCGTTGTCCTAGGCGCAGTTGATCGCTGGACGCGAAACGCGATTCCCCTGGTCCGTACGGTGACGCTTATGCGTCGTTTCAGTTGCAGGCTCGATGCCGGTCAACCGTGTACAAGCTATGATGCTCCCGGGCTGGCGGCCGTTGGATAGGCCAGGCGGGATATTGAGCGGTCGCGCAACATACCAAAGGCGGTGCTCGCCAGTGTTCTGTCAGCGCCTGCGTTCTGAGCTGCTCGCCGCGTCGGTCGTTGCTCACCCCCGTAGCCTGTGGCGACGCGTACGCGCTTTCACGATCGGATTTAGGGGACATGGGAACGTACTACGATCATCCGACCACACAAAAGGTAGCGTGCAATTGTCGGGTATCTGGAATACAACGGCCGTTGGGGCGTCAACTTCGGAGCATCGCTGGCTGTCTGAAACTGGCCGACTGGGCGAGGTCGCCAACGTCCGCTAGCCGGCATTCCAGTCCTCAAGATGTGAATTCGCTGACTGACCGGTTTGGGCAGCGCTGTCTGTCCGGAGAGGGTCGGGCGTGCGCGTTGACGACCGGCCGGTTTTGGAGAGCGAAATACCAATGACCGCTTTGCGGCGATGAGTTCGAAGCACGGATGGACTCAGGCCGACCCGTTGCTGGCGGTCGAGCCGTCGCCGTCCCTATGGCAACTATCAGACTGGAACGGCCATTTCTACCGTCGGTCGACGGCATGTCATCGGCCGTTGCAGACGTTCGACGGCGCTCCACTCGCCGACAGCGCATTGGAACTGTTTTCCTGGACTAGGAAGTCAACGGAGCCGGTAGCGTGATCGAGCCGCCGGTCCTCGCCCTGCGCACAGTCAATTTGGTCGCGGTCAATCACGACTTCTCGAAGCGCGCGGGCCGCGAATTGACATCGTGGAGCGAAGCTGACGATATCCGCGCCATGGCTGACGATTTGGGCGGAACCGACTCAACGACGCGCAGCCGACACGCTGGCGAAGGAATCCCGATTTGCTCATCACCACCGCCCCGAAGACTGGCGTTTCACCGCATGCATGAGGAGCGGATCTTGACCGTGTACGAAGGTGGCGAAGTGCATCACCCGGAGCGCCAGCCGTGGTGGATCACCTATACCGGTCAATGATGTCGAACAGACGACGACATGATGTAGCAACGTGCTGTTCAGGCGCCGTAGCGACGCCGAGCAAAAGGCCGGATCGAGTCCACGCCGGATTCGCGAACCAGGCGGACAATGGGGATGGCGCCATGCCAACGGTCATCGCTTCGCGAACGATCCGCACATCCGGCGCGCCCTCGGGTAGCCGGAGAAGTACCGCCAGGCCGGCATTAACCCACTCCGCCTCACGCATACGCAACTGCTCGCACAGTGCGTCACGCTGCGCGGCGTAGATCCGCTTGAGCCGGCGAACGCGCCGGACGTAGTGGCCGTCACGCATGAATTGAGCCGTGGCGAGCTGGATGACTGGCGATGGCGCGGGAGCAAGTGTTGCTGCGACCTCGGAGAATGCGTTGGCCAGTTCAGTCGGCGCCACGACGAATCCAAGCCGCAGAGCCGGGTTAACGGTCTTGCTAAAAGAACCGATATGGATGACCCGCTTTCCCTCGCCCAGTGACGCCATGGCAGGGGCCGGCCTACCTTGCAGTTGTAGCTCGCCAAGGTAGTCATCTTCAATGATCCAGGCGTCGCTCGAAGCCGCCCACTCGAGCAGCTGAAGACGTCGCCTCAACGACAAGGTCGAACCCAACGGAGCCTGTTGACCGGGCGTCAAGACGACTAGCGCGGCGTCCGCGGCCACCTCGATACCGTAGTCAACGTTGAGACCGTCGGCGTCCACCGGTACCGGTACGATATTCAACCGAGCAAGCTCCAGGCCTTTGCGCGTGACCATGAAACCAGGCTCTTCCATCCATACTTTCCTGCCGTCCAAACTTAACACCCGCAGCGCCAGGCCTAAGCCGGAGCTATATCCTGAAGTAACGAACACCTGCTCGGGAAGGCAGTGAAAGTTTCTGGAGATGGCAAGATTGCCCGCGATCTCCGTGCGCAGTTCGAGCTCCCCTCGCGGATCGGGATAGAGCAGCGACGACAAACATCCCGTCTTCAACAGATTGGACGAGCGGGCCCGCGAAAAAAGCTTTTCCGGTAGCCCTTCAAACGCCGGAATGCCCAGCTGAAAGATCGCCGGCCCAGCGTTCATTTCCTCATACGCCCTCATAAACGCGCCCGGCCGCGGGGCTTTGAGCTGAGCCGCCGCCACGAGCGGCCGGGGCGCCACGCGTGTGCCGCCTGCGCCGAACGTCTCAATCATTTGCGCGTCGGACAGACGTTCATATGCCGCTTGAACTGTTCCGCGCGACACGCCGAGTTGCACGGCCAGGTCCTGCCACGAGGGCAGCCTGGCGCCAGGCGCAAGCACGCCCGACTCGATTGCTCTGCGGATGCTCTCACGAATCTGTTCTGTCAAAGACAGCTTCGCTGTCCTGTCGAGCCGAATCTGCAAGTCTGAGTTCATATTCTTGGTACACACGAAAATGGGTGTTCTTGGTTCTTCTAGTCATACCATCGATGGTACAGAATATTTGCACCAGCGTTTATTTAAACGCAATGCCAATGCGGAGATGGCTGGCCATGAGTATTCGTCCGATTCGGACCCGCTTTTTAGCATGACACCGGGGAGTTTCGTACGACGAAGTGCCCTTCATGTCGATATGGCTATCGCCCTTGTGAGTCAGTCGGAGAAAATTGTATGAACATCCTGCACATCGATTGCAGTCCGCGACGGAATTCCCACAGTCGCCAGCTCTCGTCGGCCATTGTCGAAAAGCTCCTCACGATGCTACCCGGCGCGCACGTCAGCCGCCGCGATCTGGGATATGAACCGATACCTCATGCAGGCGCCGACTATGCCGCCGCGCTCGCTACGCCCGCGTCGCTAGCCGCGGCAGGACGGTCCGCCGACGCAATACTGTTGGCCGAGCAACTCATCGACGAAGTCGAGCGTTCCGACTTCGTAGTCATGGGTACACCTATGAACAACTTCACGGTTCCGTCCGTCCTGAAAGCGTGGATCGATCAGATCCTCCGTGTGGGCCGCACAATGAAGTCGACACCAACCGGCAAGATCGGAATGCTTCGGGACCGCCCCGTGTTCGTCGGAATCGCTTCAGGTGGCGTGTTCGTGGGTGACGGTGCCAATCAGCCAGACTTTCTCACGCCCTACCTGTCTGCCGCACTGGGTTGCATCGGTCTCAATACAATTCATTACCTGCCGCTGCAGGCAACGGCATTCATCGACGATGCCCGCGCGGCGGAACTTCGCCGCTCACTCATCGCAACGATTGAGCCGACGATGGTCCGCTTCGTCCCGAGCCTCATCGGCGACAACGAATACCAGTAATCTGGAGGGGCGAATACATGACCCTGTCCATCGTGGAGAAGCTGTCGCCATCGACGATCAGCATCCGCTGGAGCGATCCGTGTCTCGGTCACTATGAGAGTCAGATCTGGAGTATTGGCCTTGCGCGCGCGGCTGCCATCTGTGTCCTGTCCGGTCAGCCAATACGCCGCGGGGATTCGATATTCCGCCCGCGCGCCTATGGGTCGCATGTGCCCATCAATGGTCACCGAATGATTCTCGCTTCCGTCGTAGCCGGCTTTTTCCACGATCCCTCACATTAAACGATACGAGAACATGAGCACATCAAGAAAGGTTGTCGTCGTGACGGGTGCATCGCGAGGGATTGGCGCCGCGATTGTCCGTGCATTTCGCAAACGCGATTATTCCGTCGTCGCGACATCACGCGCGATCAAGCCGTCGGACGACCCGAATGTCCTGACAGTTCCTGGTGACATCGGCGACCCGGCTGTGGCGCAGCGCGTCATTGCCAAAGGAATCGCCCGATTCGGCCGGATCGACACGCTGGTGAACAATGCGGGCATCTACATCGGGAAGCCTTTCACCGAACACACCGCCGAAGACTACCTTGCCGTTGCTCACGTGAATATGGCGGGCTTCTTTTACGTCACGCAACGCGCCATTGCAGAAATGGAGAAGCGTTCGGCCGGCCACGTGGTTAGCGTGACCGCCAGCATCGCCGACACTGCGTATGCCGGCGTATATTCGGTATTGGCAGCATTGACGAAGGGCGGCCTGAACGCTGCTACAAAGTCGCTCGCGATCGAATACGCGGCAAAGGGTATCCGCGTGAATGCCGTTGCGCCGGGAATCATCAGATCTCCGATGCACGCGCCGGAAACTCATGATGCACTCGGCGCTTTTTCTCCGCTGGGCCGCATAGGCGAGACGAGCGATATCGCAGACGCCATTCTCTTTCTTGATTCCGCGCCGTTCATCACGGGAGAGATCTTGCACGTCGACGGCGGTCAAAGTGCGGGGCGCTGAGAGGCGGCGGTGCCAATCGTGAAGGAGGAACAACGTGACCATTAATCATTCGTTTGCCATGCGCATGCCCTCGCGGTCGCCAGATGGGTCCTCCACATTTTTTCCTGCGAGGCCTAACGGAGTCCTATGACTCAAGTCGACTGGCTGAGCGACCTTCTGCAGATGATCACCGTCACCGGCAGACCGGAGGTGCGTTGCATCTACGGCGCGCCATGGCGCGTGGCGTGGCCGCAGTCCGCGACGCATGAGATCCCCTACCACGTGGTGCTCAAAGGCCGGGCAATCATCGAGGACACTGACACGCAGACGGCGCGGGAACTGGTAGGCGGCGATATCGTGCTGTTGCCGCACGGCTCGGCGCATGTTCTGCACGATGGAAGTGGGCACAAGCCTCGGGCAACCCACGAAAGCCAGAGCGCTGCCGGAATGACCGTCAGCGAAAATGACGGCCATGGCGAGCGTCTGGACATGTTGTGCGGGCGGTTTTTCATTAGACCGCCCCACGATCGGCTTATCCGCAATTACCTGCCCAGAAGTCTGGTGGTACGGACCATGGACACCGATGGCGAAACGCCAATCGGGGCTGCTCCGAACCACCTCGCCGCTTTCGTGCGGCTGATGCGCGACGAGTCCACAGGCGAGAAGATGGGCGGATACGCGATCCTCAACGCACTGAGTTCGGTGCTTTTCACTCTCGTACTGCGCGAGGCGAGCACATCCGGGCACGCCCCGGCAGGCTTGTTGGCGCTGGCCGGCCATCCGCGACTTGCTCCCGCCCTGTCGGCCATGCTCACCGAGCCCGCGCGCCCCTGGAGTCTGCCCGAGTTAGCCGGTTTGTGCAGCATGTCACGCGCGACCTTCATGCGGCACTTCCAGGACACGCTCGGGCGTTCTGCCATCGACTTCCTGACCGATATCCGCATGAGCCTGGCCGCAAACGAGTTGAAGAAGCCGACGATGACCACAGAAGCCGTCGCCGAATCCGTAGGGTATCAATCCGTTTCGTCATTCCGGCGTCTGTTTTCCGACAGGATGGGCATGACGCCGGGGCAATGGCGCCGTCTGGCGCGCAATGCCCAGTAAGGATCGCAAATTATCGTTTCGCACTAGGTTTCATGCCCGGACGAGACGCTATCGATGTTGCGCGAGGCGCGCAATTACCTGCGGCAGGTGAACCTGGATCTCGACGAGACGACATGTCCGTCCCCCTTGTTGAACCGAGGAATCGACTATCTGCGTTGACTTGATCCTTTTCGATACTTTATTGAGCAAATCCAGTCTCGAAACAGCTGTCAGGCCGGCCTAAAGTGGAGGCTCAACACCACCTGACGAAGCCTGGAACGAAACCAATCGTGTACCGCAATCTATCTTCATCCCCAAAGGAGGCACCATGAATAGTGGAACGCGCATGACCAATGAAGTGATCGAATGTATTCTGAGTCGCAGCGCCTCAAAATACTACGACCCTTCTGCGACCTTGAGCGACGACCAGATCCGCGAGCTCGTACGCATCGGCACCGCCGCACCGACATCCTTCCATCTGCAGAACTGGCGCTTTATCGCCGTACGTACGCCTGAAGCGAAATCCCGGCTGAGCCCGATTGCCTGGAACCAACCCGCCGTTACCGATGCGGCCGTTACCTTCATCGTCTGCGGCCAGCTGGTCGATACCAGCGTCATACCCGAGCGCCTTGCTCCGCTCGTCGAAGCAGGTGTGATGCCTGCCGCGATGGTGCCGGAATGGGAAAACCCCGCGCGCGAACTGTACATGGCATACCCACAGCGCCGGCGCGACGAAGCCGTACGCACGGCCACGTTCGGTGCGTCGGCGATGATCTATGCGGCCCGCTCATTAGGCCTCGGTTCGACGCCGATGATCGGTTTCGATGCCGACGCAGTACACCGCGAGTTCGGATTGGCCGAGGACGAAGTACCCGTCATGCTGTTGTCTATCGGCGCGGAGCGTCCGGGAAACTGGGCGCAGAAGCCACGCCGTCCGGTGGCCGAGGTGCTGGCGTTCGTTTAGGTGGCATCGCCGCCGCGTGCAACCCGAGGACCGTTCAGGCGCCCGCGAAAGGCAGGCAAGGAAACTGCCCCTAGTCTGAATTACCTGTCCGGCGTCGAACATGGACAATTTACAAACTACGGGAAATCGTTCCGCCATTAGCTTTCCCGAGGTAGTTTAACTAGTGACTTTAGAGAGATCATGATGACAAGGACTACTATCTTAAATCGACCGCAAGTGCCGGCAGATTCGAAGGCGACCCTTGATGCATTTACCAAAAACATTGGCTTCACTCCGAATATGATGGCGGCCTTCGCGCAGAGTCCCATCGCGTTTAATGCGTGGGCTACTCTGCTCGGTTCTCTGAGTAAGGCGCTCGACGTGAAGACGCGAGACAGCATCGGCCTCGCTGTCTCCGAAGTGAACGGCTGCAACTACTGCCTGACGGTGCACAGCTTTACGGCAGAGCACATGGCAAAGCTGCCAGCCGATGAAATCATTCTCGCGCGAAAGGGCCACGCTAGCGATCCGAAGCGGGACGCGGCTGTCCAATTCGCCCGCAAGGTGATCGAGGCCCGGGGACAGGTCACTGACGCTGATCTGAGGGCTGTCCGCGATGCGGGCTATACAGATGCAAACGTGATGGAGATCGTCGCGCTAGTAGCCATGTACTCGCTGACGAACTTTTTCAACAACGTGTTCGATCCTGAGAAGGACTTTCCCGCCGTTGCGCCGGCCGGCTCGATCTGATACCGGCCCGCCGCTGCCGTGGGCGACAAGCAGGGAGCGCATATACCTCCACCCTCCCTGCGGAACATCACTGCCAGTTTGCCGGGCGGCGATGGCGAGGCACGGAGCCTGGCGCAACAGACGGCCGAGTTCTATTTTCACTGGCTCGGCCCGCTCAACAGGAAAAAACATGACACTCGATCATCCAGTTTTCACGCGCTGGCGGGCGCAGTATCCCGATCGGCTGCAGCTCTTTTCGCTACCAACGCCCAATGGCGTGAAGATCGGCATCATGCTCGAGGAAACGGGTCTTGCTTATGAGGCACATCGTATCGACATCCTGGCGAACGAGCATCATGATCCGGCATTCCTCTCGCTCAACCCCAATGGAAAGATTCCTGCAATCTTTGATCCGGACGGTCCGGGAGGACAGCCGCTTGCATTGTTCGAATCGGGAGCGATTCTGATCTATCTAGCAGAGAAGTCCGGGCAACTGCTCCCCCGCATCCCTCACACTCGCTACGAGACAATTCAGTGGCTGATGTGGCAGATGAGCGGTGTCGGGCCCATGTTCGGTCAGGTCGGTTTCTTCAACAAATTCGCTGGCAAAGCGTACGAGGACAAACGCCCGCTCGCGCGCTATGCAGCAGAATCGGCGCGGCTGCTCGGCGTCCTCGATGAACGACTCGATGGCCGCGATTGGGTGATGGGCGCTGACTACAGCATCGCAGATATTTCACTGCTTGGCTGGGTACGCAACCTGATCGGATTTTACGAAGGGCGCGAGCTTGTGGGCTTTGAGCGCTTTTCCCATGTCCAGCGCTGGTTCGAGCGCGGGCTCGCGCGTCCGGCAGTGCAGCGCGGGCTGGTCGTCACCGCAGCTTGAAGCAATACCTTCCAAGGAGGATGTCCGTGATTGAACTCAGCGCCGACGTGGAGGCGATCATCAAGCAGGCAATGTTGTCGTTCGTCGCGACAGTCAACGAGGACGGGACGCCCAGCCTTTCGCCCAAGGCGTCCTTGACGGTCAGGAACGGTGTCCTGTACTTCGCTGACATCGCTTCGCCCAGGACGATACAGAATTTGATGCGTAATCCAGCTGTCGAGATCAACGTAGTCGACATATTTCAAAGGCGCGGCTATCGATTCAAAGGCCACGCGTTGGTGCTCGCACAGCGCGGTGACGAGTTTCTGATGATCGCTGATTGGGTTCGCGCAACGAATGGGCCGGAGTACCCGGTCGATCATGTCGTCCGAATTGAACCCATATCTATCACGCCATTACTGTCGCCGGCGCATTTGTTCGCCAAACCCGCTCGAAGTCCGGAGGAGATCAGGAACACGTACTACCACAAGTACGGTGTGAAATTCATCGGCGAATAGGCGAGCGGTGCGCAGCAAGCCTCAAAGCCGGTACCGTCGGTCTGTGTCAATCCGAATCTCCGGAGAAGTCTATGCTATCGGTAGAGATCAAAACGATCGAAGAAAAAGATTTTGATGTTTGGCTTCCCCTGTGGAAGGGGTATCAGCGGTTCTACGAAGTGAGTATCCCCGAATCGGTCACGAGTGAGACATGGGCGCGGTTACTGGACCCGGTTCAGCCGATGCATGCCGCACTTGCGATGGTGGGCGATCACGCCGCCGGGTTGGTCCACGCTTTCTATCATCGATCCACATGGGCGACGGACGACGATTGCTATCTCCAGGACCTGTTCGTCGCTCCCGATGCACGCGGCCGCGGCATTGGGCGTGCCCTGATCGAGCATGTTTGCACACATGCAAAAAGCCGCGGAGCGTCCCGCGTCCATTGGCTGACACACGAAACAAACCATACCGCCATGCGACTTTATGACAGCGTGGCCGACCGCTCTGGTTTCGTTCAGTACCGGAAAGTAATGGTGTGAAACGCACGTTGCGCAGACCCAAGGAAGCCACCTGGTTATTACTGGTCCTTGTGCAGTCTCGAAAGCAACATCTGGCAGCAAAAAGTAACCCTGCCAACCACTTTACAAACAACCTGAATGGAGCATCAAAATGAACGTCCGTGTCGATCAGTTTCGTCTTCAAATCGCTGAACGAAGTGCTGGGCCTCTCTCGAGTCTAGCCTTGCTCAGATGGGCCCTGGTCGTTATCTTCATCTGGTTCGGTGCGATGAAATTCACCGCCTACGAAGCCAACGGCATCGCTCCTTTCATCATAAACAGCCCCATCATGAGCTGGTTGCACTCCCTGCTGGGAGTTCAGGGTGCAAGCTACGCAATAGGCGCGTTAGAACTGTCGACTGCAGCGGCTTTGACCATCGGTGCGTTCCAGCCAATTTTCTCCGCATTGGGAGCAGCGATGTCGGCCGCGACCTATCTGATCACGCTCACGTTCTTCTTGAGCACGCCCGGGGTCGCTGAAGCTACAGCGGGCGGATTTCCAGCAATTTCAGCCTTGCCCGGCCAGTTTCTTCTCAAGGATGTCGTTCTGCTGGCCGCGTCGCTCTCACTGCTCCTCACATCTATTCAAGCTACCAGGCCAGGCGTTGGTAAGTCGTGAGCCTGACAGACGGCAAGACATTAGAAACAGGGATATGACGAGATACGAGGTGCGAGCCACGGAACAAGCAGTCACCCGGACCAAAAGTTGAACGGATGAATACGAGGAGGGAAACAAAGTGACCCATTGCAACGAGATCGGCGACAGGATCGCTGACAAGTCTTCACCGCCGGACGAGCGAGCTGTCTGTGACTGGTTGGGAGCTGAGGCGTTCAAACATTGGGGCGAGTTGCGTAGCTGGGTCGATGCGTCATACCCCGGTGTCTTCGAGCCAGATTGGCTTTACGGTGGTAAGAAGCGCGGTTGGTCACTACGCTACAAGAAGACCAAGGCCTTGTGCACACTGCTGCCAGCGTACAGGCAGCTTTCAGTTCTGGTGGTCCTGGGGCGAACTGAGCGCGACAAATTTGAAGAGCGGCGTTACTCGTGGAGCCCGCGGTTGGTCAAGCTCTATGATGACGCCCGAGCTTACCCTGACGGCAAGTGGTTGACTGTTCCAATCACATCCGCAGGCGATCTGCATGAGATCACCAATCTGATGGCTATGAAACGCCCCACGCGCTCATCCGGGCAAGTGTCTTGACCGTCGTAACCTCGGAGAGATTTCTTGGGCCAGATCACGCTTCCCGTTGTCGGCAATCGCTTACCAAAACTTTAGGAATATTTCTTTTAACGGTAAATTAGAATGGAATTGTTAATTGTTAAATGGTCATATTTGCGCGAATCGTTAAATCAGTCCCAATCCGCGACTGGCATGATAGAGAAAAATTATTGAAAATAAATTGAATGGTTAATCACCCTGATCGCCACGCTTTTTCCCGGGGAATGCGCGGCCTCGACGCGTCGTCATCAACCCGGGACGATCACTTCTAACCGTACGCGGATGACGGCAGTTCGACCACTGCCCGATGCAGTGGCCGCAGCTATCGAGAGGGCATGAATGCGCGCTGCACGTGAAGCCTTCTCGAATGTCGCCTCTTCAGTTCGCCTGATACCGGCATGTTATGACTCAAGGTAAGGCGGCATCATAAAACACCGTAATTCGCGCTTCGCGCAGCGCCGATCCGAAGGAGATACGTATCTCTTTTCCCAATATCACATCGCGTCACTCCGCTCCAACCCAACGCGCATAAAATCGGAATGCCTCTAAATTTCTTACCAGATATTCCGTAATAGGTGATGCGTGCGCCGAGGAACCTGCCATACGCAGGTGCGCCGCAAACCACAATATCAACGGAAGACTTGGAATGAACAAGAAATACACGGGTATTTTTATCGCGGTTGCTGCCCTCATGCTGGCTGCTTGTGGCGGCGGTGGCAGCTCAACGGGATCGTCGGCCGCAACGCAGACGCCCCCCCCACCTCAGACACCCGCAGTCGGCGACTGGATCTATCAAGGCTCGGCACCGACGATTGCGGGCGTGAACGGAATGGTCGCGGCCGTGTTCATACCCGACACGCTGACGGGAAATGGCGTCTCGGGGTCCATGTTCAACGCAGCGAATGCCCCTTTGGCCAGCCAGGTGCAGCAGGCGAACTATGGCGGAGCGTTCACGACCCTCTCCGCCACCACTGGGCCCGCCATCTCGCTGACGAAGCACAGCACGATCGCCGATGTCAACGGCGCGGGCGGCTACGTCGCCATCGGCCGGTGGACGCACGGTTCGGACTCGAGCGGCGGAAACTACACGGCGAATCAGGGTGCACATTACGCAGTAGGCTCGCCGCTCAAGCTGGCACCGAGCGCGGGTACCCTTTCCTGTACCAACCTGATGGCAACCTCGCCCTCCTCCGCGACGGGCAGCGTCGCGCCAGGTTCGCTCGTGTCCGCAACGGCAACGCTCGATCTGTCGACGCTGAGCCTCGTGAATTTCAACGCAACGGTCACGATCGGCTCGGATACTGCGGCGACCATCACGAAGGCAAGTGCCATGGCTGCGGGAACGTCCATGGGCGGCGGCGTCACGACCGCGTCGCAACCGATGGGCAACGACATCACGAAGCCTCTGCTCGCCGTTGCGTACGGCGCGCATCTGCCCAACACAGGCGACGTCAACGGCCTCGTCGTGCTCTCCTGCCAGTGATCGACAACGTGCCCGTGAGGGCCTCACCATAACTGTTCAAGGGCGGCACGGCTACGCCAGCATCCAGGGTGCATTGCGCATGTCCAGCGGCTCCGGCGACTGGGCATGCGCACATGCACACGGCGATTCGCATGTGAATGGCACTGCCACGGGTAAGTATCCAACCACAACGTTCTTTTCAGGTCAGCTCCGACTCTTTATGCCATGCGCGGGCGAATGCGGACTCGTAGGCGGTGGAGGATTCGCGATCGACGCCAGCGTCATCAAGGCCGACGCTAATCGCACCCGTGGCATCGCGGGGACTGAGACAATCGACTGCAGTCGCGGCGAAACGCCGAGCCGTGCGGTGCGCGAGTATCTGGCGACGCTCGATGAGAGCGACACTGATGCTCAGGTGGTAGAACATTGCAGGAACCTGCCACACAGCCAAAGAATATTTCGCCGACCGATCCGGCCGCACGTTGGACCGCAGCACCCGGTGGCCCGGCACGACCGACTACCCGATTGACCTTCCTGCGGGAATCATCATGGATGTCGAAGCCACGCCGCATACCGCACACAGAAGGTCGACTCGACCAGGACCATTCTGCACGCGAGAAGGCAAGGGCCATTGCGAAAACACCGCCATGCTGGCAGTCGCGCAAGGATCGCAAGCAGGTGGAAGTCCTGTTTGCTCACCGATTTCGTCGACCGCTGCCGGACCGAACCCTTCCCTCGGGTCGACGTGCCGTTGGTCCCTAGCGGATACTGAAACGACGTATTCGCTATCAAGCTGTGACTATCTGCGCGCGACTTAAGCGTTAGCCTTCGCCCGCCTCGGCCTCTTCGCCTCCGGCGTCCCGCCAACCGTTCCTGCTGGCTTGAAAAGCGGTGAACTGAGCGTCGCTGCGCCCATATCGGCCGCAGCACTCAACAGCGATGGCGCGAGTTCTTTCAGACGCGACTCCGGCAGCCGGCTCGTCGGCCCCGCTAGACTCACTACACCTACGACCTCATTGGTCACCGGATTGCGCACAGGCGCGGCAATCGAGGTCATCCCCGCCTCGTACGTTTCGATCGCCACCCCGTAGCCGCGTTGCCGTGCGCCGTTCAGGTCCTTCAGGAACTGCTGGATGGTCTTCGGCGCACGCGGCGCGTTGGCCGATTTCGGACCGAGTCCACCCTGCTTCGACACCAGTTCGATAGCACGTTCGTCTGAGAGCGTCGACAGCCACGCCTGTCCGCTCGCCGTGCAATGCAGCGGTGGCTGGCTGCCCATGTCCGGGTCGTATCGCAAGCCCGACTTTGCGCCCTGCGCCTTGCCGACAAACGTGATGTGATCCTCCTCGACCACGCCAAGGCGCGCCAGCTCACCCGAGCTTTCCGCAAGCCGGTCGAGCACCGGCTGCGAGATATCGGCCACGCCGCTCGTCGACAGATAGATCAACCCCAGCGACACCAGCTTCAGCGCAAGCGTGTATTCGCCGTGATCCTGGTCCTGGCGCACGAAACCTTCGTCGATCAGCATCGACAGCAGACGGTGCGTGCCGCTGCGCGGAATGTTCAGCGTATCGGCGATGGTCGCAAGCGTCATGCGGCCGCCGTTCTTCGCCAACAGTTCGAGCACCGCCAGCGCCCGCTCCAGATTGCCTGCCATATTTCACTCTCATCCACATTGCATTGTGCAATGAGAACACGATTCCATAGTGGAATTCAAGCAGTTTCGTATGTCCCCAACCGAGGGACCGCTCCTCGTCAGTGCCCCGCGCTCACACTGACCTGCGCAAATGGCCCTTTGTGCCGCGCGCCCTTCAGCAATACGCCCGCTGCGCCGACCGCGGCAGGCACCGCCAACGCCATGAACACTTCGCCGAAACGCCAGTTCGCGTGCAGCATCGACGCGCCGAGCATCGCGCCCGCAATCCCGCCAAATCGGCCGACGCCCAGCATCCAGCTCGTGCCCGTCGCGCGCATGAACGTCGGATACGAGCCCGCCGCGAGCGCGCAAAAACCCGTATTCGAACCGTTCATGCAATAACCCATGCCGAACGCGAGCACGCAGATCGTGCTGAACGTGTGCGCCGACGACCCCATGTACCAGGCCAGCACGCCACCGGCGAACACGGTCAACCCCAGCGCCCGATGCGAATTGAAGCGATCCATCTGCCAGCCGATCAGCACCGAGCCGATCGTGCCGCCCGCCTGGAACAGCGCGCCGACCACGGCCGCCTCGGCGAGCGTGAAGCCGATTCCGCGAATCAGCGTCGGCAACCAGTTGCCGAGCAGATACACGGTGAGCAAACCGGCGAAATAGCAGATCCACAGCATCACGGTGCCGAACGCATGATCGCGTGAAAGAATCGCGCGCACGGGGCTGCGTTCCGCGCGCTCCGGTTCGTGCGAGATGAAGCGCGTGGCGCCGTCGGCAGCACCAGGCTCCAGACGATTGAGCACGCCGACTAGACGCATGCGGCGGTTCTCTTTCAATGCCAGATAGCGCGCCGATTCCGGCAGCCATTTGATCAGCACGGGCACATACAGAATGGGAAGCACGCCGCCGAGCAGCAGCACCGAATGCCAGCCGTACGCGGTTATCAGCCATGCGCTGACAAAGCCGCCGCCCGCCGCGCCGAACGTGAAGCCGCAAAACACGATCGTCACCATCAACGAACGGCGATGCGGCGGCGCATATTCGGCCATCAGCGTCGCGGCATTCGGCATTGATGCGCCGAGGCCGATACCTGTCAGAAAACGCAGCACCGTCAACGACGCGACATCCGTCGCGAACGCCGATGCGAGACTCCATACCCCGAAGAAAAGCACGGCGGCCGTCATCACGGTCTTGCGGCCGAAGCGATCCGACATCGGTCCGGCGCCGAGCGCGCCGAACGCGAGGCCGAGCAGGCCGCCGCTCATCACGGGACCGAGTGCATCGCGCGGTATCGCCCATGCAGTGGACAGCGACGGCGCGATGAAGCCGATCATCACCGTATCGAGTCCGTCGAGCACCACGATCAGCATGCACATCAGCAGCACGAGAAGCTGGAAGCGTCCGATTGGCTGATCGTCGAGGAATTGTTGAACGTCGAGCACGCGTTCGGCGCGCGCGGCCGTTCCTTGAGCGGACCGTTTGGCCGCCTGCGAGAAGGTCATCGAGTGTCTCCGGATGATTTGTTCTTGTTATGTGTTTCGTTCAGAAAGATGCCGGCCGCGCGCCGCCGCTCTTTGCACGGCGACGGTAAAAGGCCAGACGTTACATTGGCGTGCTGCCGATCAGGTCGTTGTCGCGTAGGCCTGTTCGATCACGGCGCGCGTTGCGTCCAGCAAACGTCCCGCGCGATCGACGGCACGCGTGGTCTCAGCCCAACGCTGCGTCGGCACTTCGACGCTCACGGGCAAGTGGTCCGGCAACGCGCGCAGAAGGCCAGCCAGATCGAGACCGCCCTCGCCCGGAATCATCCGTTCGCAACGCGCCTGATACAGCAGCGTATCGAGATCGGTCGGCCGTTCGGCGGGTGCGTCGCAGAACTGCACATAGCCGAAGTAATCGCGCGGCAACGCGCGCAATGCATCGAGCGAATCAGCTGCACGATCGAAGTGAATCGGATCGATGATGAGACCCGTGTCGCGCTTGCCACTCGCTGCGACAATACGCGCGCCCTGCGCGATGTTCTTCACCTCTGTCCACGGCATCGGTTCGAGCGAAGGCGTGATGCCGAGCGGCGCGGCGATATCGCACAACTGCGCAAGACGATCCGCCGTGCGCGCTTCGTCCGGATCGTTGCCGGCCACGAGCGCAAAGCGCGCGCCGAGTTCTGCGGCTGTTTCGAGCATCGGCTTGTACGACGTCACGTCGGTATCCGGCTTGAGCCGCATGATCTCGACATCGAGCACGCGCATGCCCGTGCCCTTCAACACCGCGAGCGTCTCCCGCTTGAGCGCCGTATCGCCGACGATTTCATGCCGCACTTCGTGATCGGTCGCGGGCAGCAGGCGCAAGCCGACGAAGTCATAGCCTGCATCGGCCGCGCATTGCACCATCCGCGGCGGCGTCAGTTCCAGCACGGTCAGCGCCGACAGCGACAGCGCGCGCGCATGAGCCTGAGTCATCATGCCTCCTTTATCCAGTTCGTAACCTGTCTCACTCACGCCGTTCAGCGCAACGGCGAAAACGGCGCGGGCACGTAGATCGTCGATTCCATCGTCGTCAGGTGCGCGGGTCCGCCCTTCGGCGGCCAGATGCCGTCTTTCACCGCTTCTGCGCGAATACGCGAGCGCTCATCGACGCTGGCATACGGCCAGATGTTCAGAAAACGCGGCACCGTGCCATCGAGCGAATACATCGCGCCGATCAGCGGCGAGCGCTGCGTGCGCTCGGGCACGGCATGTTCCCAGGCGTCGATGGTGTGTTGCAAACTTGCGAGCTTCGTGCCATAGACACGCATCTCGTAGATGCCGCCGTGCACAGCCGGTTCGATAGGCGGCAGAAACGGGAAGAGCGCGTAGCTCTCCACCTGCACGTCCACGACGAACTCGCCGCAACCAAACGGATTGCCTTCGAGCAGCAGACGCTTGCGCTCATTCACGAGCGCCGCCTCCGACTCGAAGCCGCGCAGCACCATTACCTTGCCGAGCGCGCCGATATCCGAATACCAGCAGCCGAGCAGCGTCGAGCCCGGCTGGTTGCCACTCGCCTTGATGCTTTCGAAAACCTGCGCGTTCGTGCCGATTTTCACCGTGAGTGTGACTGTGTCATACAGGGTCATTGCATTGATCCTTGATGTGAACTGGAAGAACCGGTGCGCATCGGAAGATGCGCCGTACCGGCGAGAGAAAGTCCCGCGAGATAGCCGAAGGTCATCGCCGGGCCGAGCGTGATGCCGCCGCTCGGATAGCAGCCGCCCATCATGCTCGCGCTGTCGTTGCCGACTGCGTAGAGGCCGGGAATCGCGTGATCGTTGCGGTCGAGCACGCGGGCATTGGCATCGGTGGCAAGGCCCGCGAAGGTGCCCAGGCTGCCCGGCAACAGCTTGACCGCGTAGAACGGCCCGCTTTGGATTGGCGCGAGACAGGGATTTGGCCCGTGCGTTTCGTCGCCCTGCACGCGGTTGTATGGCGTCGAGCCTTTGTGGAACTGCGGATCGAAGCCGTCTTTCGCATAGGTGTTGTACGCGCTGATCGTATTCTCGAGTCCCTGTGCGTCGATGCCGCACACCCTGGCGAGTTCAGCGAGCGTTGCGCCACGTTTCAGATAACCTGAATTCACATAGCTCGAAACAGGAAACGGAAAAGGCTTCGAAAAGCCGAGCCCATAGCGGCGCTGAAAACGATGATCGCAGATCAGCCACGCGCACACCTCTTCGCCGCGCGGCGTCGTGCCGAGCAAAGCGGAAATGAAGTCGTGATACGACGACGCCTCATTGACGAAGCGCTGTCCGGCGTGCGTGACGGCGATCACACCCGGCTTCGCGCGCTCGATCAGATGCGCAAACGCCACGTCGCCGCCGCGTCCCGGCACGAGCGACACGGGCGCCCACGCGGCGGGGGCATCGAGTGAGTCATTGAAATGCCCGCCGATCGATTCTCCGAGCCGAATGCCGTCGCCCGTATTCGAGCGTGGCGCAGCCGACCAATGTTCCTTCCCCGAAGGCGTGTAGGCAAACGTGCTGGCGCGCCGCGCGACATCGTGCGGAAAGCCGCCGCATGCCAGCACCACGCCACGCGACGCACGCACCTCGTGCACCACGCCCTCGATCTCGACACGGGCACCCGTCACGCGCGCATCGTCGCGCAGCAGGCAGATTGCCTTCGCCCGCGTACGCAAGTCGACGTTGCGATCCGCTGCGGATTTCAACAGCCGGGCAACCAGCGCATTGCCATTGACGAGATGCATCGAGCGCCCATGGCGCAGCTTTTGCCACGCGAATGCAGCGAGCCGCCGCGTCACGTAAAGCGCGGACTTCACGGAGCGCGTCGCGCGATAGAAGTGCGCGAGATCCTGACCCGAGGCCAGCGCCATGCCCTTGATCGTCATCACCGACAGCGGCTCGCGCAGCTTGTCGATCAACGGACCGAGTTCCTTGCCGTCGAACGGCATCGCACATACCGAACGACCGCCCGTCGCCGCGCCTGGCGTGGTGTGAAAATCGGGAATGCGATTGCCGTCGATGAAACGCATCGCCGTGTTTCGCTCGAAGAATTCGATCATTTCTGGCCCGCGCTCCAGCAAGGCATTCGCCTTGTCGGCATCGAACTGCGCGCCGAGTTCGCTCTTCAGATACGTGCGCGGCACCTCGATGTCTTCGCGGATGCCCGCGCGCGTCGCCAGCGGATTGCGCGGAATCCACATCCAGCCGCCCGACCACGCGGTCGTGCCGCCAAACACGCCTTCCTTTTCCGCGACCATCACGCGCAAGCCCTTCGCCGCCCCCGTCACGGCCGCCGACAGACCGCCCGCGCCGGAACCCAGCACCAGCACATCGCATTCGAGTATCGGTTCACGTTTCATCTTCGCTTCCGCCTGCCGAAAAATATGGAACTAACTTTCTTTGTGGAATACTATTCCATTAAATGCGATCTTGCAAAGTTTTTGTGGCGACAAGGAGGAGCGACATGCGAGTACTGGTGACAGGCGGCAGCGGTTTTCTGGGGGCGTGGATCATGCGGCGGCTGCTTGCACATGGCATCGAATGCGTCGCGTTCGATCTGCAGGCGAAAGCGCAATTACTGCACGCGCTCGCCGCAGATCAGGCGGATACCGTCCAATGGCGTACAGGCGATATCGCGCAAGCCGCCGATGTTGCGCGCGCACTGGACGGCTGCGACGCCGTCATTCATCTGGCGGGCATCCTGACGCCGGATTGCGCCGCCAACCCGGTGCGCGGCGCGCAGATCAACCTGATCGGCACGCTGAATGTCTTCGACGCAGCGCGCGCCGCGGGTTTGCAACGCGTGCTGTACGCCAGCAGCGCCGGCGTCTTCGGTCCCGACGATGGCGCAACGCCGCATCCGGAAACGCACTACGGCGCGTTCAAACTTGCGTGCGAAGGCTCGGCGCGCGCGTACTGGAACGACCACGGCATCGCGAGCGTCGGCTTTCGGCCGCTGGTCGTCTATGGCGCGGGACGCGAGACAGGATCGAGCGCCGGCCCGAGCCTCGCGTGCCGCGCCGCAGCGCTTGGCGAGCACTACACGATGCCATTCACAGGTTCGACAGGTTTCATCTACGCCGACGATGTCGCGGCCGCATACGAAGCCGCGTTGTTACGCGACGTGGAAGGTGCACACGCGTTCACGCTCGCAGGCGAAATCGCTTCCGTGCGGACGGTGATCGACACGATCGGCACGATCGTGCCGGACGCGCGCATCGTTGCAGCGGGCGCGGCGCTACCCATCGCGACTGCATTTCCGCGCGATCCCGCTTTGGAGCGTCTGTTGCCGAACCTGCCGCAGACCTCGCTCGAAGCAGGCTTGCGGCAGACTGTAGCGTTCTACCGTCACGCACTGGCGACGCACCACTGACGAGATCGCGACCTCAGCGCGCCGGTGCGACCGGCGCGCACGACGCCACAG
>BBSL01000193.1 GCA_001319865.1 Burkholderia sp. E7m39 | reverse complement strand
AGCGTGCGCGCGGCGTCGTCAGCGGAACACAGCGGCGCTTCTTCACCTGCGATGACGCCAGCGAAGTGGCGCAACTGCTCGTGATACGGATCGGCGCTGTGCGGCGTACTGCGCTCGACGGTCAACGGCTCGTGCCAGCCTTTGCGCGACCGGTACTCCCACACATCGAGTTGCGGCAGCGCGAGCGACGCATTGGTGCCGATCAGGAAATGCGTGTTCACTTGCTGGCGCGGATAGTGCGCCGCTTCACCTGCGGCCAGATCCCAGTTCCAGGGCGCAGATGCGCAGTCCGACACGGCGAGCGTGCCAAGCGCGCCGCTCTCGAAGCGCAGCAACACGGCAGCCGTATCCTCCACTTCGAAGCCGCGCACCGCATTAGACGTCAACGCCAGCACCTCGACGATCTCGCCAAGCAGGAACCGCATGATGTCGATGTCGTGGATCAGGTTGATCAGCACGGGCCCGCCGCCCGCGCGGCGCCGCCACTCCACATGGAAGTAGGCGTCCGGTTTGTAGAAAGTCGCGAGCGCATTCGCAGTGACAGGCTTGCCCAGCCGCCCGGACGCGATGATTTCCCTGGCGCGCCGCAGGATCGGATTGTGCCGACGATGGTGCCCAACCAGTAGCGGCACCTTCGCCTCATCGGCTGCGCGGCTCAGCTGCTGCGCAGCATCCACATCGTCGGCAACGGGCTTTTCGATCAGCGCCGGAATCCCGCGCGCGATACACGCAAGTCCCACCTCGACGTGCGTCGCATTCGGTGTCGCGACGATCGCGCCTTCGGGGCGCGCTTCGTCGAGCATCGGCGTGTAGTCGGCAAACCAGCGAAGCCCTTGCTGTTGAGCGAATTCGCGCGCGGCCGGCGACGGGTCCGCAATCGCGACCACCTCCACGTGCGGGTGCAGCCGCGCCCGCTCCACATGCATGCGCCCGATCGCGCCCGCGCCGATCACCACCAAACGTCTCCGTGCCATGTCCTTTACCTCCTCGGGTTGACCGCGTTTGAAGACTTCCAGGTGAATACCCGGATTTTATGAAATACACTTTGATTGTTGAATACTATTCCAATCCAAACTACAGTTCACCAAAAAGTTTTTGTCGTCGACAGTTTGCGAACGGATACGGACAAGGAGCAGAGAGAGACATGAATGACGAACACAAACAATCCAGCACTCAGCAAGCGCAAGGCATGGGCATGACGCGGCGCACGTGGCTCGCCACGGCGGGCAAGACGCTCGCGAGCGGCGCGGCCGTGCTGGCCGCGCCCGCGATCGTGCGCGCGCAAGGCGAACAGCCGCTGAAGCTGGGCCTTTTGATGGCCAAGCAAGGCGTGTGGACCGAACAGGGCGAAGTGATCGCGAACGGCGTGAAGATGGCGCTCGACGATGCGAACAACCAGGCGCGCGGCCGCCGCGTGGATCTCGTCTGGTACGACGAGCCGAATCCGCAGTCTGCACAGCAGAACATGCAGAAGCTGATCGAGCAGGACAAGGTCATTGCTGTGATTGGCGGCACGAATAGCGGCACGTCGCTGGCAATGTCGTCCGTCGCGAACCGCACGAAGACGCCGTATATCGCGCCGAACGCCGCGGCGCGCGAACTGACGGGTCGCAGTTGCAACCCCTACACGTTCCGCGTGCTGAGCCCCACGCCCGTCACGTGCCGCGCGCTGGCGCCGTCGCTGCTCGCGATCGGCAAGAAGTGGCACTTCCTCGTGGCGAACTACGCGTATGGGCAGGACATCCAGCGCTCGATGTCCGACCTGCTGAAGCAATCGGGCGGCACGATCACGGGCGCCGATGTCACGCCGCTCAACACCACCGACTTCAGCTCGTTCATCCTGAAGATCCGCCAGTCGAAGCCCGATGTGGTGATGCTCGGCCTGCCGGGCGGCGATCTGTCGACCTTCCTGAAGCAGTACGCCGAAATGGGAATGAAGGACAAGATTCCAGTGGCGTGCCCGATCATCGGCGACTCGGATTTGTGGTCGATCAACGTCGATGCAGCCACCGGCTACTACGGCAAGCCGTGGCACTACAGCTCGCCGGGCCACTCGCCGGAAGAACTCGCGTTCATCAAAAAATACACGGCGAAGTACGGCAAGCCGCCCGCCGACAAGGCGTGGATCGGCTGGTTCACGACGCGCGCACTGCTCGCCGGCGTCAACCAGGCGAAGAGCACATCGGGACCGGACATCGTGCAGAGCCTGGAGACGGTGCAATTCGGTGACAGCAGCGGACCCGCGTATTTCCGCCCGTGGGATCACCAGATGCTGCGCCGCTGGACGGTCTTCAAGGTGAAAGACCACATCACCGACAAGTGGGACTGGCTGAACCAGGTATCGGCTGTTCCGCAAAACCCCGCCGAACTCGACGCGCTGTATGGCTCGAAACAGGAGATCGGCTGCACGATGGCCGCGCGATAACGCGTATCGAATGGTCGGGTTCGTGAACTGCACGCAACGACCATTCGCTCCCGAAGTGTCCTGCGTTTATCTGCATTCACCTGGAGTACAGGCATGGCAGAAATGGTGTTGTCCCAGATCGCCAACGGGTTGGTGCTGGGGTTCCTCTACGTGTTGCTCGCGATCGGTCTGTCGATCATTTGCGGACTGCTTGGCATCGTCAACTTCGCGCACGGCGCGTTGTTCGCGCTTGGCGCGTACTTCGCCATTGCGCTGTCGATGCAGTTCGGCTGGGCTGCCGTGATCGTCGCGCCGATTCTCGTGGCGCTTGCGGGCATGCTGATCGAAGTGATTTTCATCCGGAGGCTGTACGGCAAGGAACCCTTGCTCGGGTTGATCGTGACGTTCGCGTTGTCGCTGCTGCTCACCGCGCTGATTCGCCTCGTGTGGGGCGCGGGCGGTTTGCCGTTCAGCCCACCCGCTGCCCTCAGCGGTTTTCTCGTCTATGGGCCGCTGTTGATCACGAAGTACCGGCTGTTCGTTCTTGCCGCGACGGTCGCGATTCTGCTCGCGTTGTGGTGGTTCATGAAGTTCACGCCTTACGGACGCATCTTGCGCGCCGGCAGTCGCGATCCCGAGATGGTGGGTCTGCTCGGCATCGATCTGCCACGCGTGCTGACGGGTGCATTCGGCCTCGGCGCATTGCTCGCGGGCGCAGCGGGCGTGCTCGCCGCACCGCTTCTGACCGTTACGCCCAGCATGGCGACGGCCGCCGTGATGCCCGCCTTCGTGATTGTGACGATCGGCGGTCTGGGATCGTTTGCGGGTGCCGTCGTCGCGGGCCTGCTGGTCGGCGTGGTGACGTCGCTGGCCGTACAGTTCTTTCCTGAGGGGTCGTCGGTGGCGATGTATGTCCTGATGGCGATCGTGTTGCTCGTGCGTCCGCGCGGGCTGTTCGGCGAACGCTGGGAGCGCTTCGAATGAATGTGAAACTCTTGACCCGGCACCCCGTCGCGCTGCTGAGCGCGTGCCTCATCATCGTTTCGATCGCGCTGACGGCAAGCGGCACGCCGCTCGAACGTGCGACGCAGATAGCCATCTACACGCTCTACGGCATGGGGGTGAATCTGCTCGTCGCCTATACGGGTCTCGTGCCGTTCGGTGCATCGGTGTTCTTCGGCACGTCGACGTATCTGGTTGCAATCTCGCTGCAACGCATGATCGGCAATGAAATCGTTGCGCTCGCGGCGAGCGTGATTGTCACTGCCGTGATGGCCGCATTGATCGGCGCGATCGTGCTCAAGCGACGCGGCTTGTACTTCTCGTTGCTCACGCTCGCCTGTTCGCAGATCGCGTTTGAAATCGCGTTCAAATGGACCGACGTGACGGGCGGCGAGAACGGTCTGCAAAACGTGCCGCGCCCGACCTTCGCGACGACCACGGGCTTTCATGTGTTCGCGTGTATCACGGTGGTCGCCGTAGCGTATGGCTTGTGGCGTCTGGTGCACGCGCCGTTCGGGCGTGCGTTGCAGGCGCTGCGCGACAACGAGCAGCGTGCCGCCAGTCTCGGCTATGACACGTATCGCCTGAAGCTGTATGCGTTCGTGATCTCGGCGGCTGTGATCGGTTATGCGGGCGGTCTGCTGTGTCTGATGCTGCAAGGCGCGTACGCGAACAACCTCAGTTGGGAACACGCGGGTGACAGCCTGCTGATGACGGTGCTAGGCGGTGTGCATCAGTTTCTCGGCCCGCTGTGGGGCGCGATTGCATTTATCCTGCTCGAAGACAAACTGAGCAGCCTGACGGAGCACTGGTGGCTGATGTTCGCGCCGATCATCATCGCGTTCGCGTTCTTCTCGCCCGAAGGCATTCAGGGTCTCGCGCAACGCCTGTTGCGCCGGCCGCGCTGGACGCTCGTGCGCGACACCATTCCCGCTCGCCCCGAAGTGATCGCGCCGTACCGCGCGAGCCGCATCGACATGAATCCAGACACGCCGATTCTCAGCGTGCGCGGGCTGTCGAAGCAGTTCGGCTCACTCGTGACCGCCGACAACATCGATCTCGACGTGTATCCGTACAAGCTGCACAGCTTCATCGGCCCGAACGGCGCGGGTAAGACGACGTTCTTCAACATGCTGACGGGCGTGCTGCCGCCATCGTCGGGCACCATCACGTTCGACGGCAAGGACGTGACGCGACTCGCGATGTTCCGTCGCGTGCGGCTTGGCATGAGCCGCTCGTTCCAGATTCTCAGCGTGTTCCGCAATCTCACCGTGTTCGAGAACGTGCGCGTTGCCGTGCAGGCGGCGCAGCGTGAGCGGCTCGGCTTGTGGCGCGACGCGCATACGCTCGACAAACAGAATGCGCAGACGTGGTCGCTGCTGTCGGCGGTCGGTCTTGTCGGTCGCGCAGCGGCATCGTGCGAAAGCCTCTCGCACGGCGAACAGCGTCTGCTTGAAATCGCGCTCTCGCTCGCGACGCAAGCCCGCCTGCTGCTGCTCGACGAGCCGCTCGCGGGTCTCGCCGAAGCGGATCGCGCAATCGTCGCGCGTATCGTGCGTGAACTCGCTAATCATCACGCGGTGCTGCTGATCGAGCACGACATCGACCGCGTGCTGACAATCTCCGATCGCGTCAGCGTGCTGCATCGCGGTCACCTGATCGCAGACGGTTCGCCGGCCGATGTGGCTGCGCATCCCGAAGTCATCGAAGCGTACATGGGTCACGCAAAAGGCCAGCGTCCCGTCGATGCACGCCTCGCGGAACGCGTTGCGCACAAGCGCGACGCATCGGCGAACAGCCGCGTGCTTCTTCAAATGCAAAACGTGAAGGCGGGTTATGCGGGCAACACGATTCTCGACGGCGTCGATCTCACGTTGCACGAAGGGGAAGTGATTGCAATTCTCGGCCGCAACGGCGTCGGCAAGACGACGGCGCTGCGCGCGGCAACGGGCGTTGCACAGATCAGCGCAGGCACGATCACGTTCGACGGACACGACATCACCGCCCGGCCGATGCACGAGATCAACCGGCTCGGCCTCGCGATGGTGCCCGAAGGCCGCCGCCTCTTTCCGAACCTGAACGTCTACGAAAACCTGCGGCTCGCAGCGCGCAAGGGCGGCGCGAGCGTCGACGAGATGTATGCGCTCTTTCCGCGACTCGCGAATCGCAAGGACGTCCGTGCCGAGCATCTTTCGGGCGGGGAGCGTCAAATGGTGGCGATCGCCCGCGCGTTGATGGCGCCCGCGAAAGCGATCTTGCTAGACGAACCGTTTGAAGGCCTCGCGCCTGCCGTCGTGCAGGAAGTGCTCGACGCGGTCGTGAAGCTGCGCGAGCGCGCAAGTGTGGTGATCGTCGAACATCAGGCAGATATGGTGTTGCCCATCGCGGACCGCGTGTATGTGCTCGTCAATGGCCTCATCGCTTATGAAAACACGGCCGACGCGCTCGCTCGGGACAGCGCGACGCAGGCCAAACTTCTCGGCATCGTGCATGACGATGCCCGTTCTACTCTGGAGGTAAAAACAGCATGACCCAAGCAACTGCAACCCATGTCGCCGTATCGCTCGACGAGGGACTCAGCGGCGCGACGCGCGTGTACTTCATTGTCGGCGATCCGATTGCACAGGTGCGCTCCCCCAAAGGCGTAACGGCTGCACTGCGTGAAGCAGGGCGTGACGCGCTCGTGGTTCCCGCGCATGTCGCACCGGACGATCTCGCGGCGTTCTTCGCCGGCGTCGCGCCGATGCGTAATGTCGATGGCGTGATCATCACCGTGCCGCACAAGTTCAGCGCGGCCGCCTTCTGTTCGACGCTATCGGAAGAAGCTGCGTTTCTCGGCGCGGTGAACACGCTGCGGCGCACAGACGATGGCGGCTGGCATGGCGGCATGTTCGACGGCACCGGCTTCGTCGCAGCACTCGAAGATGCAGGCTGCGATCTGCAAGGCAAACGCGCACTGCTGATCGGCGCGGGCGGCGCGGGCTCGGCGATCGGCCAGGCGCTCGTCAAAGCGGGCGTTGCGTCGCTCGACCTGCGCGACAACGATGCAGAGCGCACGGGTTCGCTCGTCAAGCGTCTCGCCGCGATGCAACGCGGCGCCGTACAGGCAGCCACTGCCGATGTCGAAGCTGCATCGTACGACGTGGTCGTCAACGCATCGCCGATGGGCATGCGCGCCGACGATCCGTTGCCCATCGACGTGTCGCGTCTGCCCTCTTCCACTTTCGTCGGCGACGTCGTCACCAAGCCGCCGCTCACGCCGTTCATCGAAGCGGCGCGGGCGCGAGGCTGCAAGACCGTCACGGGCACGCAGATGTTCGGGCGCGTGTGCGACCGCATGGTCGAGTTTCTGCTCGACGCGAAAGCATGAGCGGTGCGCAGCAGGTCGCCGTCGTCACAGGCGGCGCCGGCGGCATTGGCCGCGCGATTGCGGCGCGGCTGCAACGCGACGGCCTGCGCGTCGCGGTGTGGGATCTCGATGCGCGCGCAGCGCGTGAAGCCGCTGACGCGCTTTCCAATGGCAGAGACAACGCGGTCATCGGCGTGCACGCAGACGTGACGGACGAAGCCTGCGTCGCGGCCGCGCTGAACACGACGCTCGACCGCTTCGGCGCGATGCACGTGCTGATCAACAGCGCAGGCATGACAGGCCCGATCGCAACCGTCGCCGACAGCGCGCTCGATGCATGGCAGCGCTGCATCGACGTCAATCTGCGCAGCGTGTTCCTGTGCTCGCGCGCCGCCGTCAAGCCGATGCTCGCTGCGGGCTTCGGCCGCATCGTCAATCTCGCATCGATTGCGGGCAAGGAAGGCAATGCGTCGATGTCCGCGTATTCGGCGGCCAAAGCCGGTGTGATCGCGTTCACGAAGTCGATGGGCAAGGAACTGGCGCTCACACCGGTGCGTGTGAATTGCATCGCGCCCGCCGTGATCGAAACGCCCCTGCTGCAACAGATGCCCCCCGAGGCGCTCGCTGCGAGTCTCGCGAAGATTCCGATGCAGCGCGCGGGCACTGCCGACGAGGTCGCGAACCTCGCCGCATGGCTGGCATCGGATGAATGCTCGTTTTCGACGGGCGCGACGTTCGATCTGTCAGGCGGACGCGCGACCTATTGACGTCTGTTCGGACACAACACCATCACTACCACAAAAGAAGGAGCAGGACAGGAGATGAAGGGCAGCAACGAATTCAAACAACTTGCGCTCGGCGCCGCCATGTTCGCCGCAATGCCCGCATTCGCGCAGAGCAGCGTGACCTTGTATGGCGTCGTGGATACCGGCATCGCGTATCAGAACAGCCAGACGACGTTGGGCTCGACGGCAAATGGCCATTCCGCCGTCAAGATGGTGACGGGCGTGTGGGCCGGCAGCCGCTTCGGCCTCAAAGGCGCCGAAGATCTGGGCAGCGGCACAAAAGCGATTTTCACGCTTGAATCAGGCATCAATTCGACGACGGGCGCGCAGCAGTACACCAATGCGATGTTCGGGCGGCAATCGTGGGTCGGGTTCACCAATCCCACGTATGGCTCGCTCACGTTCGGACGCCAGTACGCGTCTTACTACCAGTTGCTTTCGCCGTACAGCCCGACGAACTGGCTGACGGGTTTCTTCGGCGCACACCCAGGCGATATCGACGGGCTCGACACGATCTACCGTGCGAACAATACGATCGAATTTACGTCCCCCAAACTCTACGGCTTCACGTTCAGCGGTTCGTATTCGCTCGGTGGCGTGGCGGGCAGCCTCAACAGCGGCTCAACATGGGCGGGCGCGATCCAGTACGCGAACGGACCGATCGGCCTCGCAGTCGGCTTCTCGCGCATCAACAACTCGACGACGGGCGGCGGTGCATTCGGCGCGGATTCGACCACGTCGAACAACGGCGCTCAGGCGGGTGTATCCGCGCTGACGAACGGCTATCAAACGGCGCAGGCGCAACAGCGCTTTGCCGTGGGCGGCAGCTACACGTTCAACAGCGCGTGGGATGTGTCCGCCACCTACTCGAATGTGCAATACATTCCGGGCATCGGATCGAAGTTCACCGACACCGCCATCTTCAACACGGGCGGCATCGTCCTGCACTGGAAACCCGCTGTCACATGGGACTTCGGCGCAGGCTACAGCTACACGCGTGCAACGAAGGCCAACGGCATCACGAGCGCGTCGCAATATCAGCAGTTCAACCTGTCCCAGTACTACGCGTTGTCCAAGCGCACCGGCTTCTATGCGCTGGAAGCGTATCAGCACGCGAACGGCAAGACGCTGGGCACAGCGGGCGCCGGTCAGGTCATCGACGCAACCGCCACGCTCGGCGACGGCTTCAATTCCGCGCCCTCGTCCACCCGTAACCAGTTCGCGGCGGGCGTCGGGATCGTGCACCGGTTCTGACGGACTTCATCAGCGCTGGCAATCCTGAATCGGCAGTATACTGGAATATAATTCCATTTCTAGCTATACTGGAATCTTATTCCACACGCTCTTCGGACCGCTCGCACGAAGCTGGGCCGCCCGTGAAGCACGGAAAGGCGACAAGGCATCGGAGGAGACATTGGACATGAATTCAGGCAGCAACATCCATTGGGACGAAGAAGTCGACGTGCTGGTGTTCGGCGCGGGCGCGGCAGGCATGACGACGGCGCTGATCGCGCATCACGAAGGACTGGACGTGCTGCTGTGCGAAAAAACGGATGCCGTCGGCGGCATCACGTCGACGTCGGGCGGCACGACCTGGGTGCCGGGCACCCAATTGAGCGTCGATGCAAGCGTGCCCGACAGCGTCGACGACGCACGGCGTTTTCTACGTTCGGTGGTGGGCGAACGCGGCGGCGATGAAGCACGCGAGGCCTTTCTGCAAAGCGGCCCGCTCGCCATCGATGAATTGCAGCGCATCAGCGACGTGAAGTTCGTCGCAGCGGCCGCGCATCCGGACTATGTGACGGGACCCGGTGCGGCATTCGGCGGGCGAGCGCTCGCACCCGTGCCATTCGATGCGCGTGTGCTGGACAAGGACTTTTCGCGCGTGCGCGCGCCGCGCAAGGAGTTCATGGGCCTTGGCGGGATGATGGTCAATCGCAGCGACCTCGGTGCGCTGCTCAATCCGTTCGCGTCGGTGAGCAATTTCAGGCGCACTGTCGAAGTGGTCGGACGCTATGTAATCGACCGCATGCGGTTTGCGCGCGGCACGCAACTCGTGATGGGCAATGCGCTCGCCGCCCGGCTTTTCTACAGCCTGCGCAAGCGCGGCGTGGCCGTGCGCTTCGAAACGCCGCTCATCGAACTGGTTCGCGAGCAAGGGTGCGTGACGGGCGCGGTGGTCGGGTCGCGCGATGGCGAGCAGCGGCGCATCCGCGCGCGTCGCGCAGTCGTGCTGGCCACGGGCGGCGTCACGCGGCATCCGGCGCTGCGCACGCAGTTGTTTCCTGTTGCTGCCCGACCGCTATCGCTCTCTCCCGACACGCACACGGGCGACGGCGTCAGCAGCGCGCTGGCTATCGATGCACGGCTCGAAAACGGCGGCGACAGCCCCGGTCTATGGATGCCCTGCTCGATTCGCCGTTCGCCGAACGGCGACGACAGCGTGTGGCCGCACATCATTCTCGATCGCGCGAAGCCTGGGCTGATCGCGGTGAACAGCCGGGGCGAGCGATTCGTCAACGAGTCCAACTCGTACCACGACTTCGTGATGGGCATGCTGCGCGACGACGGCAACGGCACCAGCGTACCGGCGCATCTGATTGTCGATGCAGGCTTTATCCGCGAATACGGTTTGGGACTGTTGATGCCGGGGCGTAGCCGCGCGCGCATCGCAGCGTTCGAGCGCGCCGGCTATCTGGTCAAGGGCGACTCGCTCGCCGCACTGGCGACGAAGTTGAATGTGAACGCGGCGGGGCTCGCGGGTACGGTCGAGCGCTATAACCGCGATGCCGCATTGGGCAACGACCCGGCATTCGGCCGCGGCTCGAGCCCGATGAGCCGCTTCAATGGCGACCCGATGCAGAAGCCCAATCCGTGCATCCGCCCGCTGGACAAAGGCCCGTACTACGCCGTCACCGTCTGGCCCGCCGACCTCGCGTGCAGCGCGGGACTGGGTGGCACGGCCAACGGTGAAGTGCTCGATGCGAACGGCAACGTGATTCCGGGCCTCTTCGCGTGCGGCAACGATCTCGCTTCGATCTTTCGCGGCACGTATCCGGGGCCGGGCACGACCTTAGGCCCCGCCATCGTGTTCGGATGGCGCGTGGCGAAGTTCATCGCGGGCAAGCTCAGCGACGACACGCCGACAAGCCACACGCGCGCCGATGTGTGCACCAGCGAGTCGCGTTGAGCCATAACCGGCGGCGACCAGCGCAGTGGTAATCAATCCGCTCCAGATCGCGGCGTCTGGACGCCTAATGCGAGGAGCCCAAGCCTCCATGGTGATGCATCGTCCAGCACCATGCACGTTTTGTCCGGCTTAACGTCATCTCTGTCCATTGAGGGGAAGGCGGGGCAGGCTCTACATTGGCGTCACACAACCCACCGGGGCGTAGCGATTAGCAAGCTCATCTCGCACGCCCTCCGCCCGGGCACACCGCCAGCGATGCGGTATGTCCGAGCGGCTCTAGAGGAGACGCCGCCATGCCCCATCAGATCACCCTCCGTTTCGAAGACGGAGTAACCCGCTTCATCGAGTGCGAGGAGGAAGAACGCGTCACCGATGCCGCCATTCGCGCCAGAATCAATATCCCACTCGATTGCCGTGACGGTGTATGTGGCACCTGCAAGGCGGTTTGCGAATCCGGCGAGTACGTTCTGGGCGACTGCGTGGAGGACGCGCTTAGCCCGGAGGAAGCGAGCACCCGTAAGGTTCTCACTTGTCAGATGAGCCCACGTTCCGACTGCGTGATCCAGATCGCCACCAGCTCCGATGTCTCGGGTACTGGCCCGTCTTCGCACAGGGGACGAATCGTCAGCTGCCAACGAGCGTCGGACAGCACGATCGCTTTCTCGGTCGAACTCGAGAACCGCGCCGATCTCACCTTCCTTCCTGGGCAGTACGTCAACATCAGGGTGCCCGGCACCGATCAGACGCGGTCCTACTCCTTCAGCTCGGGGCCGTCCGAACCGCACCTGTCTTTCCTTGTGCGCAATGTGCGTCAAGGCGCGATGTCGACCTGGCTCTGCGAAAGCGCCAAAGCGGGAGACCCGATTGAATTTCGCGGCCCGATGGGAAGCTTCTACCTGCGCGCCATCGAGCGGCCGGTGCTGTTTCTGGCGGGTGGCACGGGCCTCGCGCCGTTCCTCTCGATGCTGGACAAGATCGTCGAGGACGGCGGCAGCCCTTATCCGATTCACATGATCCTGGGTGTGAACAGCGACGAGGATCTGGTTGCCATCGACCGGCTCGACATCTATGCGCAACGCCTGCCGAACTTCACCTATGCCTGCACCGTCGCCAGCCCCGCCAGTGCTCATCTCAACAAGGGCTATGTGACCCACCACATCAGTGCCGCCCAGCTCAACGATGGCGATGCGGATGTCTACCTCTGCGGGCCGCCGCCGATGGTTGATGCCGTGCGCACTTTTCTCTTGTCCGAAGGACTGACGCCGCGCAATTTCTATTATGAGAAGTTCGCCGGAACCGGCCTGGTGGTTCAGACCGGCGATGAGCGCATCGCGCCTGTTGATGTCGATGAAGCGTTCGACCTGCGCATGGCGCTCGAACTGGGAGCGGCGCAGCTGACCATGGGCCGGCTGTCGAGCGCGCAACTGATCGACTTCCGCCAGCTCGCCGAAGCGACGGCGTCGTTCGTGTCCGGACGGCGCTTTACCGATGTTCGCCGCTACATCGAGGCGAATCAAGCCTTCCACATGTTCACAGTGGAAGCTTCCGGAAACGCCCAACTGATCGCGCGCTACCGGGAACTGGCCGTGCAGGACTACATCGCTCGCGCGCTGACCGACCGGATCGAGATCGTCGGCGATATCGTCCAGCAGCACCGTGACATTGTGGCCGCCTTCGAATTGGGCGACCTGAACGCGGCGCGGGACGCGATCGCGCTGCATGCACGCCACTCCAAGGCCACGATGAGCCGGGCGCTGGAGCACATGACGCGGGACAACACCGCGCCCATCGTCGCCGCGCCGCCCGCTCCTTCGCCTGCCGTGCCGAAAAGCGCGCCGCAGATCTGCCCATTCGCGGCCACGACGCTTCCGCCGTATTCACATGAACTGGACTGGCCCGAAGGGCTGGAACCGTTCAAGGTGGTCGATGACGGCTCGCAAGGCGACCCTTACGAGCACTACCGCTGGATGCGGGAGCATGCGCCGGTGCTGCGTTGCCAGTCGGCGACTTCGGACGTGTGGTTCCTCTCGCGCTATGACGACGTCTACCAGGCGATCCGCAACCCGAAGCTGTTTTCCTCCGAGGTCGTCAGCCCGCCGCCCCTGACGTTCCTGACGCTGTTCGATGCGCCCGACCATTCGCGGTTGCGCAAGGTCGTGCAGCCGTCCTTCCTGCCGTTGTCGCTCGATCCTTTCGTCGAGCAGATCGCACAAAGGGCGGAAGATCTGCTCGACGCGATGATTGCCAGAGGCGGCGGCGATGTCGTCGACGATTTCGCTATCCCGCTCAGCATCTCGACCATCTCCACGATGATCGACGTGCCGAACGAGGATGAGGAAAAGATGAAGTTCTGGTCGGACGAGACCTTTAGCTACTTCGGGCGCCTTGCCCGCAATGCGCCGGGAACCGGCACCGACGAGCAGAGCGCACATGCTTTCTTCGCTTACCTGAAGGAGGCGATGGAGCGGCTCGCGCTTACCGACAGCCAGTCAATCGGCGGGCATATCGCGCGCATGTGGAAGGACGGGCTACTTTCGGAAAAGGAAGCGAAGGAACTGTGCGCATTCGTCTTCATCGCCGGGCACGACACGACAACTATCCTTGTCGCCAACGCTTTTCGCATGTTCGCCGAACAGCCGGATCTGCTCGGACGGATCCGCGAAAACCCCGCCGACGCCGACCGTTTCGTCGAGGAGGTGGCGCGCTATCGCGGCACCGTCCAGCGTGTGAGCCGCATCACCACCGAGGCGACCACGGTCGCGGGCGTCGATCTGCCCAAGGGCGCGGTCGTGCGATTGCTGCTGTCGGCTGCGAACCGCGACAGCCGCAAGTTTGCCGAGGGCGAGACCTTCGACATCGACCGCGATACCAACGGTCATCTGGGTTTCGGCAACGGCATGCATAAATGCCTTGGCGCGCCGCTTGCCAAGCTGGAGACGCTGATCGCGACGAAGGCTCTGGCCCGCAAGATCGGCGATATCGCCCTCGATCCGGCAAGGCCGATCCAGTACGTGCGGGGCAACAACCTGACCAACTCCGGACCGGAGCATCTGTTCGTGACGTTCGGTGGGTTATCGGCCTGAACCGGATCAAGGGGCGAGGCCGGGTCAGCCCGCTCTCCCCTTTGCAGGCGGCAAGGATCGATCGTGAGCCGCAGCGCGGTATTCGGTTGGCCGAAGTCCCGTCTGCTTGCGAAAGAAACGCCCGAAATACGCCTCGTCCTGAAATCCCAGTTCACTGGCGATCTGCTTCACGCTGAGGGTCGAATAACCGAGTAGCCGCTTGGCCTCATGGATCGAGCGTGCATCGATGGCCTCGATCGCCGAGACCCCGAAGGTGGCACGGCAGATGCGCGAGAGCTGGCCGGTGCTCACGCCCATTTCGTCGGCATAGCTCGCGACCGGCCGCCGCTCACGGCAATGGCGGTCGAGCAAGGCCCGGAAGCGCTCGATGCGCGCAGCCATTGACCGCTGCTCGGAACTGGCCGAAAGCCGGGCGCTCTCGCTGAGGCGCCCGATCTTGACGAACAGGGCGATCGTCAATGCCGCGCCTGCGGTGAACTGCCAGCGCTCGTGGCTCTCCGCCTCATGCCCAATCGATTGGAACAAAGTGTCCAGAGGCGTGCCGCGCTCGACGTCGGGATCAATCGACAGCACCGTCGGCGTGCGTATGAATTCCAGCAACTCGGGTGCGGCCGTCATCGCCAGCGATTCCAGCGCAGACTGCGCGGCCGTGATCACGTGACCGTCGATGTCGCTGCGGAAGTGAAAGCCGTGGACCGAGCGCGCTGGCACGACGATCAGGCATGGCGCAACGACCGCCCAGGTCTTGCCGTCGATGAAGGTCTCGCCGCCCCCGGCGGTGACGTAGAGCACCTGGATCAACGCGTCATGAACGTGCGGCTTGATGTCGAAGTCGAAGCGGCCGGCCCGCAGGGGAATGCGCTCGTAGTGGACCATGTCGACCCACGGCTGGTCGGCTTCCGCGCCATAGAGCGCGAAATGAAGAACGGTCCGGCGGCGCTGCTGGTCATTGGCCATGATGCACGTTATGTCCTGCTATATGTGATCTCTGTCCATTGTTCCATAGGCGCTTGAGGCGTTCAATGGCGATACAGATTTCCGATAAACGCAATCGCATGAACAACTTTAGGAGAGTTAACCGGATGGGACAGGAACTCGACAATCGCGCAGTTGCTTCGAGCGCGCACTGGCTGAACCTGAATGGACAGATCTGCGTGGTCACGGGCGCGAGCAGTGGCATTGGTGCCGGCATCGCGCGCGCCTTCGCGGATGTCGGCGCACATGTGGCGCTTGTGGACCGGAATCTTTCCGGCGCTGAAGCGGTTGCCGCCGAACTTCGGGAAGCCGGTGCGGTGGCGCAAGCGATCGGCTGCGACGTGTCGGACGAAGCCTCGGTCGCCGCAGCTGCAGGCGAGGTTCGCGCAGTGCTCGGGCCGGTCAGCGTGCTCGTCAACAATGCAGGACTTCTGCGCGCCGGACCGCTCGAGACGGTCTCGATCGAGGACTGGAACCAGGCCATCGCCGTGAACCTGACCGGCTATCTTCTGTGTGCGCGGGCTTTCGGACGCGACATGCTGGCGACGGGCAAAGGCAGCATCGTCCATGTTGCCTCGATTGCGGCGCTCAGTCCGCAAACCAACAGCGGTTCCTATAGCCCGAGCAAGGCGGGCGTACTGCTGCTCTCGCGGCAGTTGGCAGCGGAATGGGGGCCACGCGGCGTGCGCAGCAACTGCGTGCTGCCTGGCATGATCCGCACCGCGCTGTCCGCGAAGTTCTACGAGGAGCCCGGCTTCGAGGCTCGCCGCGCTGCCGCCACCGCGAGCCGCCGCATCGGCGAGCCGCAGGATCTTGCCGGGCCTGCTCTGTTCCTCGCCTCCGATCTGGCTGCTTACGTCAATGGCGCGGAAGTGCTGGTCGACGGCGGGCTCGATTGCATGCTGATGGACATGGTGCCGCGGCCCGGCTTCAACGCCACCAAGGCTGCGTAAGCCGCATCACACCATAACGACAAGGAGACTGGACATGTCCAATGAGATCACGTGCGATCTGGTCGTAGTCGGATCGGGCGCCGCGGGCCTCGCTACCGCGATCACTGCAAGGAAGCGCGGCCTCGATGTCATCGTGCTCGAAAAGGAGCCTGTGTTCGGCGGTACTACCGCGCTATCGGGCGGCGTCTTGTGGATACCGTTAAGCAAATATGGCCGGCAGCAGAATCCGGCTGACACCATCGAGCGCGTGCGCGAATACATGAAGAGCGAGACCGGTAACAACTACGATGCCGCCGCCGTCCAATGCTTTATCGAAAACGGCCCGAAAATGGTCGAGTTCTTCGAGCGCGAGACCGAGATGAAGTTCGTGCCGACGCTCTATCCGGACTATCACCCGGATGCGCGAGGCGGCGTCGACATCGGCCGCTCGATACTCGCCGCGCCTTATGACATTCGCGCGCTGGGCAAGGACATGCGCCGCCTCAAGCCGCCGCTGGAGACGATCACTTTCATGGGGATGATGTTCAATTCCTCGAACGCGGACCTCAAGCATTTCTTCCGCGCCACCCGGTCCATTGCTTCGTTCTTCTATGTGGTCCGGCGTCTGGCCACGCACATCAAGGAACTCGCGCTTTACCGGCGGGGGATCAACGTAACGAGCGGCAACGCGCTCGCCGCGAGGCTCGCGAAATCGGCGCTGGCGATCGACATTCCGATCCTCACTTCGACCCCCGTGAAGGAACTGCTGAGCGAGGACGGTAAGGTGGTCGGTGTACGCGCGGCCGCTGCGGACGGCGACCTTTGCATCGTCGCCCGGCATGGTGTCGTACTGGCGTGCGGCGGCTTCCCGCATGATCTCAAGCGCATCGCGCAGGTCTATCCGCACGTGAAGCGTGGCGGCCAACATCTCTCGCCCACGCCAGTCGGCAATACGGGCGACGGGCTGACCATGGCGGAAAAAGTGGGTGGCGCCGTGAAGCTCGGCTTCGCCGATGCGTCTGCGTGGATGCCTGTATCAAACGTGCCGTTAGGCAAGGGACGCACGGGCGTCTTCCCGCATCTGCTCGACCGCTACAAGCCCGGCGTGATCGGCGTATTGCGTAACGGCCGGCGCTTCACCAATGAATCGAACTCCTACCACGACGTCGGCGCGGCGCTGATGCGCGCATGCGAGGGTGAACGGGAGACAGCAATGTGGCTGGTCTGCGACAAGGTGGCGCTCGACAAGTATGGGCTGGGCTATGCCAAGCCCGCGCCGATGCCGGTGGGGCCGTTGCTGCGCAAAGGCTACCTCATAAAGGGCAAAACCATCGTCGATCTGGCCCGCAATTGCGGGATTGCTCCCGATGTGCTCGAGATGACGATCTCTGCCTACAACCGCGATGCCGTGCGCGGGGAAGACCTGGCGTTCCATCGCGGTCGCACCTCCTTCAACCGCTATCTTGCCGATCCGGACAACAAGCCCAACCCTTGCGTTGCGCCGATCGCGACCGGCCCCTTCTATGCGGTGAAGGTAGTGATGGGCGATCTCGGCACGTTCGACGGCCTCAGGACCAGCGTCACGGGCGAAGTGCAGCGCGCCGACGGCAGTCAGGTCGAAGGTCTTTACGCGGTCGGCAATGACCGGCGCAGCGTGATGGGCGGCAACTATCCGGGCGCAGGCATCACTCATGGACCCAATATGACTTTCGGCTATGTCACCGGCAACGCCATCGCGACCAAAGCAATGGCCCACAAAGAGAAGGTGCCCGCATGAGTACCCACCCGATGTTTCTGGCAAAGCCCCTCGTGGACTTCAGGGTCTACACCATCGCGCCTCGCAAGATGCCAGAGTTTCTGGAGGTGTTTGACAGGCTCGCCATGCCGGTCCTGCGCGAGACGCTTGGACATCCGCTCGGCTTCTGGACAAGTCTGGTCGGGCCGCAGAATCAGTTCACCCACCTGTGGGGATATGACGATCTGGCAGACTATGAACGGCGGTGCATGGCACGCGATACACATCCCGATTTCCCGGGCTATCTGAAGGCATCGGGCCATCTGATCACAGCACAGGAGACGCGGCTCATTCGTGCTGCCACGCTGATCCGCGCTCCAGAGTAAGCCGACGCTCGCGTGTGTTTTGCTGTTGGTCGACAACCCACGCGAACCGGTCCGATAAGCGAGGCCTCACACTGCACGCCTGCATCGAGATCGATTTCATGCGAGGTCAACCGGCCAATGCCTTTTAACAGCTGGGGGAG
>BBSL01000192.1 GCA_001319865.1 Burkholderia sp. E7m39 | reverse complement strand
AGCGCGCGCCGCGAATATTCGTCAGCGTTGGACAACGCTCGCAGTTCATCGAGCGGCAGGCCGGCGAACAGATCGAGGGGATACGGCGGAGCCTCGGGATCGCCGACTCGAGTCGCGCCAGTTCTTCGTCGCTGAGTAGCATACGGTTCCCCTCTGTTGCCACGGAATCCAGCCGCGCGATCTGCCGGGCGCAGCGTTCCCCTCATTACGCGCGGAATTCTGTATCGAACGGGCATTAGCGGGCAGCGAGTATTCCGCTCTGCTCGCCGGGATTCTGGCGGATTCTGGCCCCGCGCCGACCAAAGGAAACGACTCAATTCGCCGAACGCGACGCAACCTGGCACGACATTCGCCCGCGCACGGCACGGGGCTGTTCGACCTTCTGCCTCTCGAGGCAGGCGAGTGCCTCATTGAGTACAAGGGAGAAGTCACCAATTGGCGACGCGCGGCCGCGCGTCAGCGATCAGATGCCGGGCACACGTTTGTTTTTGGCCTCTCGGACGGACGGGTCATTGACGGCAGCGAGAGCGGCAACAGCGCGCGGTTTATAAATCATGCGTGCGGGCCGGCTGCGAGGCAATCGAGGTGGACAATCGCGTGTTAGTTCATGCGCTCACTTCCATCAATGCCGAAGAGGAGCTGTTTATCGACTACGGCCCTGTCATTGATGCCCAGATAACCGAGGAGGTCCGGGTGCAGTACGTATGTCATAGCGCCGCGTCTGCGCGTGCCGCCAATCAATGATCGACGGTGGCGTCCATTCCCCGTAAGCAGAGTAGTAAACTCTCCTTCCCGCGCGCCGAACTGATGCTGCTGCCCTTCATGTAGTCGTACGCGACACCAAGGAGCGCCGGACCCACGCGATACTCGCCGTTGATTTCCACGTTGTTGTAGTGCATGTCGAAGACAATGGACGCTGTCATCCTATCAACGGCGACGAAAGACTTGTGTCGAGTAAAAGCACGTCTAAAATTATTGCCGCACATCGACGGCGCGAACGAACCGCCAAGCTTTCCGTCGACTTCTGTCACGCTGCCAACAAAACTGCTTACGGCGTTCCCTGTCCTCGCAACAAACCCCATTTCGACAGATTCCAACGCGAGCAGACCATAGTCGCGATCACTTGCGATCTGACGGCGACGACGAAACGCGCCGAGGATCGATAGTAGAACATGCTCCGCTATTCCAAGCGGTAATATACCCTCTCTCTCGAGCTCGCATAAATGCTGTACACACAAAGGAGTGATCGGATCGGCCGATGAAGCAACAACCTCGGGTAATCAAGAGCGAGGTCCAGCCCATCGCGCTTGGGTCTGTGCCGTTGATCGCCGTGACATTGTTGCCAAAGGTCTTGCCTGCCTGGCGACGGCGGATAGAACGATCGATCTTCATCCACACCTACGACACCCCGAACCTGCTAAACGTGCTGTCGGCGCAGCGCCTGGAAATTGGCGTCGCTGTAGGTAGCCAGCAAAGTCACGGCCTGGAGACAGCAACGATCATGCGCAGTCCGATCTATTGCGAACTTCCACGGGGCCACACTCTTTCGGAGCGTAGAGTGATTCGCGCGAGCGATCTCGACGGCGTCGACTATGTGAGCCTGTCGCGTTCAGAAGGCGTTCAGGCAGGAATCGACCGCGTATTTCTTGCCGAAATCGTGCGACCGAATGAGGTCATGCAGGCTCCGCTGATGGCAGCGGCCGTAAGAATGGCAGAAGAAGGTGTTGGCATGACGCTGGTCGACGTGCTTGCCATGGATGTCGCAAGACGAGACCAGCTTATCTTTCGGCGCTTCGAGCCAACGATTTACTTCGAATATTTCGCAGTATGGCCAAGAGATCGTGAAGCGGACTTTGAACGCACCGAACTGGTTGGATCGCTGAGGAAAGCGGCGGAGACAATGCTTGAAGAGGCCGAGAGGCTCGTTGACGACCGTTGAGTTACCGTTTTGTCGACGATTTTGCCGATACCGGCGAACGTCGCATAGGGGCCGATAGTGTTTGCACGGACGTCCCCCGAGAGTCAAGATCGGGGTTCCGATTTCCGGCGCGCGCTGCATACGCAGCGGTGGAAATGCGGTTGGTCGCGTATTGAAGGAATCGCGTTGTTTCCGCAGTTGATCTGCTGCTCTTGCGCGACAAAACAACACCAGGAACAGACTGCGTCTTTGCCAACGGCCTTGTTGTCCGAGCGTGTCGGCCCACGATATGAGCCGCACAGGAGAACTCTATTTGAAAACCGGCAAACGCGCATGCAGCGATGCGCTGCGTGCCACAATGACTCGCCAACAGAATCGTCGGGTTCTTCTCCCGTTCGGTCCGACCTCGTCGTGCTATCGTGTCGAGCAGTAGGCGGGTTACAGGTCAATAGGTCATACAGGGGCGGCGGGCAGGTGGATGCAGCGGGTGGCGCTGCCATGCATCCGCATCGTAGCACTCACCCCTGGCGAGCATTGCCCCCGCATCCGGGCGTGCTTGTTGGCAATCGCAATCAGCGTCTTGTGATACCCCTTGCGATCATCGAGCTGCCTGATTCATTGCTGCAAGCGGCACACATGTGTGGGGTCGGCATGCAACGCCGACTGCAACGTACTTCCGGTGCCCTGGACCAGCAGCGTGCGCAGATAGACGTTGCCCCGCAGGCTCATGTGTCCGAGCCGCGTCCTGCCACCGGCGCTGTGCTTGCGCGGCGTGAGGCCAAGCCATGCACCGAACTGTCGGCCATTGCGGAAGATGCGTGCATCGGGAACTGTGGCAGCCAACGTACTGGAGGTCACCGGCCAGACGCCAAGCAGTTCGCTGGCGCGTCTCGCGACGTCACTGCTGCGGGCGTGAGCGGCGATCGCTGGTCGAAGCGGGCAAGCCACAGGTTCAGCGCCGCCAGTTGTTTGCGCACTTCCGAGATCCGTTTGCGCTCGCACGACGCAAACCGATCAGCGCTTGATCAGCATCGAAAGCACTGCACTTGCTGCGCAAAGTCCCGCGACAATCGGAAAGATGATCGACGTATGGCCGGTAATATCGATGATGCGGCCGATGACCGGTTCGCCGACGCCGGCGAACATGTATGACATGGTGTTGAGTACGCCTGTCGCTGTTCCCGCGGCTCGGCGCCCGAAAAGGTCAGGACACAAGGCCCAGAACGAAGACGCAGGCCCAAAGACAAAAAAGCCGCACAGAAACAGGAACGCGATGGCGAGCATGCTACCGTGCGGTATGAACATCATGAAGATCGCTGTCGCGCAAGCCAGCACCATGTACGAGACGATCGCCATATAACGGCGTCCCTGGAATAGCACGTCGGAAATCCAGCTATTCGACAGCGAGCCGAGCGCCATGCCCACCGGCAACGCGACCGTGATCCACTTCGGGTCGATCAGCGTCGATGAAGTCTTCCAGTCGATGCCGAGAAAATGGACCGGCACCCAGACTACCAGCGCGTACCGCGCGGCGTTCTGGAAACCGATCGCGAGGCCCGTGATGTAGAGCCTCCAGTTCTTCATCACCAGCGCGTAACGCTGCGCGCTCGTCAGTTCGTCGGCAGGTTCTTTGGGCGGCACAGCGTCCTTCGATTGATCCATTACGGGCAGATCGCGAACCTGGGGCCGCTCCGAAACGAATAGCAACAGCACCAGTGCACCGAGCAACATCGACAGCGGTGCGAGACGGAAGATCCAGACCCAGCCCAGTTGCATCGTGCCCAGAATGAGGACCGGGAAAATATAGGCGAGCACGGAAGAGAATCCGGAAAAGCCCACATAAACGCCATAGACAAAGCCGCGATGCTTGTGATCCCACCAGTTGGATAGCAAGCGGCTGCCTGGCGCAAACCCCATCGACTGGAAATAGCCGTTGAGGCCCCATGCCAACAGAAAGAACGGCAACGTATGGCCGAAACTGAACAGCCAGTTCGCCGCCAATGAAAGGACGGCCCCGGCAATCATCATCGTCTTGCCGCCTAGTTTGTCACCGAGGTTGCCATTGATGAACTGCCCGCCGGCATAGCACCAGAGCATCGTCGCACTGATCCAGCCGAGCTCGTACTTCGACAGGCCGTAATCATGCTGAATACCGGCAACCGCGAAACCCAGCGTCTGGCGGCCGGTGTAATAAAACAGATAGCAAAAGGTCACGCCTATCAGCGCACGCCATTTGTACTGCGTGAAAGTCGTGGCCGTGTCGACGGACGTGTATCGCAAAACATCAGGCGTGTCTGAGGGCATGGGTGTCTCCGTGTAACGCGCGGTCTATTGCCGCACTAGCCGTTTGTCGTCATCAGGCAAGGTGATTGAGTGCGAGATCGATCACGTCGAAATTACGCAGGCGCCGGGTGTCGCTGATGCCAACGAGCTTGCGGTTGAAAATGAGCGGCACCTTCTGTTCGGACAGCCCGCCGTGAGAGCGCAGTGGCACGGTGAGCCCGGACAGATCGTGATTGGCGGCGGCGCTGCCGATCGTCGTGAGCCGTTCGCCGAGCACCACAAGCTCGCCGATCCGGTCCGGCGGCAGTTCGAATCGCTCGCTCGCCTGGGCACGTGTCAACACCGTCTCGATCCCCCTGATTGCCGCGATAAATGCCATCACCTCGCGTTGCCGTGCGTCATCATCGCCTTCGCGCAGGTAGACGGTCGCGTAGGAGCCAAGCGCGCCATGATGGACGACGTATGGATCGGTGATAGGCAGGATTACGCGCGCGCTTCGCGCACCGTATTGCGCGTCGAGACGGTCCTGCAGGTACACCACGTTGGGCCGACCGATCGCATCGGTCTTCGCGTTCATGCCGTGATCGGCGGTGAGCGCCAAGACGGCACCCTCGTCGTGCAGACGTTGCAGGTAACCGTCCATCATCGCGTAGAAAGCGTTGGCCTCCGGCGTGCCGGGCGCGTGTTTGTGCTGCACGTAATCGGTGGTGGAGAGGTATGTCAGGTCCGGGCGTTCTTCTCGCAGGATCGACAGACCGGCCGCGAACACGAATTCCGATAGTTCGGCGCTGTAGACCGACGGCACGGGCATGCCGACCCTCTCGACGACGTTCTCGATGCCGTGCTGTCCACGCGTCACCTGGTCGGCCTTCTCGGCGGAAAAGCAGATGCCCTCCAGCCGATGGCCGAGCAGGCTGCGCAACTTGTCCTTCGCGGTCACGACGGCGACGCGCCCACCCGCGCGCGCCATCTCGGCAAGTATGGTCGGCGCGCGCAGGTATTTGGCGTCGTTCATCAAGACTTCAGCCTGAGTCTCCTTGTCGAAGAAGAAATTACCGCATATGCCGTGGACCGAAGGCGGCGCACCCGTGACGATCGACAGGTTGTTGGGGTTGGTGAACGACGGCACGACGCAGTCGCCCGCCAACACGGTGCCGCTCGACTGCAAGCTGGCCAGAAACGGTGCCTTGCCCGCGAGAATCGCCTGATTAATGTACTCCTGCTCGCATCCGTCGACGCACACGACGATCGTCGGGGCAGAAGGCCACTGATAAGTCCTGGAGTTGACGTTGATTTGGCGGGTCATTGGGGCACCTTTTTTGATCGAGAGACTGGAATGACCTGAGCGTATGATGGGCAATCCACTCACACAATCGACAAAATTTCCCACAGCCCGTTAAATAATTTCACACATGCGATCGAAGATGCCTCCCCTCAACGCCTTGCGCGTGTTCGAGGTCGCCGCGCGTGCAGGCAGCTATTCCGCGGCCGCGCGCGAACTGAGCTTGACGCACGGTGCGGTGAGCCGCCATATCGCCATCCTCGAAGACTGGCTTGGTCAACCGTTGTTCTTGCGCGAGGGGCAGAGCATGGTCGCGTCCGCCCATGCGCGCGCGTTCGCGCGTGAAATCAGCGCGGCCTTCGACCATATCGCGGATGCGGCCGAGCGCTACGGCAAGAGTCAGCACCGCAAAGTGATTCGGGTCAGCGCGGCGGCGACAGTCGCGATGCGCTGGCTGATTCCTCGCCTGCCGTTGTTCGCCGCGGTTTGCCCGGATGTGGACGTGCGCGTTTCGACGACCTTGACGACCGACTCTGCGCTGCGCGGCAGCTTCGATCTGGCGATTCGTCGCGAAGTGCCGCCTGACGGGCAATTTCAGACGTGGCCACTTTTCGAGGAGCGCAACACAGTGATCGCGAGCCCGGCACTGATCGCGCGAGCCGGCATATCGTCTGTTGACCAGTTGAGCGACGAGACATGGCTTACCACGGAATCGCGCCCGAGGGATTGGGAAAGCTGGACAGAGGCCGTCGGTCATCCAGCCCTTCGAGCCGATCGAACGCTGAGATTCGATCACTTCTTTGTAACCTTGCAGGCCGTCGCAGATGGTCTGGGCTTCGGTATCGGGCCGTTTCCCACACTTGAGGCCGATTGCACTTCGGGTCGTCTGCAGACGCCTTTTCCCGATCTGACTTCGAGGGGAGCGACCTATCACGCGCTGGTCCCGCTCGATGCCGATAAGCCCGTACATATGAGAGATTTCATTGACTGGCTACGAGCAAGGGGAGAGAGCGACCCTTCCGTCAGATGACGGGCTCCGGGTTACATGCGTGTGAACGTCCCTTGTGAAGAACTGAGACGACGCTCTACTGACCATCAGCAACGAGCGGCCACTGACTGTAAGTGGCCGATAGTGTTGAAAAACTCTGCATTTTTCGTGACTGGCACCTATCCTGGATGTGGGTGATCAACGGGAGGTCCAGCCATGATAGGTCAACGAGGCGGTTCGCAGGAGAGGCTCTTCTACTCGTTGAACCTCGACGATCACGTGCCCTCAGATCATCTGTTGCGTGGAATCGACCGGTTTTTTGATCTCGGGGATTTGCGCCAGCACCTTGCGCCTTACTACAGCAAAACGGGACGTCCATCGATTGATCCGGGACTGATGGTTCGCATGCTCATCATTGGATACTGCTTTGGCATCAGGTCCGATGCGTCGTCTATGCGAAGAGGTTCCCGTGAATCTGGCCTATCGCTGGTTCTGCCGTCTCGGTCTCGAAGACCCCATTCCGGACCATTCGACATTCTCCAAGAATCGGCACGGCCGCTTCCGTGACAGCGAAGCGCTTCGTCATGTATTCGAGACGGTCTTGCGTCGCTGCATGACTGAAGGACTCGTGCAGGGTGAAGGCTTTGCGATAGACGCGAGCGTCATCAGGGCCGACGCCAATCGCAGCCGTGCGGTGCCCGGAACGCAGACCATTGACTGGAGCAAGGGCGATCGCCCGAGCCTGGCCGTACGCGAGTACCTTGCTGCCCTGGATGAACTCAACCAGAGGAACAACGATGAATCAAATGAAACAGACGTGGCTCCCTCGCCAAAGAGCATTTCTTTGACCGATCCCGCCTCACGCTGGACCGCGGCACCAGGCGGTCCAGCATTCTTTGCTTATCCGACAAACTGTCTGATTGACCTGCACGCCGGAATCATCATGGATGTTGAGGCCACGCCTGCTAATCGCGCAGAGGAAGTGGCGTC
>BBSL01000191.1 GCA_001319865.1 Burkholderia sp. E7m39 | reverse complement strand
CGCAGAGGAAGTGGCGTCGACGGAGACCATGATTGACCGGGTTGAACAGCGCTTTGCCATGAAGCCCCGGCGTCTTGTCGGCGATACGGCCTACGGTACTGCGTCAATGCTCGGCTGGATGGTCAACGAAAAGCAGATTGCCCCATACGCGCATCGAGCAGACCTTGACGCGACGCCGTAGCTGCGGCGGGGTGATAGACGGATGCAACCGTCGGATCGGACCCGGGGTGCACGCTCCCCCGACATCTGTATCAACCCTTAAGCATTCGCTCCACCGTCGACGGTCAGCGTGGTGCCCGTGACATAGCCTGCATGAGCGCTCGCGAGGAATACCACCGCTCGTGCAATGTCTTCGCCTGTGCCGTAGTCACCTGTGGCCGTAAGTGATTTCAGCGTCGACGAGAACGGACCATCGGCCGGGTTCATGTCCGTGTTGATGGACCCGGGCTGGACGACGTTTGCGGTAATGCCTCGCGAGCCGAGTTCTCTCGCGAGCCCCTGTGTGAACGCAACGAGAGCGGACTTGGAGCCAGCGTAGACGCCGAGCATCGAGGCCGGAACCCGATCGGCAAAGTAACTGCCGATCGAAATGATCCGTCCTCCCGCACCGAGGTGCGGGATGGCGGCTTGGGCAGCCACAATCGGTGCACGCACATTGACGTTGAGCGTCGCGTCGATGTCCTCGATGGACATATCCTTGACGTCGCTCATGCGGAGAATTCCGGCGTTGTTCACGAGGATATCGAGCCCTCCCAATGCTTCGGCCGTCTTCTGTACGGATGCCTGCACGGCCGATGCGTTTGCGCTATCCGCCTGGATTGCGACGCCGCGCCGGCCTTCCGCTTCGATCGCCTTGACGACGCGCGCGGCCTCTTCCGCCGATTTTTCATAGGTGATTGCCACATCTGCGCCGGCACCGGCCAATGCCTTTGCGATTGCGGCGCCAATGCCGCGACTTGCGCCGGTGACGAGCGCGCGCTTGCCTTTGAGGTTCATGAAACTTCCCTTATGTGTTCAGTAGTGGAGGATCTTCAAACGGACGTCGTATCGAATCTTCGCGATACGTCTTTCGCTCATCGTTTGGTCAGTCCGGCGAAAAGGTTCTGGATTTCGGAGTACGGCAAGGAGTTGCTAGCGAGCGTTTCTGAACGGCCGTCGTTCAGAAAGTCCTGCGCGAGAGCCTTCGCCTTGCCGAGCGCGACCTGCGAGATGCCACTGCCCGCGCTCAACCGGCGCACGCCCAGCTTTCCGAGCGTCGCTGCGTCGGCGAGCCCAGGTACGGCCATGACGTTAAGAGGCAGTCGGGTTGCACCGGCAATCGTTTCAATATCGGATGGCTGCACCAGCGCCGGAAGGAAAAGTCCATCCGCACCGGCCGATGCATACAGCTTGCCGCGAGCAATCGACTCTTCGGCCTGCTTCGATTCCTCGGCGAGGCTTGCAAGAAAGACGTCGGAGCGCGCGTTGACGAAGAGATCCGAACCCGACTTCGCGAGCGCATCCTTGATTGCCGCGATCTTCGAAGCGAGAAGCGATGACGGGTCCGGGCCGTCTTCGATATTGACACCCGCGATGCCGAGATCCACCAGTTGCATCACATGGTCCGCAACGGTCTTTGGGTCGTCGGAATAGCCATTTTCGATATCGACCGACAAAGGCACATTCAGCACGCGGACGATACGGCGAACGCAGGCCACGGCCTCATCGAACGGTAGCAGGCGCCCGTCGGAATAGCCCAGCGCCCACGCGAAACCTGCGCTTGTCGTCGCGATTGCGGATGCACCCAGCGCCTCGACGAGACGTGCGCTGCCCGCATCCCATACATTCGGCAAGCGCAGCGGGATCGAATTGTCGTGTAACTGACGAAATGTTCTTGCGTTAGACATTGCTGTTTTCCTCGTAGAGGGGTTGGGACTCAAGCAGCTACAGCGGCTTTTGCGGTTTTTGCAAACGCTGCGATTCGGCGCGTCGCGAGACCGGAGACGAGGATCGCGATAACGACAGGGATGGCGGAGAGGTAGCCCAGGTTATGGCTACCGATAACAGGAATCACCGCCGCGCCGAGCGCACCGGCAATCGACACGCCCACGTAAGTCGCCGACGTGTTGAGACCGACCAACACAGCCGTCATAGGAGGATTCAGGCTCGCGAGACGGAACTGCTGCGGCACCAGCACGCCCCACGCACAGGCTCCCCAGATCGTCACGGCGATGGCTGCACTCCAGAGGTGTGCGCCCGTTATCGGCATCGTGAGGATGACGATCGCGACGATGGCGAGTTTGATCAGCACGACCTTGTGCGAACCGATCTTGTCGAGAATCCGTCCTGTCAGTAGATTCGAAAACGTTCCCCCCAGTCCCCAGAGAACAAGCAATACGCCCAGCATCGGCGCGCTGTGACCGATTGCGCGATCGAACACGACGGAGAAGTAGCTGAAGATGATGAACGTGCCGATCTGCGCAAGTACCGTCGTCGCGAGCGTGAGTCCGACGCGAGAATCGTTTAGGGGCGACAGGCGTTCACGCAGCGAGATGGCGGGCAGCAACGGCACATCAGGCATGAACGCGAGAATGCCCGCAAACGCGGCGGTACCAAGTGCGGCAACGAGCACGAGCGTCCAGTGCCAGCTTGCGAGCCCGCCGATCACGGCGCCGATGGGCGAACCCAGCGCGGTAGCCGTCGTCAATCCGGCGACGATGATGGACAGCGCGTAGCCACGTCGCTCCGGCGGTACGAGCGACGCGCCCGTTCCGCTAGCCGTGGGCGAGAACATGGCCGCGCCAAGACCCGCGAAAGCGCGCGTGGCCAGTGCGATGCCGATATTCGGCGCCGCGATGGTGCCGAGATTGGCAATCACAAACAAGCCGATGCCGCTCAGCAGCAGACGCTTGCGCGGCACGTTCGCAGCGAGCGCTGCGATGGTCGGGCCAAGCAATGCATAGCTCAGCGCATAGACGCTGATCAGCTGACCCGCAGCGCCGATGCTGACGCCAAACGAGTGTGCGATTTCAGGCAGGATGCCCGCGAAGACAAAGCTATCGGTGCCCAGCGCGAACATGCCGAGTGACAGTGTTAGAAGGCGGCGATCCATGTCGACTTCTCCAGAAAAGTTGCAAATAAAGTGGCGTGACGAAACTATAGGGAAGCCGACTGCATCGCGCTACGGGCCGAAAGCAGGAAGCTGTTCCCCATAAACCGGTTAAGTCGTGCGGCAGGTCACTTCGTTTGCGCGACCTGCTGATGCGGAGCGTCCCATCCGCCGCCCAGCGAACGGAACGTTCTCACTGCGGCGCGGGCAGCGTCTGCCTTCGTTGCATCGAGATCGCCGCGCGCATCGAGAAGTTGCCCGTCGGCGTCGAGTACGTCGGTGAGCGTGATCGAACCCGCGCGATAGGCTTTCTCCGAAAGATCACGCGCCTTCGTCAATGCGGCGACTTCCTGTTGAATTTCCCGCGCGCGAATCTCCGTTTGCGACAGCGTCATCAATGCGTCTTCGACGTCTTCGGTTGCCTTGAGGGCCGCCTCCCGATACTGCGCCAACGCCTCCGCGTAAGCGCCGCGCGCATTCTTCACCTCGGCGTCCACCTTGCCGAAATCGAACAGACGCCATTGCAGCGCACCCGTGCCGATCGGCTGAAACGACTTCGCGCTCAGGAAGTGACTGGCCGAGATGCTGTCGAATCCCAGTGCGCCGGACAGCGAAATCTTCGGGTAGTAATCGGCGATTGCCACGCCGATCGCTTCGTTGGTAGCCGCGAGATGGCGCTCGGCGGCGATGATGTCCGGGCGACGCCGCAGCACGTCGACGGGCTGGTCCGCGCTGCCGATGGCGGGCACCTCCGGTATAACGCCCGCGTTGGTGCCGAGTTCTGCCGCGTAGGTGCCCGGTTGTGCGCCCATCAGCACGTCGAGCCGGTTCAACTGCGCTTCGAGCGATACGCGCAAGCCCGGAACGGCCGCGCGTGCCTGACGCAACAGCGCTTCGGCCTGCGCCACCTCGCGTTCGTCGGATGCACCGGCCTGTTTGCGCGCCTTCACGAGTTCCAGCAGACGCGCATCGGTATTCACCTGATCCTCGGTGACGGCCAGCTGCGCCTGCAGCCCTCTGATTTGCAGGTAGGCATCGGCGGCGTCGGCAGCGACGGTCACGCGCGTGCCGAGTTGAGCGGCCTCAGCGGCTTGCTCTTCGTCGGTGGCTGCCGCGTGGGCGCGCCGCAGCCCGCCCGCCAGGTCGATTTCCCAGCTTGCCGTTGCTCCAGCGACATACTCCTTCTGGTCGCGGCTGTAGTTGGGAAACGCGCTCGCAATCGTGCCAAGCGGGCTCTGCGTGCTTTGGTGTACTGCCGTGTACGATGCATTGGCGTCGACGGTCGGAAGCAGGCGCGCGCCAGCCGCCTGGGCCGCGGCGCGTGATTGGGCGACGCGTGCAATCGCAGCCTGGAGGCTGAGATTTTGATCGAGCGCCCGTTGCACCACCTTGACCAGCTCGGCATCGTTGAAGCCCGTCCACCAGCTATCGAGGTTCGGGGCCGGCAATGACGTCTGCCGGTCCGCGACGACCTTCGCGTTGTGAAACGGCGCCATCTCCGTGTGAGGAGCAACATACTCCGGCCCGACGGCACAACCCGCAAGCATCGCGCCGACGATCAGACTACCGATGATCGCTTTCGAAGTTCTGGATACCGAGCCGTTCATTTCACTTCTCCACTACCGAGTTTCCGCAAGGCAGGCGCGTGCTTGATGCCGAGCTTGCGAACGAAGGCGTAAAACGCCGGGGTGAATGCGAGCCCGAAGAGCGTCACGCCGAGCATGCCGAAAAACACCGTCGTGCCGAGCGATTGCCGCATTTCCGAGCCGGCGCCGCTGGCAATGGCGAGCGGTACCACGCCTGCGATAAAGGCGAAAGACGTCATCAGGATCGGGCGCAGGCGCACGTGTGCTGCATGAGTGGCGGCGTCCTCGGCATTGACGCCGTCTTCGTCCTGACGTTGTCTAGCGAACTCGACGATGAGAATGGCGTTCTTGGCGGCCAGTCCAACGAGCACCACAAAGCCGATTTGCGCAAGAATGTCGATCGGCATGCCGCGCATATTCAGACCGATTGCCGCTGCCAGCAGACACATCGGCACGATCAGCACGATTGCGAGCGGCGTCTTCCAGCTTTCATACTGCGCAGCGAGCACGAGGAACACGAACAGTGCCGATGCAGCGAAGATCACGAGCGGCGACATGGTCTGCTCTTTCTGCTGGTGAGCAAGATCGGTCCATTCGTACGTGATGCCGTTCGGAAGCACCTGCGCCGCGAGCTGCTCCATGTGTTGAATGGCATCGCCGGACGAGTATCCAGGGCCCGCTGCACCCATGATTTCCGCTGCGGGATACATGTTGTAGCGCGGCACGCGATACGGCTGCGTCGTGCTCTTGAACGTCGCCACGCTGCTGATCGGCACCATGTCGCCCGTCGAGTTGCGCACCTTGAGCCGTCCGATGTCTTCGGGTGTCCGGCGGAATGCCTCATCGCCCTGAACGCGTACCTGATACGTACGGCCCATGAAGTTGAAGTCATTCACGTATTGCGAGCCAAGGTAGAGGTCCATGGTGGAAAACACGTCGGTTGGCGTGAGACCGATCTTTTCTGCCTTGAGGCGGTCGATGTCCGCATAGACAGACGGCGCACCCGCGTTGTACAGCGTGAACACGCCGCCGAATACCTTGTCCTTGTTGGCGGCAGCCACCAGTGCTCGCGATGCGTCGGCGAGTGCCTGCGGACCGAGTCCGCCGCGGTCTTCCAGCATCAGCTTGAAGCCGCCCGCCGCGCCCAGACCCTGCACGGGCGGCGGATTGATCACGACGACTACGGCGTCCTTGACCCCCGCGACGCGCTTGCGCAGTTCGACCAGCATCGACGCCGCATTGACGCCGGGAACATGCTTGCCATAGAGCGAAGGCAGACCGTAGAAAAGGGTCCCGACGTTGGGCGCAATCGTGCCCGTCGTGACGTCGAGGCCAGACACGGGCGACGTGTGCGTCACGCCTTTGAGACCCGGCGTATCGAGCACGATGTCGTTGATCTCGCGAATCACCTTGTCGGTGCGTTCGAGACTGGCGCCGGGAGGCAGGAACGCGATCACAGCCTGATAGCCGATGTCCTGTTCCGGAATGAAGCCGGTGGGCATCTTCGACATCTGCAACGCGGTCGCACCGATCAGACCGGCATAGACGATCAGCATGACGGTGGTCGCACGTACGGCGCGGCCCGTCATCTTTCCGTAGCGGGACGACAGCCATTCGAACGACGTATTGAAGCGGCCGAAAATTGCGTGATGGAGGCGGCCCAGCGCGGTGGAACCGCCGTGCGGCTTCTCCATGTCGTGCAGCTTGAGAAGCACCGCGCACAGCGCCGGGCTTAGCGTAAGCGAGACGAAGCACGAGATGACGGTGGACGCAGCGATCGTAATCGCGAACTGCTTGAAGAACAGCCCCGAGATGCCTGACATCAATGCAGTGGGACCGAACACTGCGCACAGCGTGAGCGCGATGGCGATAATGGCCGTCGATACCTCGTTCATGGTTCGACGCGCGGCTTCTTTCGGCGACATGCCGAGCGCCATGTTGCGTTCGACGTTCTCGACCACGACGATGGCATCATCCACGACAATCCCGACGGCCAGGACTAGTCCGAACAGCGAAAGGTTATTGATGGATGCGCCGAACAGGGAAAGGATGGTGAACGTGCCGACCAGCGAGACCGGAATCGCGACAACCGGGATGATCGTGGCGCGCCAGTTCTGCAGGAACAGATACACGACGCCGACCACCAGCAGAATAGCGATGCCGATGGTTTTCGCCACTTCCTCGATCGACTGGGAAACAAACGTGGTCGGATCGTAGATCTTGATGTAGTCGACGCCGGGCGGGAAGCTCTTCTTCAGCTCATTCATTTTGGCCCATACGTCATGCTCGACCTGCACGACGTTCGCATCGGGCGTCGCGATGACGAACCACGGCGTGGCGGCGTACCTGTCAGCGTAAGCCTTGGAGCCGTAATCCACCGAGCCGAGCTCGACACGACCGATATCGCGAATGCGTGTCACGCGCCCCTGCGTATCGGACTTGACGACGACGTCGCCAAACTGTTCGGGCGTCGTCAGGCGGCCAAGCGCGTCGATGTTGATCTGGTAGGCGCCCGTACCGTTGTTCGACACAGGCGGCTGATTGAGCACGCCTGCCGACACAGCGGCATTCTGCGTGCGAAGCGCTGCGAGTATTTCATTGGCGCTAATGTGGTACGAAGCCGCCTTGTCCGGATCGATCCAGATGCGCATCGCGTACTGCCGCTCGCCGAACAACTGGAAGTCCGACACGCCAGGCAAGCGCGCAATCTGATCGCGCACCTTGAGCATGTAGTTCGACAGATATTCGGGACTGCGCGAGCCATCGGGCGAATAGACATGCACCCCGAGCAACAGCGCCTGGATCGTCTTTTTCACCTGAACGCCCTGCAATTGCACTTCGGTGGGCAGGCGAGACAGCGTGTCTTCCACGCGGCTGCGTGTGAGCAGAAGCGCTGTATTCGCGTCCGTGCCGACCTTGAAGATCACGGTGATCGTCAACTGACCGTTGCTGGTCGATTGGCTCGAGATGTAATCCATGTTCTCGACGCCGTTGACGGACTGCTCGAGCGGCGTGGCGACCGTGCGTGCAATCGTGTCGGCCGATGCACCGGGGTACGAAGTCGTGATCTGAATGGTCGTGGGAACGATGTTCGGATATTGAGCGACGGGCAGCTTCACCATCGTTGCCAGACCGATCAACACCGCGAATATGTTGAGCACCGCCGCAAAGCGCGGGTGCTCGATAAAGAAGTGAGTCAGTTTCATGATTCGGCTCCTTGGCCGCCCTGCTCCGCCGAGAACTGGATCGCTCCCGCGTGTGGGGAAATCTTCGAACCTGGGCGCACAGACGGAATGCCGTCGATCACGATCCGGTCGGTCGGCGCAAGTCCGGATCGAATGACGCGCAGGCCGCCTCGAAGATCGCCGATCTCGACCTTTCTGGGCATCGCCACGTTGTCTGCTCCGACGACGTACACCATGTGATCGGTCTGGTCCTGCAGCACGGCCGCATCGGGGACGAGCAATGCCGCCTGCGGTGCTGTCATCGCCAGCCGCAGGCGTGCGAAGCCGCCCGGCGTCAACGACAGGTCGCTATTTGGAATAGTCGCGCGCGCATGAATGGTTCCGCTCGAACGGTCGAGCGTGTTGTCGATAAAGTTGAGCGTGCCGGTGCGGGTATATCCATTGTCGCCAGTCGGCGAAATGTTCACTGCATCTGCGAGCGGTCCTTTCCGGTCTTCACGAGCGTGCTGGAACGCGGCGTAGTCGTTTTCGCTGATGTCGAAATCCAGGTAGATAGGGTCCAGCGACACAAGGGTCGCCAGCAGCGTCGTGGGGCTGCTGCCGGCGCGGCTGCCGGATATCAGATTGCCCGTCGAGACGAGGTGTGTACCGATGCGGCCGGTAAACGGCGCCGTGATCTTGCAGCGGTCAAGGTCGAACCGGGCGTCGCGAACGAGCGCATTGGCGTTCTCGACGGCCGCTTGAGCCACACGTTGTTCGGCGACTTTCTGGTCGACGTTCTCGACCGTTCCCGCCTCCGAACGCTGCAGTTCCTGCGCGCGGGCAAGCTCGCGCGTGGCGAGTGCTAGCCGGGCGTTCGCGGATTCGAGTCCAGCCGTGGCCTGGCTCAGCTTGATCTGATACGGTTCTGGATCGACCTCGAACAGCACGTCGCCTTTGTGCACGATGTCGCCGTCCTTGAAATTGATCTGCACGAGCGTGCCGCCCACCTGCGCGCGCAAGTCGACGCGATTCACGGCCGAGAACTGACCGAGAAAGCCGAGCCGGCCCTCGATATCACGCTGCAACGGCGCGCTGATGGCAACCGACGGAGGCGGCGGTGAGGCAACGGGCCCTGCACTCGGCCAGTGCATGTGAGCCGCTATCGCCGAGATCGCGACGACCACAGCGGCTGCGACACCTTTGACGACCCATCGAAGGGAGCCGGACGGGGCCGGGTTGGCCGACGTCGCCACTCTCGCCTCGGTCTGATCAACTTCAGTATTCATGGCATTCCTAAGTATGAAAACAGGCTGTACAACAGAGGGTTGTGACCCAGTTCGCCCGTCAGATGATCAATCTTTGCTCGCTCGTATGAAGAAAGCCGCATAGTCCAGAATCAGGCCGCGATCCCGGGAGACTTCCCCGTGAACGACTGCCGGCTAAGTTTCGTGACGCAACTATAGGCAATACCGTTGCGTCACACTACTGTCGGAAACCGGGAAGCTGTTCCCCACAATCCGGTTAAGTTGCGTGACGAAACCTGAGCTAGGATACGTTCCATCATGTATAGAAAACGCTTCGATGGAATGGACTGTTCGATCGCTCGCGCCCTCGACGAGGTGGGAGAGTGGTGGACGCTACTGATCGTTCGCGAGTGCACGCAAGGCAGCAGGCGCTTCGACGAATTCCAGAGCGGGCTCGGTATTGCCCGCAATGTCCTTGCGGCGCGGCTGGAACGTTTGATCGAGCTGGATATTCTCGAGCGCTTCCCGATCGCAGAACGCGCGAACACCTTCGGTTACCGGTTGACCTCGAAAGGGGCCGATTTATACCCGGTGCTGGTCGCGCTCATGCAATGGGGAGACAGGTGGTTAAGGCCGGATGGCAAGCCGCCAATCACCTTGGTGGACCATGCGAGCGGGACTCCTGTGCGGGCCGTGGAAGTCCGCACGACGGAAGGGCAGGCGTTGACGTATCGCGACGTGCGGTTTGCTGCCGGTCCGGGCGCAACGAAGGCGACGCAGGACGTCATCGAGAACCGGAATGATCGGGTACTCGGCGATAAGAGCGGGGAGTCGTGAGCCTGAATGGAAGCGAAAAGCGCTAGTGCCGCTTCTGTTTGCCGAATCGGGAGAGCGATTGTCTGAGCTTGGGCGCCGCAAAGTCGATGAAGTGCCGCAGTTTGATGGCCATCAGATTTCGGGACACGTGAACCAGATGTACGGGCACCGGTTCGATCTCGAACTGTGGCAGGAGTACCTCCAGTTGCCCGTTGCGGAGCGCTTCGTCGGCATCGTGCTCGAAGACGTAGGTGATGCCGGCGTTGTCCACGGCGGCGCTGACGGCAGCGTCGGGTGTCGTGACTTCGAGCCGGGCTTTCACGCCGAGCACATAGATCTTGCTCGTCGTGGGCAGGCGGAAGCGCCACGGCGACAGATAGGGGCTATTGAAGACGACGCACGAATATTTGATGAGATCGTCGGGTTCGCGCGGCGGCGGATGGTTGGCAAGAAAGGCCGGACTTGCGCAGACGATCGGGCGCAACGAACCGATGCGCGTGGCGATCATGCTGCTATCCGCGAGTTCTCCGATCCGCAACGCGAGATCGGCGTGCGAATCGATGAGGTCGATGTTTCGATCGGAGAGAAGGAGCCGAACGGTGATGTCCGGATACTGCGCCAGGAACTGATTGATGACGGGCAAAACATGCAGACGACCCAGCTGCACGGGTGCAGTCACGACCAGCTCGCCTTTCGCGGTCGCGAATTCGCCGGTGGCCTCGTGCTCCTGTTCACGCACGAGGTCGAGAATGCGCCGGGCCGCGGCGACGTAGGACATACCTGCGTCGGTCAATGTCAGTTTTCGCGTGGTTCGTATCAGCAACCGCGTTCCCAGCAGCTCCTCGAGGTCGGCTACCTTGCGGGTGAGCGTGCTGACAGGGATCTTCAGTTCGCGTGCTGCCGCCGACAGGCTTCCCCTGTCCACGGCGGTCAGCAGCATTTCCATGGCTTCTAGTCGGTCCAACGCGTTCGCTCATGTGGGGTTGGGTCGCTGTATTGTATGAGAAGTTCTTCGCGGTGTCGTATCAAAGCATGACTTGACGAAAACACATATTGCTGGAGATTCCGATGTATGCACAGGCTATTGCGCAATGCGTGCAAGCAGTAAAAACCATGGAAACTTATCTCGACAAGGCAGAACGCTTTGCGGATGCGAAGAAATTTGATGTTGCCGTTCTGTTGTCGACACGCCTCGCTCCCGACATGGGCGGATTGCTGTATCAGATTCAAAGCGCTTGCGACTATCTGAAGGGCGGAGCCGCCTGGCTTTCAGGGCAGCAGCCACCGCGGCATGAAGACAATGAGCGGACGCTTGATGAAGCACGTGCGCGCATCCGCAAGACGATCGATTTTGCTGAAAGCATGACGGCAAACCGGTACGCTGACGCGGCCAGTCAGATCGTAAAAGTATCCTGGGTGCCGGGTACGATGACCGGTGAAGACTATCTGCTGCAGATCGTGATCCCAAATATCTACTTCCATGTATCCATGGCTTATGCGATTTTGCGCACGAATGGCGTAGACCTCAAGAAGCTGGATTTCATTGGCTCCGTCAATGCCTTCGATGCCTGATTCTTGGGTTGCCGGAGTTGTTGCTGAACGGCGAAAGGGGAAAGGTGATGCTTTCGTCGCACACGATCTGTTGACGATGCACCAAGATGAGCGACCGTCTCGCACACGAAAGCGGACATTGGTTTGCAGAAGACGACCCACAGCAATGGGTCGGAAGTACGCGCTGACGACTGTCCGCTCCCGGGCCACAAGATTCCACTGGCCGCTCTACGGCGATGAAATTGAAGAGCGGGTTGACGCAGCCCGACCCACTCCGGTCGTTTCTGCTCGGGAGCAGCAAATGGCGGGTCTGGCGAACAACCAAAGCGACTAGCTGCCGCGCTTCTGGCCTTTGCGACTAACGCCGACACACAGTGAGCATCCCGCGACGGCCGCGCTAGGCAGGCCGATGGTCAGCACAGGCTTGCGTCCAATGCGATCCGATACGTAAGCGGCCACGAGTATCACAGCCACTTCAATCGCCGACGCCCACATCAGCGCGGACAACGCCTGGGCACAGCGGCAGCGCAGGACGCTTCGCCGCTCGGGCCACCCGGTCCGTTGACGATTCCGGCCGTGCCGTCAGGCGAAATGCCATCGTCGGTTCTCGAGCGCCGTCCCGACGTGCGGGCGAGCGCACCACTCGTACGCGCGCGGGCGGCGCGGCTTGGCAGCGCCAAAGCCGATCTGCTGCCGCGCTTCCATCCGACTGTTATCGGCCTTGATGGGCATGTGCATCTCGACGGGCTGCCGGGCCTGTCCGGCACTGGCGGCCTGATCGGCATTGGTGCCGATCTGGCGATCTTCAACGCTAGGCGCCTGCCCGCTAACGTCGCCGCGAACGATGCGCGTTTGCATGCTGCCCTCGCGCAGCATGACAAAGTCGCGCTTCGAACGCTCGACGAAGTGGACAACGCATGTGGCGTGCGCCGCGGATTCGCACGAAGCAACCGCGTGAGTGCAGGGGCGCACCTCTGGATCGTGCCATCGTGCAGCCGCGAGCGGTGTATTTCGCACTTGGCGGGCTGCACGTATTTATTGAACGGGCTAATAAGCCCAGGCCGGATCACGAGCACTGTTGTCTGCCGCGAAATGTCCACCTACATCGCGGTGTTACGCCGTGCGTTGACCCGTATCAACCACCTCAAAATTCCGGTCGCGTAGTTCACCAGAACTACGCATCGCCCTTTCCAGCCAGTACCGCCGCTTTGGCCGTGCTAGCCACCCGGCGGATATTCATTCGGTTTCCGGACGAATTCAATCGTGCCGCGTGTCACGCGAACCACACCGCGCTGACCGAGATCATTCGCGTTCAGCCGTTCCCGGCAAGATCGATTGCCCGGTCCGAACCTACCCTGGCACGCAACTCGAACTTCTGGATCTTCCCTGTAGAGGTTGTGGGTAATTTGCCGAAGCGGATCGCTTTCGGCAGTTTGAAGCTTGAGAGGAACAACCGGCAGTGGGCAATAAGCTCTTCTGCATCGACGTGCGCTCCTTCCTTTAGTTGCACGAATGCGCAGGGTACCTCGCCCCATTTTGCGTCAGGCATCGCAACGACAGCTGCCACTTCCACCGCCGGATGCCGGTAAAGTGTGTCCTCGATTTCGACGCTCGAGATGTTCTCTCCGCCCGAGATGATGATGTCCTTGCTTCTGTCCTTAATGCGGATGTACCCGTCAGGCGTAATCACGCCCAGATCTCCAGTGTGAAACCAACCGCCCCGAAATGCTTCTGCAGTCGCGCGCTCGTTCTTCAGGTAGCCCTTCATGCAGATGTTGCCTCTAAACATGATCTCGCCGAGAGATTCCCCGTCATTTGCTACAGTCTCGAGCGTGTCCGGGTTCAGCACGCTGACTGCGCGCTGCAGGTGATAGCGAACCCCTTGCCGTGCGTTTAGCCGCGCACGCTCTTCGTCGCTGAGTGCATCCCAACTGTCCTGCCGGGCGCACACGGACGCAGGACCATAAACTTCCGTCAGGCCATAAACGTGAGTGAGATCGAATCCAATCTCTTTCATCTTCGCGATCACGGCGGGTGAAGGTGCCGCGCCCGCCACCATCGTCGATACCTGATGCGCGATGCCTTCGCGCCATTCTGCCGGGGCGTTCGCGAGGGCGCTCTGAACGATTGGCGCGCCGCAATAGTGAGTAACACGTTCTTCGCGAATCAGATCGTATACGGTCTTCGCATCGAACTTGCGCAAGCAGACATTGACGCCAGCACGCGCCGCAACGGTCCAAGGGAAGCACCAACCATTGCAATGAAACATCGGCAGCGTCCAGAGATAGACTGCATGCTTCGGCATGTCCCATTCGAGGATATTGCTAAGCGCATTCAGGTATGCGCCGCGATGATGATATACAACGCCTTTGGGATCGCCTGTTGTCCCCGACGTATAGTTCAGCGCAATTGCATCCCATTCGTCTGGGGGCGTTGTCCATGTGAATTGTGAATCGCCGGACGAGAGGAACGCCTCGTAATCGATTGCGCCAGGATATCGATGAACTTCCGCCGGCACGATGTCGCTTACCGTGATGATTTTAAGCGCCGGCAATTCGAGGCTGGCGCGATGCGCCAGGTCTCCAAATTCACTATCGACAATGAGTGCCTTCGCCTCGCCATGGCGCAACATGAACAGCATCGAGGGCGTGTCCAGTCGCGAGTTGAGCGTGTTGAGCACGGCGCCTGACATCGGAACGCCATAGTGGGCTTCGACCATCTCAGGAATATTTGGCAACAGCACCGCGACCGTCTCGCCTCGCGTGACGCCAGCCCGCTCGAGTGCACTCGCGAGGCGCTTCGCGCGCTCGTATGTTTGCCGCCACGTACGGCGCACGTCCCCGTACACGATCGCCAGACGATCTCCATAGACCTCCGCCGCACGCGCGACAAAGTCCACCGGGGTAAGTGAAACGTAGTTTGCTTCGCGTCGTTCAAGGCCTTCGTCGAACATATGCGTCATCGCTTCGTCTCCAGATATGTTCAAAGTCAGTCAATTTTTATATTCTTTTCAGGTTAGCTCGTCTGAAGCGTCAACGTCTGTCATTTCGGTGACAGACCCGGATGCGCTTTCTGATCATTGATTTCCCTCTCGCCAGGCAGCGTGACATGAATGAGAGTAGTTCCAGGCCGTCCATCCCAACGTCACGTGCATGCGACGATATGCGGGCGCTTTTCGAGGCCTGCGACTGGTACCGCAAACTGAGCGACAGCCACCAGGCTCTCGTGCTGTCCACCTCTCGCTCCGAGCACTGCGACAGCGGTGCATGGGTTGCCCGGCGCAATGCCCCTTCTGATTTCTGGATTGGCGTTCATTCCGGGCTCCTCAAGCTTTCTATCGATAACGTCTCGGGACGCAGTTGCACCTTCTCGGGTGTGCCTCCGGGCGGCTGGTTCGGCGAAGGCAGCGTGATCAAACGGGAGTTGAGAAAATACGACGTCGTCGCGATTCAGTACTCGCTGGTCATGTTCGTCCCGGCCGATACCTTCCATGCTCTGTTGACTTCGAGTCTCCCGTTCAACGGCTTCGTCATTCATCAACTGAATAACCGCATGGGCGAATTCATTGCCTCTATCCAGAACAGCCGTCTGCTCGATGTCGACGCGAGAGTCGCGCAGTCGCTTGCCCAGTTATTTAATCCCGACCTGTACCCCGACACGAGCCGAACTCTCGAAATTTCCCAGGAGGAATTGGGATTGCTTGCGGGCGTCTCCCGACAGCGCATCAATCAGGCCCTGCAGAATCTCGAAGCGCTAAAGATCGTGGCCTTGTCCTATAACCGGATCGACATACTCGATCTTGAACGCCTGCGTGCGTATGGGCGCGAACAGATATGAATGCGAGACGCGGCACGCGTGCGCCGCCTCGTTTCGACCCGGCGCCTTTTGCTTCATCCGTCGGTCATCCGTAACATCGCAAACAAGGATATTCGGCCATGCGCTGAAGACATCGCACTTGACCTAGGTCAAACGAGCCTTTTTCCGTCAAGCGCGCCGATTGTCATCGAATCGCCGCGATGAGGAACTCCATTGGCGTATGGGGACATCGCGTTGGGCCCCGATACATATCGACTGACCTATCGCCCTGACTCTTGTCCTATGAAAATTTCTAGCGAATACCGCAAGGCGGTACAAACAGAACTCATTCATTGCCTGTCGGTACAGCGGTCCTGCCAAAAACACGCGGCATAGCGGTCGGAGGTCCCATGCATGATGGCCGTCACCACCCTGTCGCGTGCCGATCGATAGGCCGCACTTCCGGACCCATAACTCACGGCAGCCGCAATCAGAGCGCGCTGTATGGACGGATCGGAGAACCCTTCGGGCAGAATGGACTCGGTATCAACGAAAAAATGGGAGAAACGACAGACCTGACAGGCCGGGTCTACCGGCGGAATCGCATTGGCCACACCGACTCCCGCTCTGGCCGACGCATGCACAATCGCAGACAGTCTGCCGAACGCCCGCGCGTCCGAGCAGACCAGACGCAGCCGTTCTTCCCAGACCAATAGGGTAGCCAGTTTACCCAATGTGCTTTTCGGGCTTAGCGCGCGCGTCAAACCGGGCTGCTTGCCTATCCACGTCACGACCTCCTTGGCGGGCATCGACCGGGCGATCGCATAGCCCTGCGCCACATCGGCACCCTGAACATGGATCGCTTCGAGCATCCCGGCATCTTCGACGCCTTCCACGACGACCGACTTGCCGAGGGACCGGCCAAGCCGCGTCAACTGATAGACGAAGCGCAATACGTTCGAGGCATCCTGCCCGGCGACATTCACGATACTCCTGTCAATCTTGACGCAGTGAAACGGAAGTTCACGCAACCGCTGCAGACTGCTGTGCACTGAACCAAGGTCATCTTCGGCCAGATTGACACCCAGCTTCTTGAATTTCGCGAGCTCCGGGGATACCTGCGTGCCAAACGGAGGAGCATCTGTTTCCAGAATCTCCAAGGTCAGCATATCTGGAGAGCAGTCGTTAGTATGTGAACAAATTCAGCAGGCACTGGCAGAAAAGCAGATGCCGGAGCCGTCCACGCATGAAAAGTCGACGGGATAGGCTGTGGGTCGCGACGTCGACGAGACACCATAGCTCGTTAAACCGGGCGCATGCCGTCGGGATCTCACTGCGCGTGGCCAGCGGCCTGGGTTGTGCCTGGCGTTAACCGCTAGTAGCTGCGTTGCGTTCACGAGTCAGTTCATGGATCAATTCCCAGAACGCACTGGCAGCGGGCGATAGCGAACGGTCAGGGCGACGAACTGCCATGATCGACCGGGACAATGGAGTTCCGGAAAACGGCTTGTCGACGAGCAACGGCCGGTGCTGTAGTGATACGGCTAGCTGCGGCATTAGAGCCACACCGATGCCGGACTCCACCATTCGTAAGACGGAACTGGGTTGCGCTAACTCCAGTACAACGTCGACGTTCACCTTCTGATGCACGAGGTGTTGATAGATGAGATCGTGGCTACCAGAGGTACTCGCTAGCATGATCATCTTTTCGCCGCTCAAATCCTCCCACCGAAGTGCTCGTTTGTGAGCAAATCTGTGAGTCCGCTGACACACGAGATGTATCGGGTCGGTCATCAATGCGGAGCAGAGCAAGCCGGGCACCTCTGCAGCTCCACCGATTACGCCAAATTCGATTTCGCCGAGCCCAATTCTCCGGCACACCTCCGCTGCGGAATCGTCACGTAATCCAATCTGGACGTGAGGGAGGCGCGACTGCGCAGCTAGCAACCACTCCGGCATCAGCGAGGTGGCTATCGAGGGCACGCAAGCCACTAGAACGCGGCCTTTA
>BBSL01000190.1 GCA_001319865.1 Burkholderia sp. E7m39 | reverse complement strand
GGTAATGTGCCGAGAGATGTGCAGAAAGTCTGAAGGCAGGAACAGTGCCCAAGGATGGGGTGGCCGTGGTGTAAGTTGATGAATGTCCAGTTCGTCAACCTGCCCTGGGGAGGGCTTACGCCATGGCCACGACCAAGCGTAGTACGAACCGGCCCTCAGCGGAAGCGCTGGTTGCCGGCGATCGGGACCTGATGAAGGCGCTCATGAAGGATGCGCTACAGGAAGTGCTCGAAGCGGAGATGACGCAGCTGTTGGGCGCGTCACCCAACGAGCGTACCGAAACACGTAGCGGCTATCGGGCAGGCTATTACGGACGAGGGCTCGTGACACGCATCGGCAAGCTGGAACTTCGCGTGCCGCGCGACCGTCACGGAGAGTTCTCGACGGCATTGTTCGAGCGTTATGCGCGCAGCGAGAAGGCACTGGTGGCCGCGCTTGCCGAGATGTACGTGCAGGGTGTATCGACCCGCAAGGTCAAGGCGATCACCGAGGAACTATGCGGTCACAGTTTCTCGGCCTCGGCGATCTCCGCCATCAACAAGGGACTGGACGCAACGCTGGCGAAATTCGCGCACCGGCCGCTGGAGGAAGCGTATCCGTACCTGATCGTCGACGCGCGCTACGAGAAGGTGCGTGAATCAGGTGTGATCCGATCGCAGGCGGTGCTGATCGCCATCGGCATCAACTGGGAAGGCCACCGCCAGGTGCTGGCCGTGGAATTGGCCAACCGCGAAAGCCTGTCGAGCTGGAAGGAATTCCTTCTGGGGCTGAAGAAGCGCGGCCTGTCGGGCGTCGAGTTCGTCGCCTCGGACGACCATGCCGGGCTCAGGAAGGCGATCGGCGAGGTACTGCCTGAGGCCGCCTGGCAGCGCTGCTATGTGCACTTCCTGCGCAACGCGCTGGACTATCTGCCGCGTAAGGCCGACGATGACTGCCTGCAGGAACTGCGCTGGATGTACGACCGTCGCGACCTGCAGGAAGCACAACGGGATCTGGCTGCATGGATCAGCAAGTGGCAGGGCAAGTATCCGAAGCTCGTGGACTGGGTGGAAGGCAACATTGCCGAGACGCTGACGTTCTACCGCTTGCCTCGCGCGCATCACAAACACCTCAAGTCGACCAACATGCTTGAGCGCCTGAACGAGGAAATCAGGCGACGCACGCGTATTGTGAGAATCTTTCCGAACGAGGCGGCGTGCCTGCGACTCGTCCGGGCCCTGTGCAGCGAAACGCACGAAACGTGGCTGGAAGACAGCCGTTATCTGAACATGGCTCTGCTGGCCGAGCAGAAGAAGGAGTTTCTACGCGCTGCTGCATGAGCGGCGCGCCATGTCCGCTGTTG
>BBSL01000189.1 GCA_001319865.1 Burkholderia sp. E7m39 | reverse complement strand
ATCCGCGCGAGACAGACATTCCGGTGCCAGCTTCAGCTTTGGACGTCGGTTCCCGGGTGGTCGATTCGAACACACTGACGCCTATATGGGCGTTGACCAAGAGAATGCTTCCCGTGACTTTCGTGATGTTTACCTATGGGTGGGTGTATTGGATATTTGTTTCCTGGCTTCCACTCTACTTCGTCAACCATCACCACGTCGACCTTCGGTCGTCGGCATTTCTGACGAGCGTGCCGCTGATGGCTGGCATGATGGGTAATACCGCTGGCGGCATGTTGTCGGACTGGCTTTTGCGGCGCACGATGAATCATCGTATTGCTCGTTGCAGTGTTATAGCGGGTTCGCTGGCAGGATGCGCGGCAGCACTAGCGCCGGTTGCGCTTGCTCATAATCTGACGCTTGCTTTGCCTTGTCTGGCGCTTGCGATGTTCCTTCTGGAGTTAAGCATCGCACCGATGTATGCCGTCCCTATGGATATATCGAGGGAATTCGCGGGGCTTGGTAGCGGCTTCATCATCATGGGTGTCGCGCTCGCAGGTATCACATCACCGGTGATCTTTGGATGGATTATCGACGCAACGGGAAACTGGAACATACCGTTCGCCACAGCGGTTGCCGTACTACTTGTAGGTGCAAGCGGAGTCCTGCTTGTTCGGCCTGATCGACCACTCGTGTCGTAACGCAATTGCACCGGTCGCGATGTCGCGTTGAATGAGCATCGCAACCGTATCATTCGTCGCACAGTCAGTCGCGACAGAAACTCGAACGCACCCCACAACCGGCCCAGATGGAGGAGAGGCCGGCTGGAGTACCAAGCGTTGCGCCAGGATATGGGCGCTACCATGCTCGCTGCAGCAAAATTATAGGGTCTTGATTATAGGGTCTTGATTTGTTCGAGGGTACTTTGCCAGTCTCGCCGTTTCGACTTGGGTCGGCAAAAGGTGAAAGATTTTTTCGCACTGATGGGGGCGCTGGTGGGACCGCGAGCGATGCGTTGGTAACCGGTTTCGGAAATCGCATGTCGGAACAACCACCCCTCGAACCTGTGCGCGCCGATCACCCGACGTTGAGCCTGCCGCTGAGCCGCGCATGAAACGCGCGGCTCCGCTCGTCCATTCCGGTGAACTCCACGGCGACGTCGTGCCGCCGATACTTCGCCGCTATCGAATCGAGCGCGGCCACCGTCGACGCGTCCCAGATCTGCGACTGCGAGAAATCGATGACGACGGTATGAGGATCGGCTGCGTACTCGAAGCGATCGACGAGATCGTTGCTGCTGCCGAAGAAAAGCGGACCATGCACTTCATAGCGCACGCTCTGCCCGTTGGCCGACGCGCTGCGCGTCGTGCGGATCACGTGCGCGACACGGCGCGCGAACAGCACCGTTGCGAGCAATACGCCGCCGACCACGCCGATCGCGAGATTGCCCGTATAGACGGTCAGCGCAACTGACACCAGCATGACGGCGTTTTCCATCAACGGCATACGTGCGAGGTTCGCCGGCCGCAAGCTATGCCAGTCGACTGTCTTGACCGCGACAACCATCATCACCGCCGCGAGCGCCACCATCGGGATGTGCGCCATGACGGAACTCAGACCCGTGATCAGCGCGAGCAGCGAGAGCGCGGCCGCGAGCGTCGAGACCCGCGTGCGCGCGCCGCCGATGCCAACATTCACGATCGTCTGGCCGATCATCGCGCAACCCGCGATGCCGCCGAACGCGCCTGCACAAAGATTTGCGAGTCCGAGCGCCCAGGATTCGCGCGTCTTGTCCGAACGCGTTTGCGTCATTTCATCGACGAGCTTCGCCGTCAGCAGCGTCTCCAGCAAACCGACGAACGCAATGCTAACCGCCGTCTGCCAGACGATTTTCAGCGTCCCCAGGTCGAACGGTACGGTCCACGCCGTGAGGCCCGGCAGGTCCGCACGCACCGGCTGGCCTGCGCCGACGGTCGGCACGCCCCAGTGCATCGCGAGCGCGAGGCCGGTTGCGGCGACGATTGCGATCAGCGGCGAAGGAATGGCGCGCGTGAAACGCGGCGCGCCCAGCACGATCGCGAGCGTTATCGCAAAGAGGCCATAGACGACGGAAGATTGATGCATCAGATGCGGTAGCTGCGCACAGAAGATCAGGATGCCAAGCGCGTTGACGAAGCCGAGCATCACCGGGCGCGGAATGAAACGCACGATGCGTGCGAGGCCGAAGAGGCCAAACGCCGCCTGGATCAGTCCGCCGAGCATCACGGCGGGAAGGATGTAGCCGGTCCCGTGTGCGTGCGCGAGCGGCCCGACCACGAGCGCAACGGAGCCCGCCGCCGCTGTGACCATCGCCGGACGGCCGCCGGCCAGCGACATCACGACGAGCAGCACGACCGAGGCGAACAGCGCGAAACGCGGTTCCACGCCCGAGATGAACGAGAATGAGATCACCTCGGGGATCAGCGCGAGGCTCGTGACCACGCCCGCAAGCACTTCACGCAGCCATTCGGCGCGCGACGCGGGCAATGCAATACGCCATGTATCGATACTGTTCGCAGGAGTTGTCATGACCTTATCCGGTTTGTTGACGACGTCAGGAGCGGCGCGGACAACGGCCCGCCGCGCGGCGCACGGATCAAGCACGCACGACGCATCGAAAGCCGATGTGACTCGTCGACGTGTCGAGCGTCTGGCCCTGGCGCGCGGCAGGCCGATAGCGAAGGCAATAATTCGGCGCGCACAAGTGCGAGCCGCCCTTCACCACGTGGCGCACGTTCGGATCGTCCAGGCTCGACGCGGGAATGCAGCACGACTTCGTCTCCGCTTCGCCGGGCGCCTCGCCATAGCGCGTGGCGGTCCACTCCCACACATTGCCCGCGACGTCGTAAAGACCGTAACCGTTGGCGGGATACGACTTCACCGGCGATGTGCGTTCGTAACCGTCGAGCCGCGTGTTCTGCCATGGGAATTCCCCTTGCCACGTGTTCGCCATCTGCCGGCCGCCCGGCGCGAACTCGTCGCCCCATGGATAGACCGCACCGTCGAGCCCGCCGCGCGCCGCGTATTCCCATTCGATTTCGGTCGGCAGCGCCTTGCCGGCCCACGCCGCGTAGGCACTCGCATCCGCGAACGACACCTGCACGACCGGATGATCCGCGAGCCCTTCGAGACCGCTTTCCGGCCCTTGCGGATGCCGCCAGCTCGCGCCGGGCACGTACGTCCACCACTGCCGATAGTCGCCGCGCCCGACGCGCCCGGGCGGCTGCGTGAACACGAGCGACGCCGGGCACAGCAGCGCGGGATCAGCCTCCGGGTAGAGCGCGGGATCGGGCTGACGCTCGGCCGTCGTCAGATAGCCGGTCGCATCGACGAACGCAGCGAACTGCGCATTGGTGACTGGATGCGCATCGATCCAGAAATCCGGCGCGCTCGCGCGCCGCGCCGGACGCTCTTCCCTGTAGAAGAGATCGGAACCCATCGTGAAGTCGCCGCCCGCGATCCGCACCATGCCGTGGGTGCAGGCGGTTTCCGTCGATGAGGCCTGTGCCGCCCCCTTTGCGCAAGTGCAGCAGCATGCACGCTTCGCGGGTCGTGCGTCCGTCGTCGGCGCGCTCATCGCGTTACGCGTTGAAGACCGACTTCGGGACGAAGTCGAGTTCCGAGCCCGGCGGAATCAGCTCTTCCTTCTTCACGCTATCCTCGAACTCGCGCACGACGCGATGCGCGTGCTGCATCACCCACCACCGCACGTAGCGCTGGTTGACCGCTTCGCGTTCCTTCGGGTCTTCCTGCAGATGCGTGATCCGTGCAAAGCCGAGCGGCAGTTCCGGATCGTGGAAATGCTGCTGACGCTTGAAGTTGATCTTGAAGTCCTTCCACTTCACCGCGTGCAGTTCGTCCTTCAGCCACACCATGCACGATTCGCGATTGGACGTCGGCTGTTCGCCGAGGAAGAAACGCGTCTGATCCTTGCCGTCGATGAGCCGGTCCTTCGGCGGCTCCGCGCCCGCGAAATTCAGCAGCGTCGTGAACATATCGGTGACGTGCACCATCTCGTTGCTCTCGACGCCGGCCGGAATGCGGCCGGGCCAGCGCGCGAGGAGCGGCGTGCGGATGCCGCCTTCCGCCGAACTGAAGTAGGAGCCGTCGAAAAAGCCGCCGGTGCCGCGCCCCGCGAGATGGTCCTCGGCGCCGTTGTCGCCGCAGAGAATCACGATCGTGTCGTCGGCCACGCCGAGACGGTCCAGTTCGTCGAGCAGGACGCCGAAGTCGTGATCGAGCATCAGCAGGCAGTCGCCCCATTCACCGTTGGTGCTCTTGCCGACGAATTCGTCGCGCGGCGACATCGGGAAGTGCATCAACGAGTGATTGAAGTACAGGAAAAACGGCTCGTCGTTCTTCACGCAGCGCTGCATGAAGTCGATGCCGCGCTTCTGGTATTCGAGGTCGCAAGTCTTCTTGGTTTCCATCGTGAGCTGCTCGTCGAGGAGCGGCTTCGTGCCCTTGCCCTTGAAACCCTCATGCATGTACGAGTAGCCGTCGCGCTCCGGCACATAGTGCGGATCTTCGAGCCACATGCATTCGTCGTACGTTCGCAGCGGACCATACCACTCGTCGAAGCCGTGATCCGTCGGAAAGCGGCCGTCCTCCGCGCCGATATGCCATTTGCCGAGACACGACGACTTGTAGCCGCCCTTCGCCAGCAGTTCGGCAATCGTGATTTCCCACGTCACGAGACCGCCGCTGTTGCCTCCGAGCGCGATAGTGTGATTGCCCGAGCGGATCGGATAGCGCCCCGTCATCAGCGCGGAGCGCGTGGGCGTGCACTGCGGTTCGACCACGTAGTGGGTCAGCTTGGTGCCTTCCTTGCTGAACGCGTCGATGCGCTTCGTATCCGCGCCGCGCAACTTGCCGCCGCCATAGCAGCCGAGTTCGCCCATGCCCAGATTGTCGACGTGGAAGAACAGGATATTGGGTTTCTTGCTCATTGCAAAACTCCATCTGATTGGAAGCGCTATCCCCCGCTTCCCGTTAGGGATACTGATCGATAAAAATGCCGGCACCCTTCGTCCGCCGTGCGTGACAGCCTCAAAGCATTTCTTCGACGCCGTTCGGGCCCATCTCGATGCCGAAACCGTTGACGCCGCCGAACGCCAGCTCCGATCCCATCGCGGCGAGCGACTCCTCGCGGATCAGGTTTTTCAGCCGGTGAACGAGTTCGACGAACTCGGGCGTATCGAACATCGCTGGAGTGCGCGGACGCGGCAGCGGCACGCGGATTTCCGCCTTGACGCGGCCGGGCCGCGCCGTCATCACGTAGATACGGTCGGACAGAAACACCGCCTCCTCGATGTCGTGCGTGATGAACAGCACGGACAGCCGGAAGCGTTGCCACATGTTCGTGAGGATTTCCTGCATGACGGTGCGCGTCTGCGTGTCGAGCGCCCCGAACGGCTCGTCCATGAGCAACACCTGCGGATTGGCCGCGAGCGCGCGAACGATGCCGATGCGCTGCTTCATGCCGCCCGACAGTTGATCCGGATAGTGGTTCTCAAACGCGAGCAATCCGGCGAGACCCAGCAGCGTACGGGCGGTGCTTTCCCGCTTCGCACGCGATACGCCCGCCATCTTCTGGCCGAATTCGACGTTTTCGCGCACCCTTAGCCAGGGAAACAGCGAATACTGCTGAAACACCACGCCGCGTTCAGCGCCGGGCTTCCTGATCGGCACGCCATCGAGCGTGGCCGTGCCGCGCGTCGGCTTTGTGAAGCCCGCCACGATGCTCAGCAGCGAAGACTTTCCGCAGCCCGATGGCCCGATCAGCGAAACGAACTCGTGCGGCTCGACGTTGATGGACACATCCTTCACGGCTTCGGTCCGCGCGTCGCCCGACCCGAACACGACGCCGATGTTGCGGCAGTCGATCCGACCTTTGTTGGTGTTGCTCATTTGCGCGCTCCGTTCATGTATGAGAGCCACGGCATCGACCACTGGCCGACGAGGCGGATTGCGCCGCCGCACAGCAGGCCGAGCGCGCCGATCGTGATCATGCCGAGAACGATGGCTGGATAATCGACCAGCGAATAAGCCTCCCACGTGTAGTAGCCGACGCCGTACTGCCCCGAGATCATCTCAGCCGCGATCAGCGACACCCATGCGACGCCCATGCCGACCGTGAGGCCCGTGAAGATGTTCGGCAGCACGCCAGGCAGAATCACATGCCAGAACAACTGCGCCTCGCTCGCGCCCAGACAGCGGCCCGCGCGCAGCAACACGCCGTCGAGCGATTCGACGCCGTCCACCGTGTTGAGCAGGATCGGATAGAACGCGCCGATAAAAGTGATGAACACGATCGACGATTCGGTCGTCGGCCACAGCATGATCGACAGCGGCACCCACGCGATCGCGGGGATCGGGCGCATCACTTCGATCGCCGGCATCAGCAGTTGGCTTACGATGCGATATCGCCCGATCAGCAGCCCGAGCCCCACGCCCGACAGCAGCGCGATAAAAAAACCGGCAAAAATGCGCCGCACGCTACTGCCGATGTCGACCGCAAACTTGTGCGAGCCGACCATGTGGCGCGCCTCGCGAAACACGTCGAGCGGCGTCGGCACGTCCTGGAAGCGAATGTAGAACTGCACCCGGTAACGCGTGGCGAGATACCAGAGCACGAACAGCACGCCGATCGATACGCCGGCCAGCGCAGCCTTGATACCGAGCGTGCGTGCGCTGCCGGGTGACGGTGCCCGCAGGCGACGTATTTTTGGCGCCCGTTCCGACGGCGCGGACGGCGTGCGCGCAGCGCTGTCGACTTTCAGATCAAAAGACCGTTCCATGTCACTTTTCTCCTTTGCCGGCGGCGTTCAACGCCTGCTTATAGTCGACCACCTTTGCGCCCGACTTCTTCGCGCTCGCTTCGGCGTCGCGCTTAAGCAGGAACGGCTCGATGTCCGGCTTCGCCTTGTCCGCGCCGCCGAGCGTGTAGAACGCGGCGTCCGCAAAGACCTTCACCCCGAGCCTGTCGTCCATCAGATAGACCGCATTGAGTTTTTTGCCCTGCGCGCGGTACCGATCGACGCCCGCGAGCGTACACGCAGCCGAGCTGAACGAGACGATGTCGCCGCCGTCGATCCAGATCTGTCCGGCCCGCGGCGGGTCGGCGATCGGCGCATGGCACACGGGGTCGGTTCCCTCGACCTGATAGTTCGAAAAGCTGGCGAGCTGCGCATCGTAGTTGCGACCGGTCTCCCTGAACGCTTGGCGCACGAACGAATCGTCGACCCACCTGTCGATGTCGAGATCCTTCACCATTTCGAGCTTCCTGAGCACCGCGTAGTCCGTTTTCAACGCGGCGACCCAGCGCGGCTTGATGGTCGGATCGAGCGTGTCGATGCCGCCGGGACCGAGGAAGATGTAGGCGACTTCCTTGTTCACCCCCGTCCACGATTGAATCTTCTCCGCCGCCTGCGCAGGATTTCTTCGGACCCAGTCATTCGCGTCCATCAGCGCCTTGATATAGGCGGTTACGATCTCCGGATACTTCTGTCCGAAGTCCTTGCGGATCACGACGCCGTGAAACGTCGGCTGCCCGGTCTCGACGCCGTCGAAGATCTTCCGCGCATAGCCGCGAAAAGGCAGCAGTTCCGCGAACGGCACGAAATCCGCATGTGCATCGACGCGGCTTTCCTGGATGCTGGTGCTGCCTACTTCCGGCGACTGATTGGTGAGCGAAAAGTCATCGCTCCGCAATCCGCGGCTTTGCAGCGCGGCGAGCAGCATGCCGTGCGCAGCGGAGCCGAAGGGCACCGATACGCGCTTGCCCTTCAGATCGCCGAGATCGTAATAAGGCGAATTCTTCGGCACCACCACGCCGTTGCCACCGCCAAGCGCGTTATACGCAAGCACTGCGACGAGTTCGGTATCGTTGCCGGTAGCGTGGCCCGTCGCGCCGTTCACGAGCAGCGGGTAATCGCCCATCATCCCGATTTGCAGCTTGCCCGCAATCATGCCGTTTGTGATCGGCGGCCCGGAAGTCGCGTTCTGCCAGGTCACGTTGTACGTGACGTCCTTGTACTTGCCCGTGTGCGGCAGATATTTGTTCAGCAAGCCCAGTTGCTTGATAAGGATGCCGCCCGTGACTGTGTTGGTCGTCGTATCCTGCGTGCCGATACCGATGTCGATCGATTCGGCGTGCGCGGCGCCCGTACCCGCCAGCACGGCTCCCATCGCGACGAGCGAACTGCATAGTGCATGGCCTGTGAAATCCCTGATTCGCATGATGTAACCTTGAGATTGAATGACATGAGATCGCGCGGCCGGCCCATGTCGGACAATGACAACCGGAACGCCGGAGCGGCGCCCGCATGTGATCCAGTCTGACTCCTTAGCGTGCGGCGCCGATCGCCTGCCGCTCGACGTGGACCTTGAACTGGAAAGCATCTCCCCGGTAATACAGCTCCTCGTATTCGAGCGGCGCGCCCGCGCTCGTGTGAATCACGCGCTCGATAAACAGAATCGGCGCACCCTCCTCCACGCCGAGCACTTTGCACACTTCGTCGGTGGCCACAAGCGAGCACATCCGTAGATCGGCGTGTCCGAGCACGATCTGGCAGTCGTTTTCGAGCACCGCAAACACGTCGCGATTCGTCAGGTCGGCCTTCGCGACGCGCAGACCGATTTCGGACGGCAGATACGACACGTCGAGAGAAATGGGCGCCCGGCTCAGAAAGCGCAGCCGCCTCAGTTCGACGACTCGCTCGCCGCATCCGATGCGGTCGCGAACATGCCTCGGCGGCACGATGCTACGCAGCGACAGCACCTTCGAATGCGTTTCATAGCCCATCTGGCGCATCGACGTGCCGAAGCCCTGCAGGCTGCCGAGATCCTGAAACGCCCGCGGACGCGAAACGTACGTCCCCTTTCCGTGAATACGGAAGACGAGCCCTTCGTTTTGCAGATTGCCGAGTGCCTGACGCGCCGTGATGCGGCTCACGTCGAAGGCTTTCATCAATTCGCTTTCGGACGGCATCTGCTGATTCGGCCGGTACGTTCCCCGCAGAATGCGATCACGCAGGATGTCGGTGATCTGCATATACATCGGGCCAGGCGCGCCGAGATGTATCGGTGGTCCGTCCTCGGGCATGGTGCTCGTCGCAGGTGATGGAAAGTCGTTCGCATGCATGGCAGTAGTTATAACTCGTCATTACAAGTTGATCTTTAGGACGCAAGAGCCATGCCAAGATTTTCCCCCTTTAAACCGCCGTATTTCTGGGTTTCAGTGCCGCCGGTTTGCCCCACAAGCGAACTTGGCTGCGGCGCGCGGTGCAGGAGCGTTTCCGGCTGGTGCACGCTTTGTGTGCGTCAAGCCAGCGTGCGGAGCCACGCGAGCGTTTGGAAGCGGATCAACAGCGAGAGGCCGACCGCCGTCGTCATGAAGGGCGCGATGCGTGCCGCTGCAACGCGCAGCGCGCGTATCGACATCGGCGATCGCGTCGTGAAAAACGCACAGGTGCACAGCGCGGCCGTCAGCACAACGAAGTCCGTCGCGATCCACGCCACGTCGCCCGGCGCCCGGCTGGCCAAAAGACTCGAATACACCAGGACATTATCGACTGCGCCGGACGTGGCGACGAAACCCACGGTCGCGACACGCGCCGGTCGCCCCTTCCCGAAGAATGCCGGGTGGTCAGGCTCATACACGCGGATGTCGCCGGCCCGACGCAGACCCGCGATGCCCTTGAGCCCGACGACGAGCGGCACAATGCCGACGAGCCCGACGAACGGGCCGTCGTAACGCCATCCCAACTGTCCGATCGCAAGGGAAAGCGCGAGCTGCACCCCTATGCTGACGAACTGGCCGGCAACGACCTCCGCCGCGTGATACCGCGCATTGCCGAAGAATACGAGCAGAAGCGCGTAACCGTCGACGTTGGTCGACACGTACGCGGCCGTCGCCGCCATCATTAAGGTAGAGAAGAGTCCGTTCAATGTCCGCTCCCGTCTTGTCCATCTCGTCCTGAAGCATGTTTGGATTCCTTCCTCATACACTCCTCCGTTGTTATGACATGGTATGTTCACTGCGCGATGCAAATACGATGCCATCCGACGCACGTCGTGTACGCGACGGTATAATCCTTCGAGAACCAAAACCGCGCGATGTGGCCCACAGAACATGCCCAACCGTCACCCCTCCTTCGAGCTGGATTCCCCGATCCCGTTTTATCAGCAGATAAAGGAAAAGCTACGCGGCAGCATTCTCGATGGCACATATCCGCCGCACAGCCGGATGCCGTCCGAGAGCGAACTGCAGGAAATGTTCGACGTCAGCCGCATCACCATTCGTCAGGCGCTCGGCGATCTGCAGAAGGAAGGCCTGATTTTCAAGGTGCACGGCAAGGGGTCGTTCGTCTCGCAGCCCAAAGCCGTGCAGAACATTACTTCGTTGCAAGGCTTTGCCGAAGCGATGTCGAGCGAAGGGCACGAAATTTTCAACCGCGTCCTGTCCTTCGCCTTCGTGCCCGCGAGCGCGGAAGTCGCCGCAAAGCTCGGGCTGGAAGAAGGGACGCCGGTCGCCGAAATACACCGCGTTCGGCTGCTCAACCGAAAGGCGACGTCCTACGAGATCACCTTCGTGCCGGAGTCGCTCGGAAAGAAGCTCCAGCGCGCCGACCTGAACACGAGAGATATCTTCCTTATCCTCGAAAACGACTGCGGCGTGAAGCTGGGCAGCGCGGACCTCGCCATCGACGCGACGGCGGCGGACGCCGCCATGGCGTCAGCGCTCGAAACGAGGAAGGGAGCGCCGTTGCTGCGGGTAGAACGCCTGACTTACGATGCCAGCAAACAGCCCATAGACTTCGAGTATCTGTACTTCAAAGGCGGAACCTTCCAGTATCGATTGAAAGTGGACCGCAAGCGGCCAGCCACCGCGCGGGGCCAGCGCCAGGCGAAGGAAACGAAAGCCTGAAACGGGCCGCGACGGCGGCGAACTTCGGTCCAGTCGCACAACTGAACGCAACGATCGCCACCAGGACGGCGGCAAATGCACGGACCGGAATCGCCGGCGACGGCGCACAGGAGCGCCATCAACAGTGCCCTCCAGATCAGCAGCAAATGATGACGGCCACGTATGGAGTTATGTCAACTTAAATCGAACACCTTACGAAACGCTTTAGCTAAGCAGCGTGTGCCGACGTGTTGGCCTGTCAGACGCCTGGGCCTCGCGCAAATGCTAAACCCTAACGCTAACCTTCGAAGCCCAGTCATGGATGGGTGACAGTCGCTCAATTGCCAAAGACAAATCCTCGACAGAGCCGCGTGATGGATTCACTGGCGTCCATATAGTGAGGTGAGGCGAAACGCGCAGTAGCGTCTCGATGACGCGATCGCCGTCGTAGCTTCTGGATAGCCCCCCGCGCAGCCGACAAGCACCATTAGCTGTACAAATCGGATTCCACCATCAACGCCCGCATCCCTATCACCTCGTTGATTCCGTCGAAATCGAGCATGCGATCTTTCCAGGGACAAGTCGTTCCGTGCTCGCGCAGACTGGCGTAGTAACCCTGCAACGTATGCGCGACCGCGCGCGCCGTGCCTGTCCGGATGAGGAATCAGGCCGCGTCGCGCACCGCTCATTATCGAAAATCAACTCGCCGCGTTTCGTTTGCGCGCTTAGGGAGTACCGGCTCAAAGTGACAAGCGATTCCGTTCAATAGCGATCAATCCATCTGCACTCTTTCAGAGAGGACTGTCCACAAATCTTAAACGCGCGCTCCATTCCCGAAAAGTATCATCCGCGACCCAAACAGTATTGGACGCCGCTTCTTCCATTCCCCTATCCTGAGTCCGCTACTACACAAAGAACACGACGGACTAGTCCAAGACCTCGACACATCACGCACCCCAGGCTGAGCGGCGTCGACAACCGCGACGTGGTAGCTCGCCATCAGACACTTACCGCTGCAGGTTCATTCGACGGTGCGCACGATCCTGCTTATCAGTATACGAGCTAACCATGCATGAAGGAGACACCATGCGCCCTATCGACGTTAAAGCGCTTTGCGACAATGCGCGATTCAGTAAATTCCACCTTCTGCTTCTCTTTTGGTGCGCAGTTATCATCATATTTGACGGCTACGATCTGGCCGTCGTCGGCATAGCGTTGCCGTCGATCATGCGCGAGATGGGCATCGAGTCGGCAAGTGCGGGCTTCATGGTAAGTTCTGCATTGCTTGGAATGATGATCGGTGCGGTGTTTCTCGGCACCATCGCAGACCGCATCGGACGAGTTCGCGCCATCGTCATATGTTTATTGCTTTTCAGTATCTTCACGGCGGCAGCGGGCGTGACGAGCAACCCGGTGACATTTAGCATCGCGCGATTCATCGCTGGCCTTGGAATCGGCGGCGTTATGCCGAACGTGGTTGCGCAGATGACGGAATACTCGCCACGAAGAATTCGCAGCACGATGGTCACGTTGATGTTCAGCGGCTATTCCGTAGGTGGAATGGTCGCAGCCCTCGTCGGCAAGGCCATGATTGAACGTTACGGCTGGCAATCTGTGTTTCTCGCCGCTGGGGTCCCGGCACTGCTTGCGCCGCTCGTCTGGAAGCTGATGCCAGAGTCTCTGGCTTTCCTGGCACGAAATGGACACAAGGATCGATTGAAGCGAATTCTTCCTCAAATCGACTCAACCTACGTCCCACAGGATACCGATTACTTCGCACTGCAAGACGAGTGCGCGGCCGCCGGCTCGCCCGTCAAGCAACTCTTTCTCGATGGCCGAGGCACCAGCACCGTCATGCTGTGGGTTGCCTTCTTCATGTGTCTCTTCATGGTCTATGCCTTGAGCTCCTGGCTCACAAAGCTGATGGCGAGCGCTGGCTACTCCCTGGGCTCCGCGCTAACGTTTGTACTTGTTCTCAACTTCGGCGCAATGATCGGCGCAATTGGCGGCGGATGGCTCGCGGATCGCTTCAACATCAAGCACGTGCTCATCGTCATGTATGGGTTGTCAGCCGCCTCGATTAGCATGCTGGGGTTCAAGGTCCCTATCGAAGCATTGTTTTTTCTCGTTGGCCTCGCGGGAGCGTCGACGATCGGCACGCAGATTGTGACGTACGCGTTTGCCGGCCAGTTCTATCCTGCCGTCGCACGTGCGACAGGTATTGGCTGGGCGTCCGGCGTCGGCAGAAGCGGTGCGATTCTCGCGCCGATCGTAATCGGATTCCTTGTCAGTCAATCCCTACCGCTGCAGCAGAATTTCTTCGCGATTGCGATACCGGGAGCGATTGCGATGGTAGCGATATGCCTCATCAAGGTACGGCGGACGCCCGCAGTCGGCGAAATGTCGGTTGCCGCCAAAGCTAACCCGGTTTGATCGCCAGGACATTGGCTGGATCCCCTTTAGTCCGCTTCTTAAGCTAAGGGCGAATCGCGTTCGTCAAGTGAGGATTTCGGGGCTATGCAGCTCGTAGCCCGTCGAACGGTCGCGAACGATGAATCTCCACGATTGTTATTCCATTCAGTTCCCGTTTTGAAACCCAATTTGCTGAGATTAAGCATGAACAAGCCTTGCATCATTTCTGTTGCGATCACAGGATCGCTGCCTCGCAAGAAAGACAATCCGGCGGTGCCGATCACGGTAAGTGAGCAGGTTGAGTCGACGCAGGCGGCATTCGAAGCAGGTGCGACCCTGGTTCATCTCCATGTGCGCAACGATGACGAAACTCCGACGTCAAGTCCCGAACGTTTCGCATTGGTTCTGGAAGGCATCCGCAAACACGCGCCCGGCATGATCACCCAGGTGTCCACGGGTGGTCGTTCGGGTGCCGGCAATGAAAGAGGTGCGATGCTAAGCCTGCGCCCGGACATGGCATCCCTGGCGACCGGCTCGGTCAATTTCCCGACTCGGGTTTATGACAATCCGCCGGACCTGATCGACTGGCTGGCCGCCGAAATGAAAGCCTATGGCATCAAGCCCGAAGTCGAAGCCTTCGATCTGTCAATGATCTTTCAGGCGGCAGCCATGCAAGCTTCCGGTGCGATCGTCGGTCCTCTGCATATCCAGTTCGTGATGGGCATCAAGAACGCAATGCCTGTTGATCGCGAAGTGCTTGAATTCTATGTTCGAACGCTCGAGCGCCTTTCACCCGATGCGACGTGGACGGGCGCCGGCATCGGTCGCAATCAACTGACGATGGCCCGTTGGTCTCTTGAACTCGGCGGGCACTGCCGAACCGGGTTGGAAGACAATGTGCGAATGGATAAGAACACGCTCGCGCCGTCTAATGCAGCGCTGGTGCGTCAGGTCGCGGAGCTTTGCGAGGAGTATGGTCGCCCTGTCGCCACTGCGGCACAGGCTCGTGAAATTCTTAACCTTAGCTAAACGGTGTTCGCATATCGCCCGCGAACCGCCAAGGCTCCTTCTGTTTCGGAGCCTGAGCGGGAGTGCTCGTGTTAGTGAGCACGCCAGGATTCGCCGCCCCGCTACTGGTCTCGGCCAAATTGCACGCGACTGCGCGTGCGATGACATCCCGCAGGCAAAATATCGCTAGCGGGCCGGGAGATGATGACAGCGAGCAGCCCGGTTGTAACTGCAGATACTGACCAGGCGCTTTTCGACGCGACTGACTCCAACGTCCTGTTCGTATCGTGACTCATGCAGGCAGCCGGCGTCCTCAGCGAATCGACGACGGATGGCGCGCAAGCGGGGTCACCTGCATGGTCATATAGGGGAACAAGGGCAACGCCGACAAAATGGTATGCAGCTCGTCGTGCGAGTCGACATCGAAGACGCTGTAGTTCGCGTACTCACCGACAATGCGATGCAGTTGCTGCCACTTTCCGGCTCGCTGCAATTCCTGCGAGTAGGCCTTTTCGCGGGCCTTGATTTCGTCAGCTTGTGCCGTCGACATATCGTGCGGCAGGTGTACGTCCATTCTTACGAGATACAACATGCTTTCTCCAGGAGGACACTCCTCCATGCCAGAAGGAGCGCCAATTGATATTTAGGGCGGCCGGCGTTTATGCCTTCTTCTCGCGGCGGTAGAACGCAAGCTTCTCTTCGTCGATTTGCAGCCCAAGCCCCGGTCCTTCCGGCAGATGCAGGTCGAAGTCGCGATACTGTGGCCGGGACGTCACGACGTCGTCCTTAAGGAGCAGCGGGCCAAAGAGTTCCGTACCCCACGCCAGTTGCGGCAGCGCGCTGAAGCCGTGCGCGGAAGCGATGGAGCCGATACTGCCTTCGAGCATCGTCCCGCCATAGAGCAACACGCCCGCCGCGTCGGCAACGGCAGCCGTACGCATCATCCCGTAGATACCGCCCGACTTCGCAATCTTCAGCGCAAACACGTCAGCGCAGGCATCGCGCACAAGGTCGAGTGCGTCTTCCGGGCCGGTGACGCCTTCATCGGCCATGATGGGGACGCTAAAACGCGCTGCGAGTCGGGCCAGCGCCCCGCGCTGCTCGCGCGGCGTAGGTTGCTCGATGAGGTCGATACCGGCAGCCTCGAGGGCTTCGATGCCCGAGGCCGCTTCGACTTCGTTCCACGCCTGATTCACGTCGACTGTCACCTTTGCGCGGTCGCCAAGTGCCGCCTTGATTTTGGACACATGCGCCACGTCATCCCGCACGCTGCGACGACCAATCTTCAGCTTGAACACGTTATGTCGGCGTTCGGCGAGAAGCGTTTCGGCTTCTTCGATGTCGCGGTTGGTGTCGCCACTGGCCAGCGTCCACAGTACCGGCAGCGTCTTGCGGACTGCGCCACCGAGCAGCGCCGACACCGGTACGCCGAGGCGCTTACCTTGTGCATCCAGCAGCGCCGTTTCAATGCCCGATTTGGCGAATCGGTTTCCACGCGCAACCTTGTTGAGCTTGAGCATGGCCGCGTTGACGTTGGTCGCGTCTTGACCCGCCAGCGCTGGCGCCAGATACGTGTCGATGGTCAGCTTGATGCCTTCGGGACTTTCTTCGCCGTATGACAGACCACCGATCGTCGTGGCTTCGCCGATGCCCTCAATGCCGTCACTTGAACGCAGGCGGATGATGACCATGGTCTGTTGCTGCATCGTCGCCATGGAGAGCTGGTGCGCCCGAATGGTCGGAAGGTCGACCAGAATAGCTTCTACGGAAGTAATTGAAGGATTCATACCTGAAATGGCAAAGTGGAAGGGCTGACGAAAGTATTGACTGGCCAATAGCGGCCTGTCCAACACCTTCCACGTCTAACGCCATACTTTCGCGGTATAAACGGGTTAACGTCCGCCCCGGTCGACGCGCGGAACATAGGGAATGTGGAGTTCTTCGTAGAGCCGATAGATCAGCTCGAGGATCTCCCGTATGTCACGCGATTCATCCAGCGCCCGCATGCTCATGATGATGGGTGACACGAGCGTAAGGTCATCGAGCTCCATGTAACTCACGTCGTCCCGCTTCAATCCGTAGACGCTGCTCGGAACGAGCGAGACGCCCTCTCCCGCCGCGACCAGTCCGAGCGCAATCTGAAGTTCGCGCACCTCATAGACTCGACGCGGCTCGAGTGCCCGGTCTTCAAACGCGGCTAACACCTGATCCGCGTAGCTAGGGCGTGGCGCCTTCGGAAAGACAATCAAAGTCTCGTTGAGCAAGTCGCGTAGCGACAGAACGGACTTGCCGAGCGACAAGGGATGTCCTTGAGGAAGCGCCGCAATCAGCTTTTCCTCCCTCAACACAACACGGCGAATGTTTGCGTCCTCGTTCCGGATACGCCCAAACCCCACGTCGATGCGGCCCTCCTTCAGCGCTCTGAGCTGGTCCATCGTCGACATTTCATGAAGGGTCAATTCGACTGTCGGATTCTCATCGCGAAAACGTCGGATGATTTTGGGGAGCAATCCATAAAGAGTTGAACCGACAAAGCCAATGGAGAAAGTCCGCTCGATACTCCCAACCCGCCGCGTCATCGATTCAAGGTCTGACGTCTGCGCCAAAAGCTGCGCCGCATGGGAATAAAAGAATTTACCGGTCTCCGTCAACTTCAGCGGCCGGGAGCCGCGCTCGAGAAGCTGCACGCCAAGCGTCTCTTCTAGTTGCTGTATTTGCCGGCTCAATGGCGGCTGCGCGATGTTCAGCCGTTCTGCAGCACGTGTGAAGTTCCGCTCCTCCGCCACCGCGACGAAGTAACGAAGGTGGCGCAACTCCATCTTAATACCTCCCAGATATGGACCCATACTAAAACAGTGTTGGACTAGCGGTTCGGAGGTCAACTATCCTGCATTTACACGCTAATTCGACGGCCCATTATACCTTGCAAACATAAGAGGGTAGACGGAAAGCGCGGGTTTACCCCACCATATCAGGAAGATTTCAGGAGCAGACATGAGCGTCAAAGTGTTCAACACCGAAGAAGTTCAAAACTTGCTGAAGGCAGCCGCGAACCTCACAAGCCAGGAAGGCAATGCGCGTGCGAAGCAAATCACCCATCGCCTGCTGAGCGATCTGTTCAAGGCCATCGACGATCTTGATATGACGCCCGACGAGATTTGGGCCGGTGTCCACTACTTCAACAAGCTCGGGCAAGACGGCGAGGCCGCCCTGTTGGCCGCTGGACTAGGACTGGAGAAGTACCTTGACATCCGTATGGACGCAGCGGACCGCGAAGCGGACATTCACGGTGGCACGCCGCGCACCATTGAGGGTCCTTTGTATGTCGCCGGTGCACCCGTACGCGATGCTGTGTCCAGGATCGACATCAATCCCGACGAAATTGCCGGCCCGCTCGTCATCCGTGGCATCGTCTCCGGTGCCGGCGACAAGCCCGTCGCGAACGCCCTCGTCGAGTGCTGGCACGCCAACTCCAAGGGGTTCTATTCCCACTTTGACCCGACGGGCGCCCAGAGCGAATTTAATCTGCGCGGCGCAGTCAGGACGGACGCTGAGGGCAAGTATGAATTCCGTACCCTCATGCCTGTGGGCTACGGCTGTCCGCCACACGGCGCCACACAGCAACTCCTGAACGCACTCGCCCGTCACGGCAACCGGCCGGCACATGTTCACTTCTTCGTCACCTCCGACACGAACCGCAAGCTCACGACGCAAATCAATATCGAAGGCGATCCGCTGATCTGGGACGACTTCGCCTATGCAACTCGCGAAGAACTGGTCCCCCACGTGGTCGAGAAGACGGGAGGCATTGCTCTGGGTCTCAAGGCCGACGCCTACAAGGAGATTGAGTTCAATATCAAGTTGACGTCGCTGGTCGAGGGCAAGGACAACCAGCTTGTTCAACGCCCGCGAGCATCTGCTGCGGTGTAACAGACCACGCGGCGGCCATCGTCAAGAGCCGCCGGTTACTTCTTCGCGAGAACTTCAACTGAATGCAAAAGCTCCCGAAACGCTGGAGCATGCATAGGAGAACTAACATGTCAGCCATTAACGACAAGGTCAAACAGCTGGACGAATTGCTGCGGGACGCCGTTCAAGATGACAAAGAAAACGGTGTGTTCCGGTGCCGCCGCGACATCTTCACCAACGCTGATCTTTACGAACTCGAGATGAAGCACATCTTCGAGAGCAACTGGGTCTATCTTGCACATGAAAGCCAGGTGCCCAACAACAACGACTACTACACCACGTCGATCGGACGCCAGCCAGTAGTCGTCACGCGTGACAAGGCCGGCGAGTTGCATGCCGTCATCAATGCGTGTGCGCACAAAGGTGCAATGCTGTGCCGACGCAAGCACGGCAACCAGGGTACTTTCACCTGCCCTTTTCACGGCTGGAGTTTCGCCAACACCGGCAAGCTGCTGAAGGTGAAGGACGGGAAAACCACTCAATACCCCGTGCAGTTCAATACCAGCGGTTCCCATGATCTGAAAAAGGTCCCGCGCTTCCAGAGCTATCGAGGCTTTCTGTTCGGCAGCCTGAATCAGGATGTGATGCCGCTGGAAGATTACCTGGGTGAAGCGAAGGTCATCATCGACCAGATCGTCGACCAGGCTCCGAACGGGCTGGAAGTGTTGCGAGGCAACTCCTCATACATATATGAGGGCAACTGGAAGATGCAGATGGAAAACGGCTGCGACGGTTATCACGTCAGCACCGTCCATTGGAATTACGCTGCGACGATGGGCCGACGCAAGGTGGAAGGTACCAAGGCAGTCGATGCGAATAGTTGGAGCAAATCTGTTGCCGGTGTCTATGGATTCGAGCACGGCCACATTTTGCTGTGGACCAAAACGATGAACCCGGAGGTCCGTCCGGTCTACCAGCATCGCGAAGAAATCGCCGCACGGGTCGGCGAACAGAAAGCGGAATACATCGTTAATCAGACGCGCAATCTGTGCCTGTATCCGAACGTCTTCCTGATGGATCAGTTCAGTACCCAGATTCGCGTGGTTCGTCCGATCAGCGTCGACAAGACCGAGGTCAGCATTTTCTGCTTCGCCCCCAAGGGGGAGAGCGCAGAGAGCCGCGCCATTCGTATTCGTCAGTACGAGGATTTCTTCAACGTGTCCGGAATGGGCACGAGCGACGACCTCGAGGAATTCCGGGCGTGCCAGGCGGGTTACGGTCAGACGACGTCGATGTGGAACGACATGTCGCGCGGTGCACCGCTGTGGGTCCATGGACCCGACGACAACGCGAAGGGCATGGGTTTGAACCCGCTCATCTCGGGCGAACGCAGTGAAGACGAAGGTCTTTTTGTGGTTCAACACGAATATTGGGCGAAGGTGATGCGCGAAGCCCTTCAAAAGGAACAGGCGGAGGCGACGGTATGAGCTTCGACTATCACAAGATCTGCAGCGCGCTGTACCAGGAAGCGCGCTTTCTCGATGACCGCCAGTGGGACGAATGGCTCGCGTGCTACACCGAGGACGTGACGTACTGGATGCCCGCGTGGGACGACGACGACAAGCTCACCGAAGACCCTCAAAGCCAAATCTCGCTTATGTACTATCCGGACCGTGGCGGACTCGAAGACCGCGTGTTTCGCATCAAGACCGAGCGAAGCGGCGCGTCGATGCCGGAACCGCGCACCAGCCATAACGTTACCAATGTGGAAGTGCTCGGCGAGCGCGACAACGAAGTGGACGTCCGATACAACTTCAACACGTTGAATCATCGTTACAAGATTACCGACCAGTTCTTCGGCACCATCTACGTGACGTTCCGCAAGGTCGACGATCGCTTGCTGATTTCCAGCAAGAAGATTGCACTGAAGAACGACTATATCCGCCAGGTGCTCGACGTCTACCACGTCTGATGCAGACGGCCGGAATGAGACAGTAAGCAGGAGACAACATGTCCAGTTTCAACATTGCTCTAAACTTCGAGGACGGGGTTACCCGTTTCGTGGAATGCAAGGCCGGCGAGAAGGTTCTCGATGCCGCCTTCCGCGCCAAGATCAACCTGCCTATGGATTGCTCTGACGGCGTGTGCGGCACTTGCAAGTGTCGCGCCGAGAGCGGCAGTTACGATTTGGGCGATGACTACATCGAGGATGCGCTGACCGACGACGAAAGAGAAAGCGGTCTCGTACTCACATGCCAGATGGTTCCGCAGAGCGATTGCGTCATCGCAGTGCCCGCCTCGTCGACATCGTGCAAGACCGAGCACAACAAGTTCGCGGCGACCGTCACGAAGGTCGAGCAGCACAACGACGCGGCGGTCGTGCTCGAACTGGACGTCGACGGCGCTCCGCCCGTTTTTCTGGCCGGTCAATACGTCAACATCGACGTGCCCGGCAGCGGCCAGCACCGCTCCTACTCGTTCTCGTCGACACCGGGTGCGTCGAAAATCAGCTTCCTCATTAAAAAGATACCGGGTGGCGTGATGAGCACATGGCTCGAATCGGCGCAGCCGGGAAACAAGGTCGAGTTGGCGGGACCGATGGGAATCTTCTATCTGCGCGCCGTTGAGCGGCCGTTACTGTTCCTTGCGGGCGGTACGGGCCTTGCGCCGTTCCTGTCGATGCTCGAAGTGCTGGTTCGTGCGAACTCGCAGCAGAAGGTGCACCTTATCTATGGTGTGACGCGAGACCTCGACCTGGTCCTGGTCGAAGCCATCGAGGCGTATTCAGAGAAACTGCCGAATTTCACGTTCAGCACCGTTGTTGCCGAAGATCAATCCAGCCATCCGCGCAAAGGCTGGGTAACGCAACACATGCCCCCCGAGTGCCTGAACGACGGCGATGTTGACGTGTACCTGTGCGGCCCGCCGCCCATGGTCGACGCGGTACGCAAACATTTCGACGACAACGGTGTAAAGCCAAACAGCTTCCACTACGAGAAATTCACTCCCAACGTACGGTGACTCATGAACGCTCGAAGGTTTGAAGGCAAGGTGATGGTCGTAACGGGCGCCGCACAAGGTATCGGCCGCGGCGTCGCGCTCCGCGCGGCTGCCGAAGGTGCGAAGGTTCTGTTTGTCGACCGGGCTGACTTCGTCGCGGAGGTCGCAGCCGAGGCCACGGGTGCCGATACCGCCGGCTTCGTCGCTGACCTCGAAACCTATGACGGCGCAGCCGCCGCGATGGCGTTTGCCGTTCAGAAGTTCGGCAGGATCGACATTCTCATCAACGGCGTGGGCGGTGCCATTCGCATGCGGCCCTATGGTGAGTTCGAACCGGCGCAGATTGATGCTGAAATCCGCCGTTCGCTGATGCCCACCCTGTACGCCTGCCACGCGGTGCTTCCGCACATGCTCGCGCAAGGTGGGGGAACGATTGTCAACGTCTCATCGAACGCCACGCGCGGTATTCGCCGCGTGCCGTACTCCGCCGCCAAGGGCGGCGTCAACGCGATGACCCAATCGCTTGCGATGGAGTACGGCGAACAGAATATTCGCGTGGTCGCAGCAGCACCGGGCGGAACCGAGGCGCCGCCGCGACGCGTACCCCGCAATGCCGCCGGAGACAGCGAGCAGGAAAAAGTCTGGATGAGCGAAGCGGTGAAGCAGGTCACCGAGTCGACGTTCCTCAAGCGCTATGGAACCCTCGATGAGCAGATCGCGCCGATTCTGTTCCTGGCATCCGATGAGGCAGGCTACATCACAGGCGCCGTATTGCCCGTCGCCGGTGGCGACAACGGCTAGCCATCCAAGAATGAACCTGGAGACGCCACTATGAGCGAACGTAAAGCCATTGTCCCTGCAGGAATGGAGACGGTGTACGAGAAGATTCACTACGCACCTGCGGTCAAAGTCGGAAACACGGTATATGTGTCGGGCCAGATCGGTCGCGACGCGAACATGAAACTTGTCGAAGATCGCGAAGCACAGATTGTGCAGGCGTTCGAGAATCTGAAGGCAGTGCTGGAGGCTTCAGGCGCCACGCTCGCCGATGTCGTCGACGTCACCACTTTCCACACGGACATGCGCGATCTTCCACTCTTCATGGAAGTGCGTGACCGGTACCTCAACACGCATCCCTTGCCTGCATGGACCGCAGTGGGCGCACACATGCTGGGTGGCGCCGCCGGTTACATCGTCGAAATCAAGGCTGTTGCGGTGTTGGCTGATTAAGCGTGCGTCTGCCCAACCCTGAAAAGGAGCCGGTGTGCGAAGCGAGACTCGACGACACGCACTTCACGATGTTGTTGCAGTACTTCCGGGTCGAGCTGACGACATGGCACGCCTGGATATTCTGCTCGGACGCGAAGAGCCCGTCGTCCCCGTCATTGGAAAGTACAACCACGGCAAAAGCCGCCTCCTGAATGCCAGTCTGCCACGCCCCACGCGACCTCGATGGTCGCGCGTTCCCTTCGCAGCGGCAATGACTGCAATGGACGGGAACGATAGCGAGAAAAGCGCAACAATTGCGAGCGCGACGGGTGGAAGCGACGGAATCGGAGCGTCGTCCGCGAAGCCGCGGGCAACGTGAAGGAACCGTTCGGCTCATCGCCGGGCACGTCGGAATGCAGTTCGACCGCGAGGCTGTGAGCTTCGCGGCAAGACTTGACAGCTCAGCGACGATGCAACGGCCTTGGTGCGCGGCGCCATCTCGTCCGATCTGCTCCCGGTGTTGGCGGCCGCGCCACGCCGGCTGGACCCAACCTATCTGGCATTGAGTTTGCTTAAGCTACGACGCTATCAATCAACGCGAGCAAAACAATGTCGCACGGTGATGTCACTCACAGCGTCCTCGATGATGTGCCACCACGGATTTCGACGGGCGTGCCGGGGCTCGACGATGTGCTGAACGGCGGCCTGGCCGCCAACCGGGTCTATTTGATCGAGGGCGTGCCCGGGGCGGGAAAAACTACCTTGGGTCTGCATTTCCTTCTAGAAGGGAAGAGGCTCGGCGAGACGGTGCTCTATATCACCCTGTCGGAAACGGCCGCCGAACTCCGGTCCGTCGCTGCATCTCATCACTGGTCGCTCGACGGTTTGCATATCCACGAGCTCGGCGATATGGACGAACTGACCGCCGACGCCGGGCAGTCGATCCTTCACCCGTCGGAGGTGGAACTGGGCGAGACCATCGACGAGGTCAGGCGGGTGGTACTCGAGACCAATCCGCGACGCGTCGTCTTCGACAGTCTCTCCGAACTGCGCCTGCTTGCCCAGGATGCGCTGAAGTACCGGCGACAGGTGCTGGCGTTGAAGCAGTTCTTTTCGACGCTCGGGTGCACGCTCTGGCTGCTCGACGACAAGACGTCGCAGCCCGGCGACCTGCAGTTGCACAGCATTACCCACGGCGTCATCGAGCTGGACCAGACCGTGCCCGCCTATGGCGTCGAGCAACGTCACGTGCGAGTCGTCAAGATGCGCGGCATCAAGTTTGCCGGCGGCTATCACGACTTCAGGCTGGATACGGGCGGCATCACGGTGTATCCCCGCCTCGTGGCAGCGGTTCATCGCAGGGAGTTCGAGGCCGCTGCGCGATCGACAGGTGTACCCGAACTTGACGCTTTGCTAGGCGGCGGTGGCCTCGTGCCCGGCACAAACACGCTGCTCGTCGGACCCTCGGGCGCCGGCAAGACCACCACGGCAGTCCGTTGCGCCCTCAGCGCGCTGGAGCGCGGCGAGCGCGTCGAGTACCTGTTGTTCGACGAGACACTGGGCATTCTCCTGTCGCGGTGCAGGCAGTTGGACATGGGACTGGATGCCTATATCGAGAACGGCCAGTTGTTGCTGCAGCAGATCGATCCCGCCGAAATGTCGCCGGGCCAGTTTTCTACGCTCGTGCGCGACGCGGTGGAAAATGCGGGCGTATCGATGGTGGTGATCGACAGCCTCAATGCGTATATGCAGGCGATGCCGGGTCACCGGTATCTTCTTCTGCAGATGCACGAGCTGTTGAGCTTTCTTAACCAGCAAGGCATTACGACGTTGATGGTCCTCGGCCAGCACGGGCTCATCGGCAACGTAGCGTCGGATGTCGACCTCAGCTACTTGAGCGACGCACTTCTGGTCTTCCGCTTTTTCGAAAGCGCTGGCGAGGTGCTCTCGGCTCTGTCGGTCCTGAAGAGCCGCACGGGAACCCATGAACGCACCATACGCGAGTTTCGCGTGGGCGCCGGAGGTCTACGCCTTGGCTTGCCACTGAAAGATTTTGAAGGCGTACTCGCCGGCTTGCCGTCTTATCGAGGCGGCCAGTCGATGCTGGGCGAACGTCCGCTCGACTAAGGAGGCGCATTGGAAGAGCGGATTTTCATCGTCGCGCCGCGCGGGCGGGATGCGCAGGTTGTCGAACATGTGCTTTCGCGTGAGGGAATGGAATGCGTCGTCTGTCCCGACGTCGCCAGTATGGTCGAGTCGCTGCAGCAGGGCGCGGCGTGTGCGCTGATCGCCGACGAGGCGCTGGACCAGCGCGCGTTGCGAATGGTCGACGACTGGTTAAGCGCGCAGCCGCCCTGGTCCGATTTCCCGTTCGTCCTGCTCGGCGGAAACGGCAAGAAGGGCGCGTTGACAGCCGAAGGGCGCCGTCTTGAAGTGCTCGGCAATGTGATGCTGATCGAGCGGCCGATGAGCGGCGAAGCACTCGTCAGTGCAGCGCGCGGCGCGCTCCGTGCCAGGCGGCGCCAGTACCAGGCGCGTGCGATGATCGCCGAACGCGCTGCCGCCAATGCGCGGCTGCTCCGCGCCGCTCGCCAAAAGGACGAGTTTCTCGCGATGCTCGCCCACGAGTTGCGCAACCCGTTGGCACCGATCCGCAACGCCGTCGAAGCCATCCGCATGGCGGACGAAGCGCTTCCGCCACGCGTGCAGTGGGCCCGCGAGATGATCGAACGCCAGAGCCGGCATCTGGCCGGGTTGCTCGAGGATCTGCTGGATGTCTCGCGGATCACTACCGGCAAAATCACGTTGAAGTGCGTTCCAATCGAACTCGCCTCAGTCCTCACGGCAGCCGTCGACGCGGCTATGCCTTCCATCGAAGCGCGACGTCACTCGCTCACCGTGGTGCTGCCGCGTGAACCGGTCTATCTGAACGCCGATCCCACGCGCATGGCGCAGGTGTTCGGCAATCTCCTCGACAACGCAGCGAAGTACACGCCGGATGGCGGGAAGATCGAAATTCACGCTGCGTCGGGCTCCGGGCGTGTCGTCATCTCCGTCAAGGACAATGGAACCGGCATTTCTCCGGAAGAGTTGCCTGAAGTCTTCGAGTTGTTCTCGCAATCGGATCGCGCGCTGGACCGTGCGCAAGGCGGCTTGGGAATCGGCCTGTCCGTCGTGCGATCGCTCGTCGGCATGCACGGGGGAGCCGTCGATGCGCAAAGCGACGGCTTGGGACGCGGTACACAGATGACCGTGACACTGCCCGTGACGCAGGCTCCATCCTCGAGCGATCCGCTGCCGCCCACCGCGCCACGCCAGTCGCGCGGCCTAGGCATTCTGGTGGTCGACGACAATCGCGATGCCGCTGATTCGCTGGCCATTCTGCTTGAAATGACGGGATATCGCGTGCGTACCGCAGCGGATGGACCGGCAGCGCTCGAGCAATGCCAGCGTGAAGCGCCCGACGTAGTGCTGCTGGATATCGGCCTGCCCGGCATGGATGGGTACGAGGTGGCCCGCAGGCTCAAGCGCATGCCGCGTCTCGCGCAAACCATTCTGATCGCGACGACGGGGTACGGACAGGCGGAAGACGTGGCTCGCTCGAAGTCTGCCGGATTCGATTATCACTTCGTCAAACCGGTCGAACCGGACAATCTCATTGCGTTGTTCGACGGCCTGCGCGACGAGGGATGCCATTGATCTAGATATCCAGATGCCAGAGGCTGCGGCCGAGTGGCGATTTATCGGTTATCTGCGCTGTACCGCGCGTTCGCGTGTTTTCGTTAGGGCATTTGTCTAAACCCGCCCGCAAGAAATCGTGATGGCGGACATGACACGTTGATTGCTCACCAACGGGTAAGAGCAAGGAGCGACCGTGCGTTAAGCGACGTGTCCGGTCAGCAACCATGCCTGGTGCACAGTTTCCGAAAGCTCATTGCTGATTTGAAGCGCTTGGGCTACGAAGTCCGGGGTGAATGGCAGGCGCCGAACTCACGCTTCCCGTGATGGATCGACCTTCGTCCAGCGTAGGAGCCTTTAGGGGTCTGTGGCTCGAACAGCTATAACGCCGTAACTATGTTCATCGGCGGCCTCATCGACGAACTTTAATGTCATCGCGCTTGCGCAGACGGCCCGGACGCATCCGGGCCACGCAGACAGTACCTTCACGCCCTACTGCACAGTGACGGTCGCTTTCATGTTCGGGTGGATGCCGCAAAAGATCTTATAGACGCCCGGCTTGTCGAACTTGAACTGATACGTGTCGTTTTCGTCGAGCGCGGCGGAATGGAAAATGCCAGCATCGTTGACCACCGTATGCGGTTCACCGTCCGTATTTTTCCAGGTCACGGTCGACCCCGCTTTGACCGTGAGCGACATCGGCGAAAACATGAAATTCTTGATCACGACCATATTGGCGTCCTGTGCCTGCGCAGTCGTGAACCCCGACGCCAACGCCGCAATGAGAACTGCTCTGCCGATGAAGGTCACAAAGGTGCGATTGAAGAGACTGAATAGCATGATCTGATTCCGTTGTAGGTGAATGGCGCCCGGCATCAAACAAGCGTCGTATCGGAAAGCGTTGCCTTCAGCGGATGCTGCGAGACCTTGATGCTGGTGACGCCGAGCATCTTCGTAAGCTGGTCGCTGGGAACCGTCAGCGGCATCGGTCCTGGGCCGTTACCGGCCGTCGGTTGGGGATAGGCGGTCGATCGTGCGGTATGGAACGTGACGTTCCCTTCCACCCTGGACACGATCTGATGGATGTGTCCATTCAGGACGGTCACCGAGCCGAACCGCTTCAGATAGTCCGTCGCCCTGCCCGCGTCGCCCGTACCCCATCCCCAAGGTTCGTAGATGGTCCACATCGGCATGTGTGCAAAGACGACAATCGGCGTGCTCGACGAGCGTCCCTTCAGATCGTTTTCCAGCCATTCGAGCTGGTCGTCGCCAAGACCTCCAAGGCCGTTGGGCTTGAAGTGCATCACATTGACGAGCCCAATGAAGTGCACACCGTTGTGGTCGAAGCTGTAGTACCCCTTGTTGTCCGACGCGCCGCCGAAGCGCTTGAAGTATTCCGTTCCTGGCCCGTCTGTCACGTCATGCTCCCCGGGCACAGTGTGCAACTCGGTGATTTTCAGCCCCGACAGCAACTGGGCCGCGAGATCGAACTCCGATGCTTTCGACAGATGCGTGATATCGCCCGTGTGAATCGTCAGCGCGGGCTTGACGGGCATGGCGTTGACCAGGTCGATCGTCTGCTTGAGCGTACCCGCGACATCCGGGTTGGCTTCTTTGTTGAACCCGATGTGCGTGTCGCTGATCTGCAGGAACAACGGGACGCCCGAGGCCGCCGATTTGCCGCTCGTGCCGGCGGCGGAGGCCAACTCCATCGGCGTGAGAACGCCGCCGGCCAGCATGAACAAGGTGCCTGCGCCACCGTAGGCGAGGCATTTCAACGCGTTACGGCGCGATGGATTGGAAGGAATATCTGATGACATGATGTCCTCTCGAGTGGGGTTCAAAAGGTAGGCCACCCGTCAATCAAGTGGACTACCCCGCGTGGGTTCAAGCGCTAAACCACCGGCTCGTTCGTTTTATTCCCTCATCCCGGATTCCTGATTCCAAGGCCCCTAGGCCCTGAACTCGGTCCCCGCCTCCGGCGCCTGATCGCCTGCCTTTTCCTTTCAGCGCGTTTGCGGCCTCGTCTGCTCGAGCGCGCAAGGGAATAACTGATGCGTATGCAACGTCTTGCAGGTAGGAAACAGCATTTGGAAATCGAAATGAACATCATCGACATCGCCCGCGCATCGGGATTGACCGTCATCCTCGATGGCAGGATCGGCCGCGAGGAATACCAGAGCGTGTGCGGTTCAGTGTCGGCGTTGCAGCGATTCGCCGAAGCGCTGTATCGGTCCGCCGTGAACCAACGTGACGGCACGCCGCATCGGTCAGCGGCAGCAGCCAGCTACACGGGCCGACGACGCCGGCGTCGTAGCGAGCATGGGTCAACGCAAACGCTGTCAGCCGCTGCAAGACACGCGTCGCGTCGCACGCACCGGTACGCGAAATGAAAGGCTCGGCGATCATTCCACCCTTTCGCCCGTCCGAAGCTTCGCTGCAAGCCGTCCTGCGCCGGCTTCAGTTCGGCTCGGGCGTGGTGATGCTGACTTACCTCTTTCTGCACCTCATCAACCATGCCCTTGGCCTGTGGTCGCTGGAACTGGCCGGACGCGGTCTTGTGATGGCGCTGCGACTGTGGCGCAGCACGCCCGGAACCATCGCGCTGTACGGCGCAGCGTCGCTGCATTTTTCNCTCGCGTTGCACACGATATACCGGCGCCGCCACTGGGAATTGCCGGCCGCCGAATGGATTCGCCTGTGGGCGGCCTCAGCCTGCCGCTGCTGCTC
>BBSL01000188.1 GCA_001319865.1 Burkholderia sp. E7m39 | reverse complement strand
AGGTCGTCGGCATGCTGCTAACGAGTGGAACGCAAGGGCTGCAACTTGCGCTGCTCGCCCCTGGCTGGGTACATGGATGTTTGGGACTGTGGTTCCGGTTGCGTCACTATCCGCTGGCGCAGCGCATGAAGCTCGCGCTGCTGGCCGCTGCTGCCCTGTTGCCGCTGCTGTCCGCGGGAGGATTTATCCGCATGATGCAAGCCGTCGAAATGACGAGTGTCTCGCTCCGCGCGCCCGATCCGAAGCTGGTCACGCACCAGTTCACACTGGATGCATGGCGTCACCATCTCATCGTGCTTTATCTCTGTCTGATCGTCGGCGCATTTATCGGTGGCCAATTGCGCAATGGACTCGAAAGGCGACGGCAGCGACAGACCGGATAGCCATGCTGGAAGGGCCGTACAGGCAGTGAACGCTACGACAGCAACTGCGGCAACGCTTCCAGGTCGCCAATCGGCCGGCCACGCCTGTTTGCTCCTCTTTCGCCTGCTTCGATCGCCATGCTTTCGAGGCATGCCCGTCTGCCTACAAAGTCTTGTTTCTTTGCGCGAGCAAAAGCTAGATTAACTGCCAGCCGTACCTAACACGACGCATCGCGGCGCGTTTGATCACGATCAATTACTAAGGTATCCATAATGTCTGGCACACGACTCAAACTGTTCTCGTCTACGCGGATCGGCCCGTTGCAACTGTCGCACCGCGTCGTGCATGCGCCGATGACGCGTTTGCGCGCCGACACCGACGACAGCCCGAGCGCGATGATGGTCGAGTATTACCGCCAGCGCGCGTCGCAAGGCGGATTGCTCATTGCGGAAAGCGCGCATCCTTCGTACGACAGCCGTGGCTATCTCGGCGCGCCCGGCATCTAGACGGATGCCCATGTCCACGCCTGGAAGAAAATCACCGACGCGGTTCACGCGAAAGGCGCGCGCATCTTCATGCAGATCGCGCACGACGGCCGCCAGTCGCACGTCGACCTGATCTGGGGCAACGCGCCCATCCGGACGCAATCACGGCTCGCTGTACCAGTACCCGGCGCGCTTCGTCGCGCATGTCGATGCGTTTCTCTTGGCTAACAGAAGTGCATCGAACCCGGCACGGTGGCAATCGAACCATCGCTGTCGAAATACTGACAGGTCAGGGACCGATGGCCGGAAACTCAACACGATGTACCCGCGCGGCGCTCCGTCACACACGGTCACTTCGACGGTGGCGTGCTTGCTGTCGCCGCGTCACTGGCGGCTTTTTGCTTCTTCGACGCTTCGTGATGCCCTATCGCGCATCCAGTCGCGGCTCCCGCGGTGCCATGCTTACCCGCTATATGTCCCGCCACCCCGCCAACCGCGGCGCCTTTCAGGCATCCGGCCGCCATTGCTGGTGCGGGCAATAACGCGGAAAACGAAAACGCAAGCGCAGTCACTACGATGGTTCTAACGATCATGGATTACCTCCTTGTCATGAGCAAGGAGGAGCAAGCGGCGTGCCGTGGAGAGAGAACCGGTCTGGCGAGGACGGTTGCAAAGTCGGCGACGCATGACATGCGAAAAGAGGGACCTGCGCATTCCGTTGGCACTTGCTCCATTCTCGATACGAAGGCAAATGGTGCCGTCAGTGAACACGCGTAATGGTAGACAGGAGCACGTCGTCGTCCCTGGCATCCGAGCGTGCAGCGAGTTTCTCCATGGCGGCAAGCTGCCGTTCAAGCAACGCATCCAGTTCTTTGCGTTCAGCAATGTGATCGGCCGAATCACGCACGAGCATTGATGTCGCAAATTCGCGGGCGTCAAGCATGCTTGCCTCCTGAGATATCCAATAGATGTGGTATCAATTGCGCCGACGGCAGTGCTCGCTTTTGACGTGCAATGCCGCTAGCGCATATCCGCCGAAAATGACGCGGGGAGTCGATCGTAGGGGATGCTCTGCGGAGCGGCAATTCGGGTCGTCCCGCATATTGAGTAGATCAGCGCGTCACACTGCCACACACGCGGCGAACGGAGCGCAAGCTTTCTGACGTTGACTACCGACCGCACGCGCCCCGCTGAACATGCAGCGCGTTATTCGACCACACCGATAAGATTATCAATATCGTTCTCTATTCTGGTCCGCGCCTCTCGCATCGCGCTCTCGTGGTTATCGGAAACCAGCGGCAGCATTAGCCCCGACCCCTTATATTCCGCGCGGAATTGCACCCAGGCCGCGTATGCATAGATGCCTGATTCTTTGCGCGTCACGTTAAGCGTTACGTCGTATGTGCGACGGTTACCACATGCGCGGGTGTACTGGAAACGACTTACCTCTGCCATACGCATCAACGTTCCTCCAATGATCGAATCACAAATGACTCGCCTTGACGGCAGCCTCGCTTGTCGCAAAGACACGGCCGCTAACCTACGCTATTCGTGCTTTCCGGAACTGACGCGAAATGGCCGACGAGGCATTGGTTTGCCGTCCACAAAGGCAGTCGCGCAACGCACCGCAAAGGCGAAGGCGCAGCTTCGGCTCGCGAATTGCCCCAATTCAGGCAGCGAGACGGGTTCGCCGTCATCCTTCAGAATGCACGCGTGCGCGACGAACGTATTGCCGCGCCTGGTGCTTGATGCCCAGATCGCGGCACCACGGTGATAGAGAACCATTTGCGCTCAAGGATTTGTTGAAAGTATATTGTAATGTCATCAGCTATCCTTGGCGCGACTGTTACGTTTTCGGATTAAGTGCCCCATCCATACTGCTGCGCATCTCGGCTAGTGCTAGTAAGTCGAGGAGAATTTGTGTACCCGATTTCATGAGGCGATATGGAAGCTTCGGCCCAAACGCGTCTGTACCGGTTCGACGCGACTCATACAAGGGGCAGTCATGAATTTGAATTTTCGCGTTCTCGAGAAGGTCGCGTTTTCTGCTGTCGTGTTGTCTGCGTTGTCCTGCATTGGACTTATCGTTCGCGCGAAATTTCCAGGCATTCTCGATTTATTGCCGCGAGGTCACGATGTAGCTATCAGCGAATTCGCGCTTGCCTGCATGTTTCCGAGCGACTGTGAGCAACTGCTCGATCTCCTGATGACGGCTGATGAGCGCAGTGCTGAGTCGCTCGTTTTAGAGCGACGGGAATAGGCCGTCATCAGCGCATCCGCCTTGGCTGCCATGCACGGCGGCGAACTACCGATCGACGGCCACGATTTCGTATCCGGGGTCAGCGTGCTCGTTCGCGACTTTGTTCGCGTCCTCATACGAGAGAAAGCGTGTGGCTTCCTTGATTTCCGGCGCCAGGCCTATATCGCCATCCTCTGCGGTGCAGAGAAACTTCTCTCCAGTCTTCACGACGTAGACGGTCGTCATGTCTCCCTCCACGGCTTGCAGGGGTACTTTCAGTCTAGCAGGTCGGGACGGTTGTTGCCGCCGATGCATGTTCTTCGAACTAGCTCGCAGCGGCGTGGCAGCCCGGGAAGGCAAGCGCGAGAACTTTCATAAGTTTCCTGCAGGACCAGTGCAGGAGCTGGAGAAGCTCTGCGCAACGCTTGCCAACGTACGACTGACTGACCAGATATGGGAAGAGGCAAACGACAAGAGTTATTTCAAGTGCCGCAAACTGTCCGATATCGTGGTCCGAACGCCCACGCCGGTACGCGGTTTGCTGAACATCGGTGACAGTCGCGATGGAGGCTCAAATGCAAAATAGAAAGGAAGAAGCGAACCCGACGAGTGAACGGCCCGAGGATGCCGTCGACAAGGCGGTCGAGGATACATTCCCGGCAAGCGACCCGCCCGCGACGGGTGGCACGACGCGCATCGAGACCGACGACGAGGCCGATAGTCCTGACAATGCAGACAACGGAAAGCAGAAAAAGCCCGATAAATGATGCTGTGCCGCAGGTCACGAAGCGCCAGGCATCGGAGATCGTTAATCCCGGCTTATAGGCAGTGGGCGCGTATGACGCGCCGCCATGCGGCCGGGTCCTGCAAGCTCGTCTTCAGATGAGCTTGTCAGTCCTTTGCGTCACATGTACGGCATGCGGCATGCGCGATGCTTGACGAGAAGTACACCCATCTTCGCGCTGTGAGGGATGACGATGTCGAGCCAGTACGATGTGCCTTATCGCCGGTGCAGCATCGAGGTTCACGTGACGGTGTCGAAGGGACATGCGATTGGCGGCATGTACCGCCGGTTTCGCGTCTCCTGGGGGATCTCTTTTCCAGAACATCCCGAACGCAAAGTGGTGAACTTTCCCGAGCAATTCGATTTTCTGTCCGAGCAGGAAGCGCTCAGATATGGAGAGAGCCGCGCGCGCACGTTCATCGACTCGATCCTTTCGACGCCGTCCGGACGGGGCGAACAATGCAATCACGCCGAAGAAGCAGAAGGCCCGGCGACGATATAAGCGACGCCCGTTCGTTCGTGGTCTGGCTCCGCGAAGCGAAACGCCGCCAATGAAGACGCAATGGCGCCACTCGCCGCGCTTAGGCGGCGAGTTCGATCCGCCGCTTACCGCGAACGAGGTGGCGAAACGACCTTGCCATCCGTATCGATAATCTGCACGGCCTTATTCATGCCGTTGACTGCGTGAGCCGGATCGCCCGTCAATATGGATGAGCCGACGCCCGACACCGCGTCCTCAAAGGCGCTGCTCAACGCCATGAAGTTGCTGTTCACACGGCTCTCCGCGTTGTTGACAGCCTCTGCGGCAGCACCAAGCACGATCTCGTTGACATGCCGCCACCATGCAACGGCCTTTGCAGTGTTCGCTAACGCGTAGCTCGTTTGCAAGCGCCATGCGCCGAAGGGCGAGCGCTCGGCGGCGGCTTCGAGCGCGACGACACGCTGCTCGTCGATTGCCGTATTCATCGCGCGGCTGTTGAGTTCCACGAGGCGTTCCGTCGTTCGGATGTAAAGCTCCGCCAGATCGTTGATCTCGGCACCGATCCATGCAGCACGTTCGGACGCCCTGTTGGCGACGGCATCGGGCAACGCAATGACCCTCTCGGACATGTTCGACTCCTCTACGGTTGGACAGGACTTCGCGCTGCATTGCCGCAATCGTCGTTCCTGTCGCGTTCGTGCGGAATGACGGCTTTGGGCATCGAGCGTGCTGCCCCGTTCTGACTGCCGTCCCCTAGCTTGCCAGGAGTGAGCCCGATGACCCTTGAAGAGATTTATGCCCGAATATGGGATTACCTCGCTGCCGCGGTACGCGAAGAAAAGAACCCGTTCAAGGTGATGCAGGCGGCGACGGTCGGCCTCGATGGCTGCCCGAACGTGCGTACCGTGCTCGTTCGAAGCGTTAGCGAACAGGAGAATCTGCTCACTTTCCATACCGACTTGCGCTCGCCGAAGATCGCCGAATTAAGCCGCGAACCGCGCATCGCGCTCGTTGGCGTCGATCCCGTTCATAACGTGCAAATCCGCATGTCCGGCGAAACCCGGATCGTGCGCACCGGGCAAGCGCGACTGAATGCGTGGAGGTCCAGCCCCGACCACGATCTGGTCGTCTACCGGACGCGCCTCGCACCCGGCACTCCAATCAGCCACGCGGATGGTGCGCATGACGAGACGGAACCTGTTCCCGATCCAGACGAAGGTTTAAAGCATTTCTGCGTCGTCGAGGTGCGTCCCACGCGCCTGGATTGGCTCGAGCATCTCACTGTGGATCGTCAGCAACGCGCACGCTTTGTTCGTCAGGGCGCCATCTGGTTGCGCGGCTGGATCGCACCCTGATGCCGCAAACGACGCCGCCTTCTGTCTTCTCTGCACAAGATCATTGCGGGTACACGCTTTGCATTCGCGATGGCGGGACGTCATTTCATTAGCAAACAGATGGCACATGCACTCGTGGTCGACGATGATCCGTACATTCGCGAAGCGCTGGTGGCAATCATCGAGGAAGATTGCCTGACCACAGCCACTGCAGGCGACCTGCGTGAGGCGCGCATCCAGCTTGTACGGCAAATGCCTGACGTGGTGTTCACCGATCTTCATTTGCCCGATGGTACAGGCGTGGAACTGTACGAGGACCTCGGCCCGGATTCCGGCATCCCCTTCGTCGTGATCACGGGCAACGCCACGGTTGAATCAGCCGTCAACGCGATGAAGATGGGCGCGACCGACTATCTCGTCAAACCCATCAACGTGGAGCGCGTCAAAGCCGTCCTTAGCCGGCTGCCGCGCGCTGGCGATCTCAAGGCAGAGATCGGATCGTTGCGCAGCGAACTCCGTCGCATGGGCCGGTTCGGCGCGATGCTCGGCAACTCGCCCGCCATGCAACGCGTGTACGACCAGATCAGCCGGGTCGCGCCTACGAACCTCTCGGTCATGCTGGTGGGCGAGTCGGGTACCGGCAAGGAGGTCGCGGCTCAAACGCTTCACGCGCTCAGCCTGCGCCGCAAGCACGAATTTCTGGCGGTCAACTGCGGCGCAATCTCCCCCAACCTGATCGAATCGGAAATGTTCGGCCATGAGCGGGGCGCATTCACGGGTGCCGAGCGGCAGCACAACGGATATTTCGAGCGCGCCAACAGCGGCACACTGTTTCTCGACGAAATTACCGAAATGCCGATCGAGTTGCAGGTGAAGTTGTTGCGGGTGCTGGAGACAGGCGTGTTCATGCGGGTCGGCACAACACATGAAATGGCAACCGATGTCCGCGTGATCGCAGCGACGAACCGCGACCCGGCTCGGGCCGTCGCCGAGGGCAAACTTCGGCTCGATCTATATCACCGGCTCAATGTGTTCCCCATCGACATGCCGCCGCTGCGCGAACGCGGCAACGATGTCGAATTGCTCGCGCAGTCGTTCCTCGATGATCTGAATGAACAGTACGGCACAGCCAAGCATTTCCCGCCTGCCGTCAAGGACATGTTGCTGTCATACACGTGGCCAGGCAACGTGCGCGAACTGAAGAACTACGTGCAGCGTGCGCACATCATGTCCCGGCCAGAGGCGAACAGTACCGCCACCGTGCCTTTACAGGTGTCGCTGTCGGCACCGGATGTCCGTTCGACTGTCACCATTTCATATGGCACCTCTCTCGCGGATGCCGATCGCGAACTGATTCTCGCGACGCTCGCGCAGTGCGGCGGTGTAAAAGCACGCGCAGCCGAAGCGCTGGGTATCAGCCTCAAGACCCTGTACAACCGGCTGATGGAATACGGTACGAGTGCCGCTAACAAAAGCGAGGATGACGGCACTGGCCCAGAGCGATCCTGAACATGGTGCGACCCCCGAGCGTCGCTGCGAAGCGCGCGCGGGCATCCCGCTTGCACCGCTCCCCAAACGCGATCCTCCGTTACAGGACTCGCTCACGTCACGATGAATCAATGGAGTGCACCTATGCCGCAGCATACTAACCATTCGCATGCGATTTCTCGCGACCAGTGAGCACTCAAAATCCTTCCGCCATGAGAAACGCGGGATCGCGCGTCACGATCGTCGTATTGACGCATAACCGGGCCGCACGTCTGCGCGAGACATTGCGTCGCTTGCGGGCATTGCACGAGTACCCGCAAATCATCGTCGCTGACAACGCATGGACGGATGAGACGGTGCCCATGGTCGAACACGCATTCCCCGACGTGCGCATCGTTCAGTCCGGCAGCAATATCGGCGCGGCAGGCCGCAATCTGGCTGTCGCCTATGTGGACACCGAATACGTGGCCTTCTGCGACGACGACACCTGGTGGGAGCCAGGCTCGCTCACGCGCGCGGTGCAGGCGCTCGATGCGTCGCAGCGCGCAGCGGTGCTCAACGCGCGAATTGCAGTCGGTGATACGGGTGAAACGGACCCGACCTGCGACATCATGCGGCACAGTCCGCTCGATGTGCGCGGACTGCCTGGCCCTTCCCTCGTCGGCTATATGGCGGGCGCGGCAGTATTCAGGACCGCGGTATTCCGTGAAGCGGGCGGCTACGATGCGCGCCTTTTCATCGGCGGGGAAGAAGAGTTGCTCGCGCTCGATATGCTGGAGCGCGGCCACGCGATCGCCTACTGCGAATCGCTGACGGTCGCGCACCATCCGTCGCCCGCGCGCGACAGCGCATTGCGGCGGCGCATGCTCGCGCGCAACGCCGCATGGATCGCGTGGCTGCGCCTGCCCATCGGCGTGGCAATCGTGCGGACGCTGAACGCATGCCTCACCTTCGGGCGCGAACGCACGCTGCTGCGTGATAGCTTGACGATGTTGCGAGGACTCGCATGGGCGCTAAGCGAACGCAAACGCGTGTCGCCGCACGTGCTGTCGATGTTGCGCACGGTCAAGCGCCACGAGCGTCGACGTGCATCGATACCGCCCGTGCCGCGCCCGCACACAATACAGCCGCGCAAACAAGGCTATGGACAATCCGTTGGACGGTAGGGTCCGCGGCTTGCGTGCTATGCGCGCACTATGCACGCGCTTTGCCCGCCACGTCCAGAATCGCCTTGGTCAAGAGCGGCGCAGCGACGGGTTTGGTCAGATGCATGCTGAAACCGGCCTGCCGTGCGCGGTCCTGATCATCCTGATGCGTGTAGCCTGTCAGCGCGATGCTGGGAATACGCGGCTGCGCGGCCGCGGCGTGTTGTGCTTCGAAGTCCCTGACGCGCGCGAGCACGTCATATCCGTCCTCGGCGCCGAGCATGATGTCGCAAAGCAGAACGTCTGGGCGGGCATGCGCCGAAGCATGCGCGAGCACGGCGAGCGCTTCGTCGCCCGAGGCAGCCAGTTGCACCTGCGCGCCGCTCGCAGTCAGGACGGCCTCCAGCGCATCGCGCGCATCTTCCTGATCGTCGATGACGAGCACGCGCACGCCTTCGAGGGGCAAATGCGTTTCGCCGAGCGCCTGCGGCGTGCCGGAATCGGGCACGTGTTGCGCGATGTCTTCATCATCGATAACCGGTCGCAATGGCAATACCAAACCATACGCGACGTGATTGCCGACAGGGATCACCGTCAACCGGCCGCCCGACGAGCTTAGCCTCGCTTCGATCGACCTCGCGGCCTGCTGTGACAGTTCCAGCGATGTGTCGTGTGCCCCCACCACGCTGATCCATGCGTGATTGCCCTCTCGCTCGGCGCGCAATTCCACGAGCCCGCCTATTCGCGTCTGCTCGATCTCGCCCTGACACAGCGTGGCGATAGCCTGCTGTAGCTCCACGGGATCGCCGGTGACGCACAGATCTTCATGCGGCACACTCGTACGCCAGTTGATACGCCGACGCGCGATGGTTTCTTGCAGCGGATGCAGCGCCTCTGCGATCAGCGCACTGACACGCACGGACTCCGACGATACCTTGCGTTGAAGATGCTCGAGTTCCCCTTGCTGCCATTGCAGCGCCCACATCTTCGCGTAGACGGCGCCGCGCGCGATCAGTTCATCGTGTGTGCCCTGTTCGACGATGCGCCCGTGCTCCATGACGAGAATCCAGTCTGCGTCGACGACCGTCGACAGCCGATGCGCGATCGAAATCGACGTGCGTCCTTGCGCAAGACGGTTCAGCTCGGTCTGGATCGCGCGTTCGGAACGGGTATCGAGCGCAGAGGTGGCCTCGTCGAACACGATGATGCGCGGATTCTTCAGAATCGCGCGCGCGATTGCGATACGCTGCCGCTCGCCGCCCGACAGCAGCACGCCGCGTTCGCCCACGCGCGTATCGTAGTGATCGGGCAGACGTTCGATGAATTCGTCCAGTTGCGCCGCACGCGCCGCCCGCACCACGTCGGCGCGCGTCGCGCCTTGCCGTCCATAGGCGATGTTGTACGCAATCGTTTCGTTGAACAGCACGGTGTCCTGCGGCACGATCCCAATCGCTTCGCGCAGGCTCTTGTGTGTGATCGCGCGCAAGTCTTGCCCGTCGATCAGCACGCGCCCGGAAGTCGGCTGGTAAATGCGGAACAATAGCCTCACCAGTGTCGACTTGCCCGAACCGCTGCCGCCTACCACAGCGAGCCGGTGACCGGCGTGAACGCGAAATGTCACGTCGCGCAGCACCTGGCGCGCGGGATCGTAGCCGAAGTTCACATGCTCGAACTCGATCGCGCCGTGCGTCACGACCAGCGCCTTCGCGTCCGGCATGTCGACGTCTTCGCCGGGCACACCGCGCGCGACGAGAATGGCGAACATCCTCTCGACGTTGACCTTGGCGTCGTTGGTCTCGCGAAAAACGAAGCCGAGCGTGTTCAACGGCATGCAAACCTGAATGATGTACGCGTTGATCAGCACGAGGTCGCCCACGCTCATCGCTCCCGTCATTACGTTTTGCACCGCGAGCAGCAACACAGCGGCGATACCGAGCGCAACCACACCGCTTTGCCCCACATGTAGTGTCGTCAGCGCGCGCTGGTTCGCGATGCGCGCATCGACCCATTGCGCCAGCACGTCCGAAAGACGTCGGGTTTCGGTCTCCTCCGTTGCGAAGTACTTGACGGTATCGTAGTTCAGCAGACTGTCGACGAGCCGCCCGTCGGATTGCGCCTCAATCGCGTTCACGCGACGCTGCACCACGAGTCGGCGACGCGTAAAGACGTAGGTGTAGATCGCGTAGCACGCAAAAGTTGCCGCCATGATGAGCGTGAACGTCCATGTGTAGTTGCGCATCACAATCGCGGCGATCGTCCCGATCTCGATGAAGGTGGGCAGGATCGAAAACAACGCGGTGCCGAGCAGAAAGCCGATTCCGTCGGTGCCCTTTTGCACGTCGCGCACGACGGCGCCCGTCTCGCGCCGCGCGTGAAAGCGCGCGCCGAGCCGGTGCAGGTGACCGAAAGTGCGTTCAGCAAAATCGGCCACCGTGCGCTGCGTGACGGGGCTAAAGACAACATCGCGCGCTTCGTTGAGCGCATCGGCAAAAAAGCGCAGCAGCGCGTACGCCAGCACCAGGAATACGGGAAAAACGACGGGCGACTCAGGGTGGCTCAATTCGTCGACGATATGCTTGAGCGTCAACGGAATCGCGACGGCGGAGAGTTTCGCGAGAATCATCAACGCGAAGGATGCGGCCGTGATCGCGCGATACTTAAGCACGGCGGCTAGCAGATCGCGCACGATCAGTCGTCTGATTTGCGTACGGGTACTTGTTGCGTCGGTCGTGATCATCGTCCTTCCCGGTGGGCCACGCATTCATTTGCGCGACGTGTCGCGAGCGAGATTCGCTCCCGCTAGCGGCCGCTTTTTCGACTCTAACCTCACCCGCCATCTAACGTTCGCCGTGGGCCAAGATCCGGGCGAACCTTCTCCGAAGGGCTTGGCGCCTCACTGAGCGCTTCTTACATGACGTGTGTAATTCGGGGCACGCCACAGCGCTTCGAGTTGCGGTCAATTCGCGAAATAACCTTCTGCGCCCAGATCAACGATGGAAACGCACATTCTCATCGTTCGGCACACCGAATGCTGAACCGTCCTCGTGCGCCGTCTGACGTGCGGACAGAAAGCAGCGCTCTTCCTCTCTCACACCGTTCACCTGCAAAGGGCCTCCGATGAAAATAGCGATGATCAGCGAACACGCGTCTCCCCTCGCGCTTGCAGGCGGCGTCGACAGCGGTGGCCAGAATATCTATGTCGCCAATGTCGCGCGACAGCTGCAACGAAGCGGTCACGAGGTGGACGTGTTCACGCGCCGCGATCGCGCGCTGCTGCCAGCTATCTCGAACATGGACGGCGTGCGCGTGATCCATGTTCCCGCGGGACCGCCGCTGCAGTTGCCTAAGGAGCAGTTACTGCCGTACATGGGCGAGTTCGCAGACTTTCTGACCGGTTTCTTTCGCCGCCAGCGTGCGCCCTATCAGGTGATGCACGCGAACTTCTTCATGTCGGGCCTCGCCGGGCTGAAAGTGAAGCGCGCGCTCGGCATTCCCCTCGTCACGACATTTCATGCGCTTGGCCGTGTACGCCGGCTTCATCAGGGAAGCGACGACGGCTTTCCCGACGAACGGTTTGCCATCGAAGATGAACTGGTCCGGCACTCGGACGCGATCATCGCCGAATGCCCGCAGGACGAGTCGGATCTGATCGAGATGTATCACGCCGACGCTGAGCGGATCGAGATCGTGCCGTGCGGCTTCGACGCGGAAGAGTTTCATCCCATGGACCGCAACGAGGCGCGCAAGGCCCTTGGATGGCCGCGAAACGGATTCATCGTGCTGCAACTCGGACGGATCGTGCCGCGCAAAGGTATCGACAACGTGATTCTCGGTCTCGGCGCGCTCAAGGCTCAACATGGAATCGATGCGCAGTTGTACGTCGTCGGCGGAAACTCGGATACGCCCAACGAGATCGCTACGCCTGAGATCGCGCGGCTGCGCGGCATCGCGCGGCACGCAGGCGTCGAGCACTCGACCATCTTCGTCGGACGCCGCGGACGCGAGCAGTTGCACCAGTTCTATAGCGCGGCCAGCGTGTTCGTCACGACGCCGTGGTACGAACCGTTCGGCATCACGCCTGTGGAAGCGATGGCATGCGGCACGCCTGTGATCGGCGCGAACGTCGGCGGCATCCGTCATTCAGTCAAGGACGGCGAAACCGGCTGGCTCGTGCCGCCGCGCGACCCCGCCGCGCTAGCAATGCGGCTTGCGGCGTTGCAGCGCGACCCTGCGCTCGCACGCTGTATGGGCGAGGCCGGCCTTGCGCGGGCCCGAACCGAGTTCACGTGGAGCGGCGTGGCGACGGCCCTGAAAGCGGTCTATGCACGCGTAGCCGACGTGAACGCGGATTCCGGCCGCAGCCATGTCGCCGGGACACTGCGTTCGGCGGCGGGAGGCGCCGCGCACTAATGCGTGATCAGTCAGCTTCGAACGCACTCTTGTTGGAGCAGCCATGCTTACACCTTCTGCTGAAAAGCCGACGGCGGCCGTCTTTATCGACAAGGACGGCACGCTGCTCGAAGACGAGCCCTATAACGTCGATCCCGAACGCATGCGGTTCGCGCCCGGTGCCTACGAAGCACTGTCCGCGCTCGCATGCTGTCCGTTCAAGCTGATCGTGATCAGCAACCAGAGCGGCGTTGCGCTCGGACGCTTCCCCTTCGAGTCGCTCGACGCGGTCGAAGCCAGGCTGCGCGACATGTTCGCGTCATGCGGCGCCACGCTCGACGGTGTGTACTGGTGTCCGCATCATCCCGACGGCAGCGTCGCAACTTATGCGCAGGCGTGCGACTGTCGCAAGCCCGCGCCCGGCATGCTGCTGCGCGCGTCTCGCGAGCATGCAATCGATCTGCGGGCATCGTGGTTTGTCGGCGATATTCTCGATGATGTCGAAGCGGGCAATATCGCGGGATGCAGGACGATCCTGCTCGATAACGGTCACGAAACCGTCTGGGATCGCTCGCACGCGCGAATGCCGACAGCCTGTGCGCGCGATCTGCATCGCGCGGCGTTGATGATCCTTCAGTATCACGAGCGTTGCAACGCCGACGCCGCCGCTGACCTGCAACGGACAGCGTGATGAAAACGCTCTCTCTGCTCCCACAGCCACGCGCTGCACATGCGCGCATCGCGGCGCAGGCCCCGCTCGCGCCTTGGGGAAGCGAGATACGGCGCGTCCTCTGTGTGCGCACGGACAACCTCGGCGACGTGCTGATGACGACGCCCGCGCTGCACGCGTTGCGCGATGCGTGCCCTGGCCGTCATCTGACGTTGCTGACCTCAGGCGCTGGTGCGGCCCTGGCGCCCTTTCTCACCGACGTCGACGATGTGATCCGTTACGACGCGCCATGGGTCGGTGCCCGCACGCCTCGCTCGCATCCGGCGGATCTCGCGATGCGCACGTTGCTCGAGGAAGGCCAGTTCGACGCCGCCGTGATTTTCACGGTCTACAGCCAGAACCCAATGCCCGCCGCGACGATGTGTTACCTCGCGGGTATTCGTCGCCGGCTCGCGCGCTGTCGTGAGAATCCGTATGCGCTGCTCAACGACTGGGTACGCGAGACGGAACCCGAGCACAGCGTACAGCATGAAGTGCAACGGCAGTTGTCGCTGGTGCAGGCGATCGGCGCGCACGCCGACGATACGCGCATGCGCATGCAACTGCGTGGCATCGATCGGCAGACACTGGAAACGATCCTCGCACGGCGCGGCATCGACCCCGAATTGCCCTACGCGCTGATACATCCGGGCGCGAGTGCTGAATCGCGCCGCTATCCCGTTGAGCGATTCGCAGAAGCGGCAGCGAAACTCGTGCGCTCGACGGGCATGAACATGCTGGTCACGGGCAGCGCGAGCGAAGCGCCGCTCGCGCATGCGCTCATCGATGCAGCCGGTCCTGCTGTGCGCCCCTTCATGCACGACCTCACGGACGCCTTCGAACTCGGCGCGTTCGCCGCGCTGATCGAGCGCGCGGCGGTCGTCATCTCGAACAACAGTGGCCCGGTGCATATCGCGTCGGCGCTGGGCGCGCCCGTCGTCGACCTGTACGCGCTGACCAACCCGCAACATGCGCCCTGGCAAACGCCCCATCGCGTGCTGTTCAACGACGTCGAGTGCCGCTGGTGTTATCGCAGCGTCTGTCCCGAAGGACATCACGCGTGTCTGCAAGGCATACCGTCCGTCGAGGTCGCCAACGCAGCGCTCGATCTGATCGAAGAAACCAGCCGGAACCGGCCGGCGTGTCGCAACCGGCCTGTCCATCACCCGATCGAAACCCATACGGAATGACGCTCATGTACACACTGGGAATCAATGCCGTCTATCACGACAGCGCCGCCGTGCTGGTGCGCGACGGCGTCGTGCTGGCCGCTGCCGAAGACGAGCGCTTCACACACGTCAAGCATGCGAAGCGGCCCGTGCCGTTTTCGACGTGGCAACTGCCGTTCGACGCAATCGACTACTGTCTGGGCGTGGCCGGCATCACGCTGAAAGACCTCGATCACGTTGCCTACTCGTATGATCCGGCGCTGTTCGCGGGGATGCCGAAGGATGCGCGGGCCACCATCGAGCTTCCGTTCGACCCCGCCGCGAAAAACGTCGCGAACCCATCGGAATCGCCGTGGGACCCGCTGTTTCTGAGCTACATCGCGAATGCGAAGGCACAACTGCTCGACGGCGCGCCGCATCACCTGTCGAAACGCTTCAAGGACGCCGATCGCAACAACAGCTTCCGCTGGCATTTCGTCGATCATCATCTGGCGCATGAAGCCAGTGCATTTCTGGCCAGCCCTTTCGCCGACAGCGCCGTGCTGACGATGGACGGGCGCGGAGAAGGTGTGACGACGAGCATGGGGCAATTCGTCGATGGCAAGTACACGCGGCTGCGGCAGGTCGAACTGCCGCACTCGCTCGGCCTGCTCTACGAAGCCGTGACGGCATGGCTAGGCTTTCTGCATTCATCCGACGAATACAAGGTGATGGCGCTCGCCTCTTACGGCAAACCGGTCTATCTCGAACAATTCCGCGAGATCGTCAAAACTAGGCGGGACGGCTCGTACACCGTCGACGCGCCGCGCCTTGTCGAACGGTTCGGCGCGCCGCGAGAGCGCGGCGGCCCGCTCGAACAGCGGCATTTCGACATCGCGCATTCGCTGCAATGCGTGCTCGAGGAAACCGTGCTGCATCTGGCGCGCTGGCTGCATCAGCAGACAGGGCTAAGCCGGCTGTGCATGGCGGGCGGCGTCGCGCTCAATTGCGTGATGAACTCGAAGGTCCGCGACCTCGGACCGTTCGACGAAGTGTGGGTGCAGCCGGCAGCCGGCGACGCGGGCACGGCGCTCGGCGCGGCCCTGTGGACCGACTATCGCGAGCGCGGCGACGGCACGCGCCACTGGACCATGGATCACGCCTATCTCGGACCCGAGTATGGCGACGACGAAATCGAGCGCTTTTTGCAGTGGTCAAAAATTCCCTACCGCCGGGCACCGGATGTGGTCAACGAAGCCGCCGACATGCTCGCCGCCAACAAGGTGATCGGCTGGTATCAGGGACGCACCGAGTTCGGGCCGCGTGCGCTGGGCGCGCGTTCCATTCTCGCGTCGCCCGTCGATCCCGGCATGCAGGCGAGGCTCAACGAGATCAAGGACCGCGAGGATTTCCGCCCCGTCGCGCCCGTGGTGATGGAAGAGCATGCAGCAGACTGGTTTGTCGGCGGACAGCGCGCGCCGTTCATGCTGTTCGTGTTCGACGTGCGCGAAGAACAGGCCGCGCGCATCCCGGCCGTGCGGCATGTCGACGGCACGGCGCGGGTTCAGACGGTCAACCGCGCGCAGCACGCGCTCTACTACGACCTGCTGGATGCGTTCCGGCAGCGCACGGGCGTGCCCGTGCTGGTCAATACGTCGTTCAATACACGCGGTGAGCCGATGGTCAATTCGCCACGCGACGCGGTCGAATCGTTCTGGACCTCGCCGCTCGACGCGCTCGTGATCGGGCCGTTCATCGTCGAGAAGGCCCGCTCCGCCGTGCAGGGCGCATCGGCTACGGAACGTGCACGATGAACGCTCGCGACTTCGGCCAGGCAGAGACGGGCTCGGCTGCGGGGACCGCCCGCCCGGCGGACGAACAGATGCCGTTCGATGTCTCTGTTGTCGTGCCCACATACGGGCGCCCATTACTGCTCGGCACTTGCCTCGATGCTTTGGCCGCCCAGGACTTCGACGCGGCCCGTTACGAGATCATCGTGTGCGACGACGGCCCCGACGACGCGACGCGCGCCGCCGTTGAACGCTTTGCGCAGCAGTGCGCATCGGCACGAGGACTGGCGGTGCGCTATCTGCCCGTCACCGCCACCCAAGGGCCCGCGGGTGCACGCAATGCGGGCTGGCGTGCGGCGCGCTCGCCCCTCATCGCCTTCACCGACGACGACACGATTCCCGATCCGCACTGGTTGACAGCAGGTGTCGACGCGCTTCGCTCGGGTGCCGACGCGGCGTCAGGCGCAATCGCCATGCCGCTGTCCGACGCGCCGACCGACTATGAACTCGATGCGAGCGGCCTTGCACGGTCCGAGTTCGCCACGGCCAACGCGTTCGTAAGGCGGGCAACGCTCGCCGCGCTAGGAGGCTTCGACGAGCGTTATACATCCGCCTGGCGGGAAGATTCGGACCTGCAGTTCGCCATTCTGCAAACGGGCGGCAGGATTGTCCGCGCAGAGCAGGCGCTCGTCGTTCATCCCGTGCGCCCGGCCCGATGGGGCGTGAGTCTTTCGCAGCAGAAGAAGAGCCAGTTCGAGGCGTTGCTGTATCGCAAGCACCCTGAGTTGTATCGGCAGCGGATCGACGCGATGCCGCCGTTACGTTACTACGCAATCGTGGCGAGCCTTCTGTGCGCGGGTATCGCGGCACTTGCCGGACAGGCGCTGATCGCCGCGCTTGCGCTGGCCCTATGGATAGCGCTGACAACGGCGTTTTGCGTCAGACGTCTGCGCCATACGCGCCGCGACCCGATGCATGTCGCCGAAATGGCATGGACGTCGATGCTGATCCCATTCCTGTCGATTTACTGGCGCTTGCGCGGCGCGCTTCGTTACAAGGTGTTCTTCCTGTGAATTCCTTCATCGAACGACTCAACCCGCAGCGCATCGTGATTTTCCGCGCGCTGCAACTCGGCGACATGCTGTGCAGTGTTCCCGCCTTGCGCGCGTTGCGGCGTGCCGCGCCGCATGCGCATATTGCGCTGATCGGCCTGCCGTGGGCGCGGGTCTTTGTCGATCGCTATCGGGATCTGCTCGATGAACTCATCGTGTTTCCGGGCGCGATCGGCTTTCCCGAACAGCGGGAGGACGACACTGCATTGCCCGCGTTCATCGACGCGATGCGCGCACGGCGCTTCGATCTTGCCATTCAGCTGCATGGCAGCGGCGGCGTCGCAAACGACATCGCAGAGAGCTTCAATGCACGCGCGAATGCGGGCTTCGTGCAGCACGACGAGATTCAACGGGCGGGCTGTTTCATCGAATGGCCGGACACGCTGCCCGAGCCGCACCGCTACCTCGCATTGACCAACGCGATGGGCGCGCCGTGCGAAAGCGATGCGCTTTCGTTCGACCTGTCAACCGACGACGACACCGAGTATGCCGCCCTTGTCGCCGCGCATGGCATCGAGCCGCAACGCCTCGTGCTGATTCACCCCGGCGCGCAATTGCCGTCGCGGCGCTGGCCTGTGGCCCGTTTCGCCGAAGTCGCCGACACGCTTGCTGCCGACGGCTGGCAGATCGCCATCACGGGCACAGCCGCTGAAGCCGAGTTGACAGCGGCCGTGCTCGGCCTGATGACTGCCCCTGCGCTTCATCTGGGGGGATCGACGTCACTGGGTGCGCTCGCCGCGCTCGTGTCCCGTGCGAGGCTCGTGGTCTGCAACGACACGGGTATATCTCATATCGCCGCCGCCATGCGCACGCCAAGCGTGGTGGTCGCATCGGGCAGCGATACACGCCGCTGGGCGCCCCTCGATCACGAGCGGCATCGTGTGCTGGCCGACTATCCGGCTTGCCGTCCCTGTTCGTTTCGCACGTGTCCTTACGGGCACGAGTGCGCGCTCAACGTGTCTGTCGCACAGGTCGTGAGCGCCGCCCGCGCGATGCTCCCGCGCGACCCCCATGCGCATCCCGCCGGCTCATGCCAGTTGCACACCAGCGGCGCGACGATCATCCCGCTTCACCAGGAGACCCGCGATGTTGCATAGCTGCCGCCGCTTGCGCGTGCTGACCTGGCATGTGCACGGCAACTATCTTTACTACCTGACCCAGGCGCCGCACGACTTTTTTCTCGTCACCAAACCTGGCAATCCGCCAGGCTATGCGGGCGCAAATGGCTCGCTGCCATGGGGCGATAACGTGCACGAGGTGAATATCGACGAGGTCGCGTCACGCGAGTTCGATGTCGTGCTGTATCAGCATCGCGAGCATTGGGAACATGACCGCGAAAACGTGCTGTCGGCAGCGCAGCAGCGCTTGCCGCGCGTGTACATCGAGCACGATCCGCCGATGGAAAACCCCTATCAGCAGTGGCATTGGGTCGACGATCCCGACACGCTGCTGGTACATGTCACGCATTTCAACCAGTTGATGTGGGATTGCGGCGCGACGCCCACGCGCGTGATCGAGCATGGCGTCGTGATACCGGAAGGCGTGCGATACAGCGGCGAGCGCGAATGCGGGATCGTCGTCGTCAACCATCTCGCACAACGCGGGCGGCGACTTGGCGCGGATGTGTTCACGCAAATGCGCTCGCGCGTACCGCTCGATCTTGTCGGCATGGATGCGAAAAGCTGCGGCGGCATCGGTGAAATCGGCAACATGGAACTCGCCGGTTTCATCGCGCACTACCGTTTCTTTTTCAATCCGATTCGCTGGACGAGTCTCGGTCTCGCGATCGTCGAGGCGATGACGATCGGCATGCCGATTGTCGGCCTTGCCACGACAGAATTGTCGACCGTGATCCGCAACGGCGAGAACGGCTTCATTCATACGGGCACGGACGCGCTTTGCGATGCCATGCATATGCTGCTGCGCGACCCGTCTCTTGCTTGCGTGCTCGGCGCGAATGCGCGACGCACGGCGCTGGAGCGGTTCCATATCGATCGTTTCGTGCAGGACTGGCACGACACGCTGACTCAGGTCACCGCCTGAACATCTACCAGGAGCACGCTGATGAAAGAGCTATCGCGCAAACGCATTCTCGTGACGGGCGGTGCGGGCTTTCTCGGCTCGCATTTATGCGAGCGGCTCGTCGCGCAAGGGCATGACGTGCTATGTGTGGACAATTTTTTCACGGGCGCCAAAGACAACATTGCGCACCTGCTCGATTGCGCAAACTTCGAACTGATGCGACACGACGTGACGTTTCCACTGTATGTCGAAGTGGACGAGATCTACAACCTTGCTTGCCCTGCGTCTCCGATCCATTATCAGCACGACCCCGTGCAGACGACCAAAACCAGCGTGCACGGCGCGATCAACATGCTGGGACTCGCCAAACGCGTGAAAGCGAAAATTTTCCAGGCGTCGACGAGCGAGGTGTACGGTGACGCACGCATCCACCCGCAGACGGAAGATTACTGGGGCCACGTGAATCCCGTCGGCCCGCGTTCGTGCTACGACGAAGGCAAACGCTGCGCGGAAACCCTGTTTATGGACTATCGCCGTCAGCACGGACTCGATATTCGCATCGCGCGCATTTTCAACACCTATGGGCCGCGCATGCATCCTGCCGATGGGCGTGTTGTGTCCAACTTCGTGATGCAGGCGCTAAGCGGCGAAGCACTGACAGTGTATGGCGATGGTTCCCAGACGCGCTCGTTCTGCTACGTCGACGACATGATCGATGCGTTCATCCGGCTGATGAACCTGCCGGAATATGCCGGCGGCCCCGTCAATCTCGGCAACCCGCATGAAGTCACGATGCTGCAGATCGCGCAACGGATCGTCGACATGACAGGTTCGTCTTCAACGATTGAGTTCCGCCCGCTGCCCATCGACGATCCGTGGCACCGTCAGCCGGATATCACTCGTGCAACCGAATTGCTCGCGTGGAAACCGGTTACGTCACTCGACATGGGACTGGAAAAAACAGTTCATTACTTCTCCGACAGGCTGCGCGAGGCGCGCCATGCTGAACATGCAAGCGGGTTGGAAGCGGGGCAAGCGTCGCAGTCCAGTCAACCGTTCAGTGTTTAGCCGGATGCGCTTATGAAGTGTTTGCCCAACTGTGAGCGATCGAATCGTGTGAGCTCGGCGAGGAGCGCGCGGGCGATTCCAGATCGTCACGGTGCGACGAATTAACAGCGCTGCGGTCGAGCGGAGGCCTGTGAGCGCGCGGGCCAGCCGCAACGGCACAGCCGTTGCTCTATCGTGCTCATCTCCGATCACGCCGACGAGGCATCATGGAGCTGAACATGCTACCGACTCGTTCAAAATCGTCGCACGACCATTCGAGACAGTCGCCGGGTCGAACCCGCAGCCTCGCTGTATTGGCCAAACAGATCGTCGCGCGATTCTCCAGCGACCGCTGCACAATGATGGGCGCCAGCATCGCCTTCTATTCGGCGTTTTCTCTCGCGCCCACTCTCGTGATCGTGCTTGCGGTGATCGGCTGGTTTTTCGGGCGCGACGCCGCTCAAGGACGGCTCTTCACGCAGGTCAAGGGCATACTGGGCGGCGACGCGGCCAGCGCGATCCAGGCTATCGTCGAGAACGCGCACTTCTCCGGCAAAGGCGGCTTTGCTGCGGCGATATCGATCGTGCTACTCGCCGTCGGTGCCTCCGCCACTTTCTCGTCGCTCAATACGGCACTGGACGTGGTGTTCCATGCGAAGTCTCCCAAGGGCATCGCTGGCGTAGCACTACTGCTGCGCGCCCGTCTCGTATCGCTCGGTCTCGTGATGGGCCTCGCGTTTCTGCTGGTCGTCTCGCTTGTGCTCGACGCGGCGATCCAGACAGTCGGCCACGCGATCTTCGGCAGCACTGCCCTCACCCTATTTGCGGAAGTGGCCCAATCGCTGTTCGGGCTCCTGATCCTGACCATCGGGCTCGGCGCACTGATCAAATGGCTACCGGACGTGCACGTCGCCATCCGCCCGGCCTTGATTGGCGGGCTGGTTGCATCGGTACTGTTCACGGTCGGCCGTCAGCTCTTTGGTCTTTATCTGGCTCACGCAGGCACGGCTGGCTCGTTCGGCGCTGCCGGCTCGCTCGCGGTGCTGATGATGTGGCTGTATTTCTGCGCCGTCGTTTTCCTTCTTGGCGCGGAAGTCGTTGCCGCGCTGAGCGGCGTGAAGGGAGCAACTTCTGCTGATGATGACGAGGCTCAAGGGGCAAATGCTCCCGCCGCTCTGCCAGCCTCGACGGCCGCGCATCAGCGCGAGCCTCGAGGATCGAAATAACGTTCGATGGGGGACACGGCGTAGCGGGCCGCCTCACGCCGGATCTCGTTGCGGCTACCCGAAAACCGCTGCGTCTCCGAGAACGTTGAAAATCTTGCCGTCGCGCAGCCGGTAAGCCCACGCGAAGCGTTCATGCTTTCCCCCCGGCCGACCGGTCATGTCGCCATCATGTCAACCAGCAGCTTTCCGTTGAGCACGACGATCAGACTCGCGACTGCCCACGTCAGCAGCTTTGTCCAACGGCCGATGACGAAGCAGCCCATCAGTCGCCGGTCGGAGACGAATTGGGCCAACGGAATCACCGCAAACGGCAACTGCATTGAGAGGATCACCTGGCTCAACACCAGCAGATGCGCGGTGCCGTGCTCGCCATAGAGCGCAGTGACGATGACCACCGGTACGATCGCGAGGCCGCGCGTGACGAGTCGGCGCGCCCACGCCGGCATACGCCACTGCACGAAGCCCTCCATGACAATCTGCCCCGCCAATGTCGCCGTTACGGTCGAGTTCAATCCCGATGCGAGCAAGGCGAGCGCGAACAATGTGGAGGCAATGGCGATACCGAGCAGCGGCGACAACAGACGGAATGCGTCGCCGATTTCGGAAACATTCGTGTGTCCCGTGTCGTGGAAAGTTGCGGCAGCGACAATCAGGATGGCCGCATTGACGCAAAGCGCCAGCACCAGAGCGAGCGTACTGTCGATGGTGGCCCAGCGGATGGCGTCGCGCCGTCCCTCGCGCGTCTTCGGATAAGCGCGTGTTTGCACGACAGAAGAATGCAGGTAAAGGTTGTGCGGCATGACCGTTGCCCCGATGATGCCGATCGCCACGTAGAGCGCTTCCCGGTTGGTGACGATCTCGGACGACGGTAAGAAGCCGCGCAGCACGGCAGCCACGGGTGGCGCAGCGGCCACGATCTGTACGATGAAGCAACCCGCGATCAGGACCAGTAAAGCAATGACAAACGCTTCGAGAAAGCGAAAGCCACGGTTCATCAAAAGCAGCACCAGGAAAGCATCGAGCGCGGTGATCATTGCGCCGACGATCAGCGGAATGCCAAAAAGCAGCTGCAACGCGATAGCCGTGCCGATGACCTCAGCGAGGTCGCAGGCGACGATAGCCAGCTCGCAGGCAATCCAGAGTGTAAAGGTGAGTACCTTCGGGTAACGCGCGCGGCACGCCTGCGCCAGGTCCAGTCCTGTGGCGATGCCCAGACGTACCGACAGCGCCTGCAGCAAGATGGCCATCAGGTTGGACAGCAGGATAACGGCGAGCAGCGTGTAGCCGAACCGTGATCCGCCGGCAATGTCGGTTGCCCAGTTCCCAGGGTCCATGTAGCCGACGGAGACCATATAACCTGGCCCCATGAAGGCCAGAAAGCGCTGCCAGCCCACGCGGCCTGCGGGTACGGCAACGGAACGGTACGCCTCTGGCAAGCTCGGCGCAGCCAAATCGACGGTGTCGGCGTTCGAACACGATTTCGGGTGGTCGGGCATAGTGCAGGCGATTGAAGTGTCTTTATCGAAGGCCGCATCGCTGTGAATGAGGCGCCGTCAGCGACGCCTGTCGGACGCGCGACGTCTCTTGCGAAACGATAGCAATGGGTATTCCAGATAGACCGGGCGCGGCATTGCGGCGGCAGTTGTGTGACGCACCGTGTGACGCACCGTGTGCCGCCCGGTCCGGCGCTCGCGCCACCAGCGAATCGAGAGGTCGTGACGGGACAGAACGGTCAATGCGATCGGCAGCAACTTCAACGAGGTACAAAATGATTGGCTTCGTTTCGGCATTTGC
>BBSL01000187.1 GCA_001319865.1 Burkholderia sp. E7m39 | reverse complement strand
GCTCGAACAGCGCGACGCCCACCTCGAATTCCAGGGACCGGATTCGTCCCGTGACGTTCGATTGCACCGTATGCAACTCCAGCGCTGCGCGGCTCATGCTTCCGAGGCGAGCGACTGCGTCGAATACTTTCAGATCCGCCACGTCCATGATGTGCATTCCGATAAATCGCCATCGAGCCCGATAGCTCGCGTCGATGTGTTCGTGTTCGATCACACTCCTGGTCCAACGGAACTAGCGTATCGGGCGAGCAACGCACGCACCAGCCTACTATTGCTTGGCATGAGTCCCACCATCGCATGACGGTTTCATACCATCGTATGTGCAGGGCAAAATTGGTCCCCTGCTGGTCTCTCAGTGACCCTTCCGTGGCCCTTCAGTTGCCCGCGCCGGCAGCGGATGGAAGCCTGAAATGAAAACGCGCGCCGCCGTGCACCGAGCCATTGTCGGCTGCGATGCGCCCGCCGTGCGCTTCAATGATCGAGCGGCAGATTCGAAGCCCCATGCCCATGCCGTTCTCCCTCGTCGTGTAGAAGCTCTGGAACAGCCGGTTGAGCGCGTCGGGGGGAATGCCCGGTCCGCTGTCTTCTGTCGCGCACCACAGCGTCCCGTCATCGCAGGTCTGCGTGCGGATCGTGATGTTGCGCTCGCGGCTGCCCGCCTGCTCCATTGCCTGCATCGCGTTGACGAGCAGGTTGACGATCACCTGCTCCAACTGGATGCGGTCGGCGAGCAGCATCGGCGGGACGGCAGCGCGCTCTCGTGACACGATCACGCCGCGCGACTGGAGTTCGTGCATCACCAACATGAGGGATTCGTCGATTAATTCGTCGAGATGCGTGACGGCACGCTTAGGTGTGCGCCGCAACGCGATGCCGCGAATGCGATCGACGATATTCACCGCGCGACGCGCATCGGCGGCAATTTGCAGGTTGATCTGCCGGGCTTCCGCCACGTCCGGCACGGCGCGGTCAAGCCAGCGGTTGCCGATCGCGCTGTTCATCGCGATGGCACACAGCGGCTGGTTCAACTCGTGCGCGACGGAAGCCGTCAGTTCGCCCAGCATCGAAACGCGCGCAGCATGCGCGAAGTCGGCCTGGAGACGTTGCAGCGCGGTTTGCGCGCGCACGCGCTCGGTCAGATCGACGAGGCTGATGAGCGCAATGCCAAGGTCCTGCTCCGGGTCTGGATGCGCGAGCGTCAAGAGAACGTCGATAATCCGCCCGTCGAGCGTCGGCAGCTTTGTAGTTTCCTGAAAGATCGCCTCGCCGCGGTAACGGCTTTCGAGCGCGCGCCGGAACGTACCAGGGCTCTCGCGCCAGAGCCAGGGCGACGGACCGAGCAGCTCGCTGCCGTCGTTCGCGCTGAACATCTGCGCCGCGTGGCGGTTGATCTCTGCGACGCTCAGCAAGTCCATCGCGCGGTTCAGCCAGTCTGGGTGCGCGTCCATAAACGCCGACAGATTCTCGACGCCTTGCGAACGCAACTCGGACAGCAGCGCGATCAACGGTTGCGCTTCGATCTGCCACAGGCCCACGGGCATGTCGAGGAACAGGCCGCGATAGCGGCGTTCGCTGCGTTCCAGCGCCGCATGCGCCTCTTTGCGCACGGTGATGTCCTTGAGCGCGCCGAGCACGCGCAGCCGGCTTTGCTCATCGACCACGACATGCGCGACGACTTGCAGATGCCGGATCGACCCGTCGCACATCAACAACCGGTGTTCGATGTCGAACGGTTGCCGGCCGCGGGCCGCGCGGTCGAACGCGAGGCGCACGCAGACGACATCGTCGGGATGCACACGGCTGAACATCATCTCGACGGTCGGCGCTGCGCCGTGCTCGTAGCCGAAAAGGCGGAAAGTCTCTTTCGACCAGATCAGTTGGCCGCTCGATACCCGCCAATCGAAGCTGCCTGTATGGCTCAGTTGCTGCCCATCGGCCAGCAGCGCTTGCGCGTCCTGCAAATCGGCATAGCGACGCGCCGTCTCGAGCGACAGCGCGGCCTGCGACGCCAGCAGCCGCAGCAGGGCCGTACGGGCGGGCGTGAAAGCGTCCGAGGTCAGGTCGTTCTCGAGGTACAGCGCGCCCGTCAGCCGCGTCTGCTCCGCGAGCGGCAGGCACAGAATGGACCCGCAGCCGTGATGGCGAACGTACTCGTCGGATGAAAACAGGCTGCGTGCCGATGCATCGTCGAGCAGCACGCTATCGCCCGTGCGGATCACATAGCGCAGCACGGACTCGGGCAGCGCATGGCCCGTCGCGCGAACGCCCGGCAATCGCACCTCTACGCCGTCGTGCACGGTCGATGCCTCTGCTTCGACACGCAATTCGTCGCCGCGCCGGAAAATCAGCAAGCCGCGCGTCGCGGCCCCATGTTCGAGGGCGAGCACCATCAGTGTGCGGATCAGCTCGTTCAGATCGATGCCGCTGAAGATCGCGCGCGACATGTTGACCACGGTCGCGAGATCGAGTTGTTCATTCGACGTCGCGACCGTGCCTTGCGCGGCTGTGGCTGCAAGGTGCCGCGCGCGACCTCCGCCTCTGCGCAGGTGCGTCATGCGATGCTAGTGTCCCAGCGTGCCCGTGTAGTAGCCTAGCCGCGCCTCCACATCGTGATTCTTCTGCAGCCCGAGTTGCATGAGTTGCGCGATCCTTTCCTGCGCTTGCGGGCGCCCCACCGATGCAATGAACGCATCCCATTCGGGCGCCACATCTTTGTCGGACGGCAAGGTGACGGCATTCACCTGACGCTTGATCGCGACGATCGCCTCCTTGTCGAACGACGCGATCCGCGATGCGAGCGCGTCGACGAAGGCATCGAGTTCGCTGTCCGCGAACGCGCGATTGACGTAGCCGTAGCGCTCGGCCAGATCACCGTCGATGTCGCTGCCGCTCAACAGCACTTCCAGTGCGCGCCCGCGGCCGACCAGACGCGACAGCCGGTTCATCGGTCCCCCGCCCGGCACCAGCGCGGCGCCCACTTCCCACTGCGACAGCAGCGCTTTTTCGCGGCTCGCGAAACGCATGTCGCTGGCGAGCGCCAGTTCGCTGCCGACGCCCGTCGCGCGGCCCCGGATCGATGCGATCGACACGACAGGCGCGCGCCCGAGCCGCGCCAGCATGTCCGGCAGCGGTGGCATCCCCGTCGGCCCCGGCGGCATGCTGGTGGTCTCCTGCAATGGAGGAATGAAGTCGTAATGTGTGAGGAAAAATCCAGGCACCACACTTTCGAACACCACGACCTTGACGTCAGGATCGGTTTCGAGCGCCGATACGACGGCGTTCAGCTGCGGCATGGATTCCGGACCGTAGATGTTGAAAGGCGGGTTATCGATAATCACGCGCCAATAGGCCTGGCTGCGTCGTTCAATCCGAAACTGCTGATTCGAGCCGGCGTCGGTCATGTCCTTCTCCGGGGTGTCCAGGTTCAATGAGCGAATGCGAGGGTCAGCTCGAATGCAATTGCTTGAGCACCTTGAGCAGATCGCGCGCGCCCGCAGTAGACGATGCGGGGTTCTGCCCCGTCACGAGCCGGCCATCGATGATCGACAGCACCTGCCAGTCGTCGACTTTCTCGAACAGTCCGCCTAGCCGCTTCAGTTCGTCTTCGACCAGAAACGGCACCACTTTTGTGAGCTGGACGGCTTCTTCTTCCGAGTTCGTAAACCCTGTCACGCGCTTGCCCTTCACAAGCGGCTCGCCATTCACCTTCACATGACGCAGCACGCCCGGCGCGTGGCACACAGCGGCAACAGGCTTGCCGGCGTTGTAGAAGTTTTCGATCAGCGCAATGGATAGCGGGTCTTCCGCCAGATCCCACATGGGGCCATGGCCGCCGGGATAGAACACCGCGTCGTAGTCATCGGCCTTGACGGTATCGAGCTTCACCGTCGTGGCAAGCACCTTCTGCGCGGCCGGGTCGTTCTTGAAACGCTCCGTCAGTTCTGTTTTTCCTTCGGGCGTGTCGCTCTTCGGATCGAGCGGCGGTTGTCCACCCTTAGGCGAGCTGACGGTTATGGTGACGCCAGCATCGAGAAACGTGAAATACGGCGCCGCAAATTCTTCTAACCAGAAGCCGGTTTTCTTGCCGGTATTGCCGAGTTGATCATGAGACGTCAACACCATCAGGATCTTCATAGTCGCACTCGCATGATGAAAGAACTGTGTACCTGCCAATCGGGCAGGACGTTCCACTCGAAGTGGCAAGTGCAATATAGTCGCTGCCCATAGCAGCGACAACGAAACGGGCCCGAGCTAATACCAAAGTATAGTGAGCGATACATACGTGCTATCGACTCGATTGACCACTTGCGGTTTCATCATCCGTGAGGCCGTTTTGACGCGACCATAACCAGCAACCGCTTACGGCCATCGCGCTTTCTGAACTGATGTGGATCAATCGAGAAGCATTTGCCCTACTCGTGAGAAACGAACATGAAGGCCAGTCGCATCGACGTCGATCTGTCGACCCGTGAGATCCAGGTACGCGGCAACTCCGTGCCGGTGGGCAGCCGCGCATTCGACATTCTTGCCGTGCTGATGGCAGCGCGCGGCCAGGTTGTTTCGATTGAAACCATTCTTCGCAAGGTGTGGCCCGATACCGTCGTCGAAGAATCGAACATACGCGTGCAGGTGTGCGCGTTGCGCAAGGCGTTGGGCGAAGACCGACGTCTGATCCAGAATATACCGGGACGAGGCTACCGCCTGACGCTAAAACACGAAGTTCCGGAGGCAATTGCCAGCATGACCATGATGAGCGTAATGCGCCCAGACGACAGCCGCAGTCTCATACCTGTTGGCTTTATCGAGGCGATCGATTCTGAATTCACCTGATAGTGAATCAGCTTGGGATAGGCCCTCTCCGTCAAGCTTCTGGGGGCCGCGTATATCTCGTCCGGAAACACGCTGACCGCGACGGGAATCGCAACGTGCTTAGGTGCGAAATCGAGTTCAACGTCAAAGCATCCGGAGTAAATTCTGGATCGATTGGGCGGCCCCTCACTGCAAGTATGCGGAGCTACTCATGAGCCACACGTCCGCCGAAACCAGCGCCGCAGCATCCGGCGCCGACTATGCTTCGCTCGCGAGCGAGATCGTAGATATTTTCTACAAGATCTATGGGACCCATCCCGGTTTTCGTGTCAACCACGCGAAAGGAATTGTCGCGGAAGGCTGCTTCGTCGCAACTCCCGCAGCGGCCGCATTGAGCCGCGCCGCTATCTTCGACGGCAGCCCCATTCCATTCACCGTGCGCTTCTCGAACGACGGCGGCTTTCCGGCTATCCCCGACGGCGCGCCGGGCAATATCAAAGGCATGGCCGTCAAATTTCATCTGCCTGGCGGAGCCGAAGTGGATATCGTGATGCTGGCGATAACGACTTTTCCGATGGCGACTGGCGAGGGGTTTCGTGACCTCCTGTTTGCCATCAGCGAGAGCCCTGAAGATGCGCCCAAGCCGACAACGTTCGACGACTTCGCCGCCCGTCATCCAACGGTTCTCGCATCGTTCAATTCTGCTGGCACGCCAGACAGTTTTGCACACGAGGAGTATCGTGGTCTCAACGCCTTTATCTTTGTCGACAAGGCCGGGCGCAGACAGGCCGTGCGGTACATCATGAAGCCGGAAGAGCTTGTGTATTTGACCGCCGACGAGGCCGCCAGACAGCCGTGTGATTTCCTCATCGACGACATGCCGCAGCGCGTTGCGATCAAACCAGTCGTGTTCCACTTCACGGCCCAGCTTGCCGAACCCGGCGACGATACCTGCGATCCAAGCCAGCCATGGCCGGCCGGTCGTCGCGTGGTGGACCTTGGTGTACTGACAGTGCACAGGGTTCTTGCCGACAGCCGGGAGATACAAAAGGATCTGCTGTTCCTCCCGACCAACCTGATCGACGGCATCGAGCTTTCGGACGACGCGATGCCCGTCATCAGGTCTGCTGTCTATGGAGTGGCGTTCGCACGACGTAGTCGTTGAACTCACGCGGTGATAGGCGTGCCTCGCGATTCCGATGCTAGTTGCAGGACGGGTACGGTTATTGTCTAACAGGCCAAGCCGCGGAACTCGTGTCGACAGACAGAAATTATTACTGTGCGCTGAGATCCGCACGCTCATGGACATCCGCAAAATGCCGCGATCTCGCACGAGTCCACAGCTCAACGAGGAACCTTCCAACGCACGCTACAACGCATCCGCGTAGATCGCGTTTGCCGCTTTCGAATCGCGTGCGACAATCGCTCCCCGATTACATACGTATTTCATAGTATAAAAACATGGAGCGGCTTCCTCGAAGACGACCGCTATGATCTCCTTCGACGGCGGTTACGCTATCACAGCTATCACCTTCAAACGCGGCCGAAGCTGCCGTCGAACTTGACACTATGTTTTCCATAGTAATATCCTTCCCACCTGGAAGGCGATGCGTGAAACGTCGCGGATCGTCTGATAACGCATGTCGGCACCGCGACACGCGAACGTGCTCGAAGATTTCTACCGGAAGAACGAAATGACTCATCCCGTTGCCGGCCAGCCCGTACGACGACTCTCTTTAGGAGCGCTGCAAGCCGTTCGGGACAATCAAGGCAATCGCCCATGCTGTCGGCCGGCTGTACGACTTTGAAGGAATAGCGTTCTGTGGACAAGATACACAACATACGCGTGTTTTCGCGTGTCGTCGAAGTTGGCAGCTTCACGGCCGTCGCCAACGTCCTGAACAGCAGCATTGCGCACGTTTCACGCTCCATTTCGACGCTTGAAGAAGAATTGCGCGTCCGTCTGTTTGATCGCACGACCCGCCGTGTCACGCCCACTGAAGCAGGTGCGCGCTATTATCGGCGCTGCCAGAAGATTCTGGCCGACCTCGACTATGCCGACGCGGAAGCGGCCGATGCCCTGATCGAACCGTATGGAACCCTACGCGTGCACGCGATGCCGGGACTTGGGCAGACGCATCTGGCGGCCTGTATCATCGAATACCAGCGGCGTTATTCAGACGTGAACATCGAACTCACCTTGTCGGCGGCCATGCCGAGGCTTGTTGAAGAACAGTTCGACGTTTCCGTCCTCACAGCGCGAACGCTTCCCGACTCCGACTACGTGAGCCAGATAACCGGCACGAGTTATAGCGTCCTCGTTGCGGCGCCCTCGTATCTTGAGCAGCATCCTCCGCTTGACTCGCCCGACGACCTCACGCGTCACGAGTGCATCCGGTTGCAGTCGCCAGCGTCGCCTCCGACGGATGGCTGGACACTCGAGAATTCAGATGGAGAGGTGCTGTCGAACGTGTCGACAGCACGGTTCAAAGTCAACGATCCGGAGGCGCTGCGGGTGGCGCTGCTCGCAGGTGCTGGAATCGGCGCGTTAGCTGTGTATTCGGCCATCGACGATTTGCGCAGTGGAGCATTAGTGAGGGTTTTGCCGCAGTTCCAGTTACCCACTCGCAACGTCTATTCGGTTTATCCGTCGCGCCTTTACGTCGATGCGAAAATTCGCACGTTCGTCGACTTTCTCAAGCACGAACTGAGTGCGCGTATGGCCGCCGAAGAGGCCGCGCTGAAAAACCTGAACAACGGCAAACTTCCATTCAGAGCGCAGTGATGCCCGTAATACGACCGGCGTTCTGAATGACGACGGATAGCGTCTGCGCTTGCATCTCGCTTCGATAGACAGAACCACTGAGGTCACTCGTGAAGATGACGTTGTGATCCCGATGCACTGAAATTCCGATCGCTTCCTGAAATCCGCCACACAGTACTTCGTGATGAAAGCCGCTCGCGTGACGATTGTCGAGGCACGCGCGGTTGAGCGTGTTGCCAAGCGGCGGCGTGCCGCGATCGGTCCAGTAGAGCGTCATCGTCGCCGTATCGAGTTCGAGATCGACAGGCTCGGGTAATGCATTGAAAAGCGTCTCCACATCGCGACGCGAAGAAGGGGTATCGCCGTTTCGCAACCCGCCTAGCGGAGCGCGCAGAATGCGCCCGGTGTTGGACTTCGGCGCACCCTTTTGCGTCCAGTAAATCTCCTCGCGTTCGATATCGACTGCGATTCCGACGCACCAATTGCGCGCATCCGCCTGGTCAAAGGCGCCGTAGCCGGTTTGCACAAGCGTTTCGATGTTCGACCCGTCCAGATTGCATCGCATGACACGCATGCCTTCTCGATCGCACCAGTAAAGATGCTTGCCGCGCGGCTCGATCACGAGCTGCTTGGGTGTATGTGTCAAGCCGGGAGGCACGACGGCCGTGATGTTGCTTCCATCCAGGTCGCATCGCATGATGAAACCATCGTTGCGCGACGGCACGCCCATGTTGGTCCAATAGAGGTGACCGTGCTCCGCATCGACGGCAACTCCGTCGGGAGCCACACAGTGTGTGTCAACAAGAACGGTCAAATCACTACCGTCGCTCATCGCCGACAGCACGCGATTGTCGCCGTGATCGAGAAAGTAAAGACGCAGCTTCTCGGCTGCGTTCGCTTCATGCTGAAGCGCTTTGAATGGCGGATGATTCATCAGTTGGCCGCAGCAGCAAAGCCACGATATGGCTGAAGCGGCACAAACGTCTCGATGACGAGCAATCCCGCTTGCATCAATGGCAACCCTTCAATGACGGCGCGTGCTGCGGCTTCGCTTGATGCCTCAATCAACAGGCAAGCACCGGCAACGTCGGTGCGCGTCCAGATGTGTCGCACTGAATCCGCTGTATATTTCTCGCGAACATACGCGACTTCCTGCTCACGCTGTTCACCGGTAACAGAAGCAAGGTCCCCTTGAACGCGCATTGCAAACAGAAACTGCATGATAGCTCCTTTAATGGTCAAGTCGTGGGATTGGCGCGCGACGCGAGTTCGTGCCGGAAAGCGACGCTCCCAATCCTTGTCAACATTCTAGAAATCGCGCTTGCAGGGAGACAGATCGCGATCGGAAAGACCATTTTGCAGATCGCGAAAATGATCAATCGATGAAGTGTTGCGTGCAGCCGCCTTGGGCTACTGCCCGCATCGAGGGGATGATGGCCAGAAAAGGTTGAGCACCATTTGCACAATGATGGTGACGTAAGAAATGAACGTCTGCTTGCCGTCCGCACGGATGCAAGAGAACCCCGGGCAATGTATGCTTGAAGTAGCAAGCGCCATACGCGGACGCGACCTCTCTACGCCGCCGTGCTGTGGCCGTTCAGGCACTATGTCTACGGAGCCGCGCCCATGACACCCCTCACCACCGAATCCGCAATACGCCACACGATTGAGCAGTTCTATCATGCCTTTTCCGCGCATGACATCTCACTTCTTCGACAGGTAGTCACGGCAGATTGGGAATATATCCCTGAACCGCCGGGCGCTGCTCCAGGTCCGGAGCAAATGAGCAAGGTATTTACCAATATCGCCACAGCGCTGCCGGACATGAAAATCACAATACTGGACCTCCTTATTCATGGCGACCGCGTCGGCGTCCGTGCCGAGGTCTCAGGGACGCAGACCGGCGATCTTCTCGGAATCCCTGCCACGTCGAGACAAGTGCGGTTCGCCATCCATTCCTTTCACCAACTACGCGACGGAATGGTTGCCAAAACCTGGCATATCGAGGATTGGCTTTCGGTGTTTCGGCAACTGGGCGAGCCGCCGAAACGATTCGAAGTCTTCTGAATTGGCGCGCAGCAATAGCATTTCGGCGTCGGCGGAAGCCACGTCTAACGAGCGTTGCGTCCGCGTGCCCGCGAACATTGACGGGATGGAGGCCACGTTCACGCAGCCGAGCGCATCGGCCAGTCGCCGATAAGTCATCGTGTCGCCCGCGACATGCACGACCTCATTCACGATTCGCGGTTCACGCAGAAGCATCTCTACGGTCAACGCACCGATATCTTCCGCCGTCGTCGCCGTCACTGCGTTGTCCCATCCACCCGATGCGTGCACGCTGTCGCTTTTCATATCGACGACGCCAAAGCTCGGTGCGAACAGGAAACTCAATGACGGTACTGGTACCTTCACCGTCGATGGGTTGCGGACGTCGAGCCAGCAATCGCCGCACGTTGGATCCAGCGGATCGCTGCACGCCCTGCCGTCAAACGTGCTTACACGTTAGCTGAAACGGTGCGCCCCTCGCAACTGACCGACGCGAACCGCCAGCAATCGTACGGCCAACAGAAGCAGACAAGCTGACCGCACCTGCATGAGGCGAATGACCCGCATTCCGATTCAGGATCAACCACCTATTCACCGTCCGCCTTCGCGCGAGCGCGCGAAGGTGACCTGGCGAGCAACCACCAGGCGCAGTCAAGTCTGCTCCGCCTCGACAGCGTTTCCCTGCTCACCGAGCGGGGCGATGTCGTCGTGCAGCCATCCGCCGAACTCATGAATCCCGGTTTCGTTTCGCGTGAAGATCACCCACTGCCCGACTTTTTTAGCATTGACGAAACCCGCTCGTTCAAGCTGCGCGAGGTGAGCCGATACCGTGGACTGCGACAGTCCGCTTTTCGAGTGAATCATGCCGGCGGATACACCGTGCAACAGCGCATATTCGGTGTCCGCAAAATGCCTGCCAGGATCGGCCAGCCAGTGCAGCACCTTTCGACGGAAAGGATGCGCCAGCGCGCGTATCATTGCATCGAAATCTCTCATCGCCGGACTCATCCTCTAGAACATATCTGCCGCTTCTTGCGAACGCTTCGTGTTGCCTCCCGACCGCGAAGGGATGAACGGTCCCGTAATCATGTCGGCGTAGGTCTTTCCCGGCCCCACCATCGGAAACACGTCGGCATTCTCGTCGATCATCACTTCGAGAAAAGCTGGACCATCGAATGCCAGAAACGCCTTTAATTGCGTTTCCAGGTCGCTTTTTTCCTCGACACGGCGCACGAATTCGAAGCCGTCCGCTTTCGCAGCCATCACAAAGTTCTTCCGATGCAGTGCCTTGTCGCTGACCACCAGCCGCCCGTCGTAAAAGAGACGCTGCCACTGGCGGATCATTCCGTCACCGAGATTGTTGAGCAGCAGTACCTTCACGGGCACGCCATATGTCGTAGCCGTCTCCAACTCACCGACATTCATGCGAATGCTGCCGTCGCCGTCGATATCGATCACGAGCGCATCCGGCCGGGCGAGTTGCGCGCCGATCGCCGCTGGCAGCCCGAAACCCATCGTCCCCATGCTGCCCGACGTCAAAAGGCTTCGGGGCTCGACGAATTCGAAGAACTGAGCAGTCCACATCTGATGCTGGCCAACACCCGTGCAGACAATTGCGCGGCCGCCCGTCAGTTCGCTCAACTTCTCGATCACAAGCTGTGGCTGGATCTTCGAGCTTTGCCGGTCGTAATTCATTCCATGTGTGCGCTTCAGGTCCATCACGTGCGAAAGCCAGGCGGCGTGCGAGCATTCGCTGGCGCCGTGATCCATCAGCGCCAGCAGCGCACTTTTCGCATCACTGACATGCGACCAGTCGACCCGTTTGACCTTGTTGATTTCGGCCTCGTCGATGTCGATATGCGCGACATGTCGCGCTCCGGGCGCAAACTGCTCGGGACGGCCGCCCGCGACGCGATCGTCAAAACGCGCGCCGATGGCAACCAGAAAGTCGCAATCCTGCACCGCATAGTTGGCGCATGCCGTGCCGTGCATGCCAAGCATGCCGAGGCTCATCTCATGGCTCGCGGGTATCGAACCGAGACCCATCAGCGTTGTCACGATGGGTATGCGATATCGTTCGGAAAACTGCCTCAACTCAGCCGCTGCGCCCGAGGCAATCACGCCGCCACCCACATATAAAAGCGGGCGCGCGCTGTGTTCAAGCAGATCGAAAAACGCTGCGCGCTTGTCCGCATCGAGGCTTGCACCTTTAGCCACTATTCGAAGCCGGTCAGAGTAGCCGCGAAACTTCAGCGTGCCTTGTCCTTTATAGGTACCCTTCCAGTTCTGAATGTCTTTCGGAACATCGACTACCACGGGCCCAGAACGACCGGTGCGAGCGATCTCGAACGCACTACGCAACGTTTCTTCGAGCTTTTCCGGGTCGGTGACGAGAAACACCTGCTTCGCGCACGCCGACATGATGTTGAAGACGGGCGCTTCCTGAAAAGCATCGCTACCAATCGCCGAACGCGGCACCTGTCCGCAGATCAGCACGACGGGAATCGAATCGCCATTGCAATCGGCAATTGGCGTGAGTGCGTTGGTTGCACCCGGCCCAGATGTCACCGTGAACACCCCGACTCTTCCGCTGGCACGAGCGTAGCCGGCAGCCATAAAGCCCGCTGCCTGCTCGTTGGCAGGCACGATCAGCTTGATCTGACGGTCCGGGTTTCCTTCATGCAATTCATTGAACCGAAACACTGCATCATACGTCGGCAGGTTTGCGCCGCCGCTATATCCGAAGATCGTGTCGACACCTTGCTCGCTCAGTACCCGCAGGATGATGTCAGCGCCGGACATGATTTCCTCGTTTCGCTCCGGTTCCGGCTGCAGTTTCGATCCAGTAAGCGCGTTGTTTGCCATAGCTGACTCTCATCAATCCGTTTCTGTTTTGCGTCGGTGCATTCGAACGCCGCTAATGCGAAAAGGCACTCGCCACGACGGCCGCCTGAATCGCCACATGCGTCGCGTGTGAGCCCGGCGCCGTCGATGCCGACTCAGCAGGCCCCGCATAACGCAGCTCCGCGCCATCAGGTGCGATGTCGCCCAAGCGCGGCTGCACGAAACTCCACGCCCCCTGGTTGTGCGCTTCCTCCTGACACCAAACCACCGTCTTTAGATTCGGATAACGCGCCAGTTCTGCGGCGAGATGTTGCGAAGGGAACGGATAAAGCTGTTCGACGCGAACGATCGGTACATCGGTAATGCCTGCCGTGCGGCGATGTTCGAGCAGTTCGAAATAAACCTTGCCTGAGGCCACGATGACGCGCTCAACCTTGGAATCCCGCAGCGCGTCGCACCTCTTTTCGATCAGAACTTCATTGAACGCGCCGGTGGCCAGTTCATCCAGCGTGCTGACGGCTTCCGCATGGCGCAACAGCGACTTGGGCGTCATCACAATCAGAGGACGCCGATCGAATGAGAGCGCCTGCATTCTGAGCAGATGAAACAGCTGAGCGGGCGTGGTCGGCTGGACCACGCGCATATTGTCTTGGGCGCCGAGTTGCAGATAGCGTTCGAGACGTGCGGACGCATGCTCCGGTCCGGCCCCTTCCTGCCCGTGTGGCAAAAACAGCGTCAGGCCGCTGCGCTGTCCCCACTTCGCCGCACCCGCGGCGATGAACTGATCGATCACCACCTGCGCGCCGTTCGCAAAGTCGCCGAATTGCGCTTCCCATATGACCAGAGCGTTGGTGTTGACCGTCGAGTAACCGTACTCGAAGGCCATCACTGCGGCTTCAGAGAGAACTGAATTGGTCACCGTGAAGCGGCCTTGCCTACCGCCGACATGTTCCAGCGGAATATAGACGCCGTCCGTTCGACCCGTACGTTTCTGGTCATGCAAAACAGCGTGCCGGTGATTGAACGTACCGCGTGCGCTGTCCTGTCCGCTCAAACGCACATCCACGCCCGTCTCCAGCAACGATGCGAACGCGAGGTGCTCCCCCATGCCCCAGTCGAGCGGCTTCGTGCCCGCTGCCATTTCGCGGCGTGCGGCGAGCATTTTGCCGACTAAGGGATGCAGGTCGTAGCCATCGGGAAGCTTCGTGATGTCCGCGGCCAACGTGCGCAGTTGTTCCGACGAGGGCGGTCTGTACCGCGCGGACGTTTGTTCGGGGGTGTCTGCATCCTCGGCGATTTTTTCCTTGTGCGCGCTTGCCAGCCGCTCCCGGCACGCCTTGACGCTTGCCGCTACCTCACTCTCGGTGAGCACACCCTGTTCGATCAGCTTCCGTGCGTAAAGCGCGCGCACGCCGGGATGACTGGCAATCGCGCGATACATCAGCGGCTGCGTGATCGCGGGCGTGTCCTGCTCCTGGTGACCATGTCTGCGAAAACAGATCAGATCGATCACGACGCTGCGGTGAAACTGCGTCCGATAGTCGAGTGCGAGCTGCACGGCCATCGCGACCGCTTCAGGATCGTCGCCGTTCACGTGCAGAATCGGTGCCTCGATCATCTTGGCCACGTCGGTCGTATAGAACGACGAACGCGTATCGCGTGGGTCCGAAGTCGTGAAGCCAATCTGGTTATTGACGACGACGTGCACTGTGCCGCCCGTACCATGGCCACGCGTGTATGACAGACTCAACGTCTCCATCACGACGCCTTGCCCGGATATGGCCGCGTCGCCGTGAATTTCCACGGGCAGAACATCGCCATGATCGGCCAGTCGCAACGTGTCGCTCTTTGCGCGAGCCATGCCTTGTACGACAGGATTGACGATCTCCAGATGCGACGGATTGAAAGCAAGCACGACTTCCATCGGGCCGTTACTGGTTTGCGTCACGCTGCGATAGCCCTTGTGATATTTGACGTCGCCAGCCGGCAGCTTATCGGCTGCCTTGCCTTCGAATTCGTCGAATAGCGCATGCAGCGGCTTGCCCGCGATGTTGACAAGCACATTCAGCCGCCCACGGTGTGCCATGCCCATTACCACCGATTGCAGCTTCTTCGATGCACCGTAGCGGACGAGTTCGTCCAGCAGCACGATCAACGACTCGCCACCTTCCAGCGAGAAACGCTTTTGCCCCACATAGCGGGTATGCAGATACCTCTCCAGAGTTTCAGCTGCTGTCAACCGATCGAGAATCTGCTTCTTCTCGTCGGCCGAAAACGACGGCTTCGCGCGCGTGGACTCAAGGCGCATCTGCCACCAGCGCCGCTCCCCCGCGTTGCTCAGGTGCATGAATTCGGCGCCAAGCGTGCCTGTGTACGTTTCTTCAAGCGCTGTGACGATAGCCTGCAGCGCCGCGTCGTCGTCGAAAAAGAATGTGTCAGCCGTGCTAAACCGTGTCGACATATCGGTTGCCGATAAACCGTAATACGCGGGTGTCAATTCGGCGTAGGGCCGCGGCGGGTCCCAGCTCAGCGGATCGAGGTTTGCCGTGCGCGTACCGATCGTCCGGTAGGCCGCGATCAGCGACTGCACGCAGACCTGCTTTCTGGCCAGCCCGAGATCGCTATCGATAATCGGGCGTGCGGCAGGTGGGCGCCGCGCAAGCTCGACGAAACTCGAAACGACAGGCGAGTGCGGCTCGTCGCCGCGATTGCTGCCATCGATCGCAGGCGTCGCGCTGAGCGCGTCGAACCAGTTTCGCCACTCGTCAGAAACGGAGGTGGGATCGACCAGATACAGCTCGTACTGCTCTTCGACGTAAGGGGCATTGCCCCCGAACAGAAAGGAGGTTTCGCGTTCTTGCAACATGATGATGCTGTCCTTCAAAGCGGGTACGCGTGGGTCACATCCGGCGCGTTCATGTAACCAAGTCTATTGAGTCGACCCGCGAGCGGAAACACCCAGGTAGCGCGATCCTGGGCCAAACGATGCGCGATTCGGGTCAGCGTATTCAGCACGGCGGAGGCTTGCAGCACGGGCACAAATGCGTACGTTATTTGCCCGTCACGCCACAGTCGGAGTACTGTAGTTGCGTTATTCTGATCGGCTGCGCGCCCTCGGATTTCGCGCAGGCCGCAGGTTACAATCGATCAAGGTCACGAGATGAAAGTCGCCATTGTTATCTTTGATGGTGTGCAAGCCCTGGATGTCGCGGGCCCTCTGGATGTGTTTGCCGAGGCCAATGCGTCGCTCGACGCGCAACAGCGCTACGAGGTATCCCTCGTCGGATTTCAGCGGGGCACGGTGTCCTGTTCGAACGGCATGCAACTCGCCGTGCCCTTCTCCTATGACGAAGTCGACACGCAGTTCGATCTGTTGCTGATTGCGGGCGGTCCGCGCCTGCCCGATTTTCAGCCGCCAGCCGAGTTTCTCGCCTGGCTAAGGCGTCAGGCAAACGACGCGTCCCGCTTCGGCTCGGTGTGCAATGGCGCTTTTGTGCTCGCGCATGCTGGGCTGCTCGATAACAGGGAAGTCACCACGCACTGGGAGGACGCCCCTCGCCTCGCCGATACCTTTCCGCATGTTTGCGTGCAATCCGACCGCATTTTCATTCGCGATGGCCGGTTGTTTACGTCGGCGGGTGTCACGGCAGGTATCGATCTGTGCCTGTCGCTCGTTGCCGAAGACTGGGGACACGAACTCGCCGTACGCGTCGCGAAGCGGCTGGTCGTTTATATCCAGCGCGAAGGCGGGCAATCGCAGTACAGCCCCTATGTCGGCGTGCGCAAGGACGACGATCCGATCATCGGCAAAGTGCATCGCTACGTGGTCGACCACATCACCGACGTCCTGTCGATCGAGCAACTTGCAAGCGCGGTGTCCGTCAGCCGGCGTACCTTCTCCAGGCTGTTCGCGAAGTATGCGAAGGTGACGCCATCGGCATTCGTCGAACAGGTGCGCGTGGATACGGCAAGAAAACTGCTCGAAGAGTCGGACGCACCACTCAAGACGGTCGCATTCAACTGCGGGTTTCATAGCGCGACGCACATGCGGACCACGTTTGCGCGGCGCCTCAACGTCACGCCGAAACAGTATCGTCAGCGCTTTCGCGGCGATGCAGCCGAAACCCGATTGGTTCTCGACACGTTGACGGAATGAAGCCGATGAACGACTCCGAATCGGACCGAGGTCTTCCTGACATTCTCGAAGCCGGGTTATCGGTGGTGTTTTGCGGGATCAATCCCGGTCTTCGTGCCGCGGCGACGGGCCATCACTTCGCGGGCCGCGGCAACCGGTTCTGGCGGGTGCTTCACCTGGCAGGCTTTACGCCCGAAGTTCTATCTCCCGACAATGACCGCATGCTGCTGCAATACGGCTGCGGTCTAACAGCTGCCGTCGCGCGTCCGACAGCGCGCGCCGACGAGTTGTCGCGAACGGAGATTGAAGCCGCAGCAGCCGGATTCGAGAAAAAGATCGCATGCTATGCGCCGCGCTACGTCGCGTTTCTGGGGAAAATGGCGATATCCGCAATAACGGGATCACGTGATATCCAATGGGGACTTCAAAAAACAGCCTTCGGTGGCGCTCGAGTCTGGGTCCTGCCGAACCCCAGCGGATTGAATCGCGGCTTCAGTCTTGATGAGCTGGTTGATGCCTATCGGGCGCTTTATGTTGCCGCGGTTCGGGAAACTGAAGCTGCGCGTTCCTGCGCAACGTCTCCGTAACGAACTCGACGAACGAGCGGACCTTGATGCTCTTGCCGCGCCGCTCGACGTGCAGCAGATTGACAGGAATCGATTGCGGCTCGAATGCCGTCAGGACAGGCTGCAGACTTCCATTCAATACTTCGGGCGCCGCCTGATACGAAAGCAATTGCGTGATACCCACGCGATCAACAGCCGCCATCACGGCCGCGGGCGCCAGATCGACAGTCATCCGTGGACGCACACGCACGGCTAGTCTCGAACCGTTCTCGCAGTACATCCACTCCAGCGGATGGGTCACGCCCGTGTAGGAGACGCAATGATGCCCGGCGAGATCTTTCGGATGCACAGGCTCGCCCCACGCGTTGAGATAGCCCGGCGCCGCGTAGGTTCGGCGACGCACGAAGCCGAGCGGAACAGCGAAGATGGAAGAATCGCCAAGCAGACCAATACGTATCGCTATATCAACGCCTTCGTCGATCAGCCGCGTCGGCCTGTCGACATACACGACATTCACGCTGACCTCCGGGTACAAATTCGCGTAGGCGTTGAGCAGCGGCGCGATAAAGCGCTGGCCAAACAGGACCGGCGCGGAAACCGTCAGCGTGCCCACCGGCTTGCTCTGATCGGCGCAGATATTTGCCTCTGCGTTGGCGATCGTCCCCAGCGCGTGGCGGCAGGCTTCGAGGTAAAACATACCTGCATCGGTCGGGCGGATGGAGCGGGTCGTGCGTGACAGCAGTTGCACCCCCACGCGCGTTTCCAGCGAGTTCAACGCCCGCGAGACGGCCGGCGCCGACATGCCGAGCTTGTCCGACGCGCCCGTCAAACTGCCACGATCAACGATGGCAACGAACACCTCCATCTCACGATATTTGTCCATCTCGATTCCTGACTTACGGCTTCTGCTGTGGGCCGATTCTACGAGTCCTTCTCGCGCCGCGATCCGACTTTCCTCCGATTGGCCACAGAAACATCGCTTCTGGCCTGCCACCGACACAATCTATCCGGCCCGCTGGCGGCGTGGCGCAAATCGAATACTGAATGTCCCAAGACTTTATTCCCACACGCTTCAGGAAATCCGCGTCCTCTCCGACAATGAAACCCCTATCGAGTGGTAGCGCTCACTTAATCTGTCGAAAGGATGTGTCATGTTCACAGCAATGCTTGAAGTTAATCCGATTCCCGAGCAATTCGATGCCTATCTCGGCATGGCGAAAATGCTGCGCCCGGAACTGGAGAAGATCGACGGCTTCATCGATAACAATCGCTACGCAAGTCTCACACGCGCCGGCTGGCTCCTGTCGCTCTCCAGCTGGCGCGATGAGAAGTCCCTGATTCGCTGGCGCGTCGAATCGAAACACTTCAAGACTCAACAGGCCGCCCGCGATCGTGTGTTCGCCGACTACCGCCTGCGTATCGGGCAGACGGTCGACGACACGCGCGTTCCCGCAGGCTACGCATTGACCGAACAACGCCTCGACGAAACCGAATCGGGCGCCGGCAAGGCGGTGATGCTGGTCGGTGCGCAACGCGCGGCGGACTGGGTCAAGGAGGCGGGCGCAGAAGCCGTGGCCAGCTCGCTCAATCTTGATCTGGCGGCCTCCGGTCTGATCGCGTGGGATATCTTCGATGCGTTGATGGCGCCGGGCGATGTGATCGCCGTGCTCACATGGTGCGACCTGGCTGCCGCTCAAGCGTACGCGCAGAGCATGACGTTAGCCGAGGGTGCACGCCTGCGGAATGTTCGCGTGATTCGCGAGTACGGCATGTTCGATCGTCGGGAAGCGCCGCAATACTTTGCGGAGGCGCGGCCCAAGGCGTAAAGCGGCGGCCGGTTTCCAACCGATACGGCTGGACGCCGGCCGCTTCCACTTACCCTAACCTTCGATGATCTTGACGCTATAGTCTTCGTCCTGAAACGCGACAAAGAACTCCTCCGGCATCAGCCACGAATCGACGCTCACGCTATTCGCGTTGACATCGATATCGACCTTCGCATCGCTGTCGACGCTCTTCATCGCACGTTCGATCCTCGATACGTCGTCGGAACGAATCGCTTCATTCACTGAGAATTTCATCACCCATCTCCATTAACAGTTCCATTCAGCCGTCTGGCAAGCGCTCTGAAGCGCTGGCGTTGAGGCTGATTCTATCGACGAGCATCTCGAATGACGATCCGCGCCGGACAACTGTCTTTTTCAAAACCGATGATTTACCTCATGTAAAAAGACCTTTTCCAGGCGTTCAATCGAAACCATGAAAGTTCCTGCGATGGCCAGATTCCCGAATGAATTGGCCTGAAACGATCCGTCCTTTCCACTTCGCGAAAGCCGACGCGGCTCTACAATCCATTACATCATCAAGCGGTAAGGACGCCGCAAAAATACGGGTGACGCAGATGCGTCGTTGCCTGCATTAGATGCATTGTTGAGGACTATTTGGCGAGTGCCTTTATGAAAACGACTGTCGATAACCAGACGATCGAAGCCGTGGTGACGGCAGAACCCGTCGCGCCGTTGCCGCCGGCGCCCGTTGCACAGACGCCCGCGCCGCAGGCGCAGCCGGCGTTCTCCCTGCGCCTCGCCACGGGTCTGATCGGGATGCTGCTCGCGTCGCTACTCGCCATACTGAACGAGCAGGTCACCGCGCAAGCCATGAACGACATTCGTGGCGCGCTATTGATAGGACGTGACGACGGCAGCTGGCTGACGGCACTCTTCGAAGCCACCAACGTGGCAACGATGGTGTTCGCGCCGTGGTTCGGCATCACGTTCACGTTGAAGCGGTTCACGCTCGGCGCGCTCATTGCCTCCATGCTGTTCGGCTTCCTGTGCCCACTGTCGCCCGACCTGCCCACGTTCTATTTGCTGCGCGTGCTACAGGGCATCGCGGGGGGATGTATTCCACCGATGTTGATTATCGTGGCGCTGCGTTATCTGCCACCGAACATCAAGCTCTATGGCCTCGCAGGCTATGCGCTCACCGCAACCTTCGGCCCTTCTGTGGGAACCCCGCTCGCCGCGCTATGGACCGAGTACGTGAGCTGGAAAATGGCGTTCTGGCAGATGTTGCCGTTCGGCGCGATCGCCGGCATTGCAATCCAGTACGGTCTTCCTCAAGACCCGCTCAAACTTGAACGGTTCAAAGCGTTCGACTGGTTCGGTCTGTTGACGGGTTTCCCCGCCGTCGCGATGCTGGTGATCGGTCTGTTGCAAGGCGATCGCCTTGACTGGCTGAATTCCCCGTTCATCTGCGCGATGCTCGGTGGCGGCGCGTTGTTGTTCGCATTGTTTCTCGTGAACGAGTGGTATCACCCAGTGCCGTTTTTCAAGCTGCAGATGCTGTCACGCAGAAATTTCACCCACGGTCTTTCGACGCTCGTGTGCGCCGTCGTGCTGCTCGTTGGTGTGGCCGCTATTCCGGGTCAATTCCTCGCGCGAGTGCACGATTACCGGCCGCTTCAAACGACACCTCTGTCACTGCTGGTCGCCATTCCGCTGCTCGTCACGCTGCCGCTGACGGCTGCGTTGCTGAATCTTCGCCGTGTCGATTCACGCTGGGTGATGGCATTGGGACTATCGATGATCGCACTCACCTGCTTCCTTGGCAGCTTCATGACGTCGGAGTGGATTCGCGACAACTTTTACTGGTTACAATCTTTGCAGATCGTCGCGCAACCGATGGTGATACTCGCGATCCTGATGGGCGTGACCACTGGCTTGCCGCCCACCGACGGCCCCTTTGCTTCCGCGATGTTCAATTCGCTCAGAGGCTTCGCTGCGGTTGTGTCGACCGCGCTGATCGAAGGTCTCGGCACCGCGCGCGAGCATTTTCATTCGAGCATGCTGGTCGATCATCTCGGCAACAACGCGTTGATCGCCACGCAGAGCTTCGACACCGCGCGCGGATATGTCGGCCTTGCGCAACGCATTCACGAACAGGCCGTGGTGCTCACTTCCGCCGACCTCTATCGCGTGATGGCCTGTATCGCCATTGCGGTGCTTTTCCTCGTTCCAGTGCTGCCGGTGCGCATCTATCCGCCGTGGAGCACAACGCCATCCACCCCTCGCTAAACACGTTGATTGCCATGTCTTCCGTCACCCGTCCCTCGCCCAGAATGGTTCGCATTGCCGCAGCTGTCGTCGTGCTCGGCGTCGCCGCATGGGGCAGCACGAAGCTCTTCGTCAGCCCCGGCATCGAATCCACCAACGACGCCTACGTCGCCGCCGATTTCACGCTGGTCGCGCCGCGCGTTGCCGGGCAGGTCTCGGAAGTCCTCGTCGACGATAACCAGCAGGTGAAGGCCGGACAACTGATGGTGCGCATCGACGATCGCGACTTTCAGGCCGCATTGCACAGCGCTCAAGCCGACGTGACGGCCGCAAAAGCCGCTGTTGCGAACTACGATGCGGAGATCGCGCGACATCCGTCGCTCGTCGACCAGGCGCGTGCCACGCTGCGTTCCGATGAAGCATCGATCGCTTTTGCACGTCAAAATGCGGCCCGTTATCAGGATCTGTCGCAGTCGGGCGCCGGCACGACGCAGGAGCAACAGCACGCCGCCAGCGCGCTCGCCGAGCAGCTTGCACAGCAGGCGCACGATCAGGCGGCGTTGTCTGCGACTTCGCAGAACCTCGATGTATTGCGTACCCAGCGCGACAAGGCGGCGGGCGCGCAGGCGCACGCCGAAGCCGCGCTCGAACAGGCGAAGCTCAATCTCTCGTATGCCGAGATTCATGCACCCGTCGATGGAAAAATCGGCCGGCGCTCCGTGCGGGTCGGCGCATTCGTGACGCCCGGCGCGCCGCTGCTCGCTATCGTGCCGCTCGCGGATGCTTATGTCGTCGCGAACTTCCAGGAAAACCAGATTGCGCGCATGCGGCCTGGCGCAAGCGTGAATATCAAGGTCGACAGTTTCCCCGGCATCGTCATCAAAGGCCACATCGACAGCCTGGCGCCTGCAACAGGCGTGAGCTTCGCGCCGATTGCGCCCGACAACGCGACGGGCAATTTCACCAAGATCGTCCAGCGCGTGCCCGTCAAGATCAGGATCGATCCAAACCAGCAGGCCGCGTCCGCGCTCAGCGTGGGGTTGTCGGTAGAAGCAGAAGTGGCAGTCGGCAAGCGCGCCGAAACGGCGATAGCAGGAGTGGACGCAAAATGAACACGCGTGAATTTCTCAACCGTGCGCCGGCACTGATGCTGACGTCAGTGCTCTCGCTGGCGTTGAGCGGCTGTCTGGTCGGGCCGAATTTCGAACCGCAGAAATCTGCCACGCCGAATGTGTTCGACCGCACTCAGACGGCGCAGTCGCCGAGCAAGCCCGTCGAAGCCGATTTCAATCCGGACTGGTGGACGCTCTTTGACGACCCGATGTTGAACTCGCTCGAGAAGCAGTTGACCGATGCCAATCTCGATGTCGCCGCCGCTTCTGCGCGCCTGCTGCAAAGCCGCGCCGGACTGCGCGTTGCCGGTGCAGCGCGATATCCGACGCTCGATGGCGCGGCCTCCTATAACCGCGAACGCGGCAGCGAGAACGGCATTCTTTCGCTGCTCGGCGTGACGCCGACCAGTTCGAATCCGCAATCGGCATCGGGCAGCGCGCCGCTCGGCGTATCGGCGATACCTGGCTCGAAAGGCTCGCCCGCCTACAACCTGTATCAGTTCGGCTTCGACGCTTCGTGGGAACTCGACATCTGGGGCCGTGTGCGGCGCGGCGTCGAAGCGGCCTCTGCATTGACCGATGCATCGTACGAGGACCGCAATGCTGTGCTGCTCTCCGTGCGCGCCGAGCTTGCGCGCGACTATATCCAGCTGCGCGATACACAGGCCTTGTTGCAGATCGCGCGACAGAATCTCGAACTGGCAAACAACACCACCAAGCTGACCGAGGCGCGCAAGCGCAACGGCGTCACGACCGATCTCGACGTAGCGAATGCATCGGCACAGGCTGCGTCCATCGAAAGCCTTATTCCAACGCTCGAATCGCGCAAGGAAACGACCATCAACGCCATCGGCGTATTGCTCGCGCTGGAACCGGGAGCATTGCGCAAGACCCTCGATGCACCGCAGGATGTTCCCGCACTCCCGGCGCAGGTGCCGATCGGCTTTCCATCCGAACTGGCACAGCGCAGGCCCGATATCCGCCGGGCCGAAGCGCAGCTGCATGCGGCCACGGCGGCCATCGGCATGGCCAAGGCAGACTTTTATCCGCGCATCACCTTGAACGGCAGTGCAGGCTTCCAGAGCCTTCAGCTTTCGAGTCTCGCCAATTGGGCATCCGGTCAGTTCGTCGTGGGGCCGTCGATCACACTGCCGATTTTCGAAGGCGGACGCCTCAAAGGCACGCTTCAACTGCGTGAGGCACAACAGCAGGAGGCCGCCATCGTCTACAAAAAGACGGTTCTCGATGCATGGCGCGAAGTGGACGATGCGCTCATTACCTACGACGCGGAGCAACAGCGGCACAAAAAGCTCCAGGAGGTCGTGCAGCTGAATCTGCGTGCGCTTTCTGTTGCGCAGCAGCGATACAAAGCCGGTGCGCTCGACTATCTGGACGTACTGAATGTCCAGAAACAGTTGCTCGAAGCACAGAGCAACCTCGAACAGAGCGGCGCCGATGCCGACGCCAATCTCGTCACACTGTGCAAGGTACTCGGGGGCGGCTGGGAATCAACGTATGGTGCGCCAGCAACGCCACGACACAACGAAGGTACGCAGTCGACAGCACAACGCTGATCCGGCCCTTGTGGGCAAAAGTGATCGCGTCGTTCCGGCTGCATCTCTTTGAGTCTGGACGACATTCGTTCAAGGGCGGTTCGTAGGCGCTTTTCAATGTGACCGACAGTGCGAGCACGGTCACCTCCCATGACACCGCAAGCGGACCGTCCTAGCATGTGAAGGCGCGGTGCGCATGGAGGCTTCACGATGATCGGGTCGAATGATTTCCGCAGCGGGACGGTGACGCTGCGTGACGGCGGGCACATGCCCGTCATCGGTTTTGGAACGCTGATCGCCGACGCGACGACGACGATGAGTGCCACGCGCGACGCGATCGAAGCCGGTTACCGGCACTTCGATTGCGCCGAACGCTATCGCAACGAGCGCGAGGTAGGCGCCGCGCTTAGGGCGGGGCTGTCGGCGCATGGCGTCGCGCGCGATGCGATCTTCGTGACGACCAAACTGTGGAATTCGAACCACCGGCCCGAGCGCGTCGGCCCCGCGCTCGACGGCAGTCTTGAAAGGCTGGAACTCGACTATCTGGACCTTTATCTGGTTCACACGCCGTTCGCGTTTCAGGCGGGCGACGAACAGGACCCGCGTGACGCAAACGGCAATGTGCTTTACGACGAAGGCGTGACGTTGCTCGACACGTGGCACGCGATGGAAAAACTCGTCGAGCGTGGACGATGCCGCGCGATCGGACTCTCCGATATCACACTCAGCGAGCTTCAGCCGCTGTATGAGGCCGCGACCATCAAGCCCGCCGCGATTCAGGTCGAGTCACATCCGTATCTGCCGGAAGCGGAGTTGCTCGCGTACTGCAATCAGAAGGGCATCGTCTTGACTGCATTTGCCCCGCTAGGACATGGCATCAGGCCGGGTCCACTGGAAGATCCCGTCATTGCGCGGATCGCCGCCCGCGTGCAAAAGACGCCCGCGCAAGTGCTGCTCGCGTGGGCCGTGCAGCGCGGCACGGTCGTGCTCACGACGCCTAAAACGGCGGCGCGAGCACGAGAGAATTTCGACATTTCCGCACTTCCTACCGACGCCTTCGATGAAATCAACGCAATAGAGACGCGGCAACGGTTCAACGAAGTCGTGAAGACGGGCAGTCCGGGTTTCATCCCGTCGACGACCGCGTGAGGCGATTCATGGACGACGGACAGATACGTGAAGCGCTCGATGCGCACTGGCGTGCTTCGGCGGCAGGTGACCTGAATGCGGAGCATGATATCTACGCGGATGGCGTGGTCTGCGAGTATCCGCAGTCGGGTGAGCGGATCGTCGGGCGAAACAACCTGCAGGCTTTACGCGGCCACCATCCAGACAAGCCTTCGGGATTTGCCGTGCGTCGAATCCATGGAAGCGGCAATCTCTGGGTGACGGAGTACGCGATCGACTACAACACACAGACTGCGCTCGTCGTCAGCATGATGGAGTTCGCCGACGGGAAGGTCGTGCGCGAGACGCAGTATTTTTCGGAGCCGTTCGACGCGCCACAGTGGCGGATGCAGTGGGTCGAGGCGCGCAAGTGAACCGGCTGCTTGCGCCAGATTCCATGGCGCCAGTCGGCTACACACGCTCTCGGTACTCGCGAGCTTCCTGGCTTGCCTCCAGGTGCAATTTGTCAAAAGCACCGGTTCGAGCTCTCCTAGATCTGGATTTCGACCGAAGTCATTACGCGGTCTCGATCCCGTGCTCCTGGTCCCGTTTCATCGCGGATGCTCTCGACCAGGCAATCGATGAAACAACTGCCCGCAGCGCTCAATGGCTCTCCCGCCCTGGTGATGATACCGACCGTCGACTCATCGAGTTGCTCCCGCACGGGTATTGCGCAAAGCGAGTCGCGCGAAGCACAGAGTTCGACGAGTGGCCACGGAAATATGCTGACCATGTCCGTTCTTTGCAGTAACGCGACAGCGACTGTCAGCGAATGCAGATAATGAATGCTGCGGGGCACAGGCAATTGGTGCTGCGCGAACATCTTGTATGGCGCGAGACCTTCTGTCTCAGGGTCCAAAGCAACAAGCCAGTCGAGATCGAGCAGTTCTGCAAGCGTGCGGCTTTCTGCGCGCGGATGACCTCGGCGCGCCACGATTGCACGCGTCGAGGAGAAGAGCGGCTTGTGCGTAAACATCGAAGTCGTATTGCCGGGCGCTTGACGCCCAATGTAAATGTCGAGACTGCCATCGCGCAGTCGCGGATTGGCAATGGCAAGTAATCCCTCGAAGAACTCCAATTGAACATTCGCCATGCGCTGACGGAACCGGACAACGGTTTCGGGCAGGAACGTCATCGCCACCCATGCCGTGACCGCAATCGAGAGCCGTCCACCCGTTTCGCCGCGCATTGCGTCGATGGCCTGATGCGCTCGCGCGAGTTGGCCGACGATCAGACGCGCATGCTCGAGCAGCGTGCGCCCGTCTGCCGTCAGCGTGACCCCTGACGCCGCGCGCGCGACGAGCTGTATTTTCAGGTCTTTCTCCATCTGCTGCAGACTTTGCGTGATTGCCGCAGGCGAAGCATTGAGCATGCGCGCGGCGCCGCGAACACTGCCTGTATCCGCAATGGCGACCAGAGAGCGGAGCTGATGTATCCTCATCTTAAGAAATGACGTGATGCTTGCTTCTTGTTTCAGTGCATCTTTCACAGTTGCTGAGCATCGCCACTGATTTTTGAATGCGTACGTGCCCTGATTACATCGATATCTGATAGCAAGGCCGGTCAGGCGAATCTCCCGGTTCGGGAGGATAGACCCGCCAGACACCGTCGCCGTGCTTAAAGAAAAAAATGATCCTTTCCGCCCGCGATTCGACACGCACGCACCGTAGCACACGTCCCGAGTGTATTGGGGTTCGTTTGATGCTGACGAGCGAGGCCGGGTGAAACCACTTATCAACTTGCGAACGCAAAGACAAAGATCTTTCGCCCATTTGACGCCTCCTGGTCAACCAATACACGGTCATTGCAGGCGTAGATTAGAACCGGGCAGAACAATCGCACATAGACGGACGTCTCAATCTATAAATATCGTCGATGTGACAACGTCCTATCGTGTTGGCGGCGCGACCAATACGGTATTGGGTTCAGGGCGTCGATAAGAACCCTGACGCCAACGTGACGACACGCACAGCCGTTAGCGAATGCACCATCATTCGAGCGACAAGCTTCGGCGGAGAATTACCGGTTTTCCCCCAAATCGAATCTTGGACATCCAATGCGCCAAAGCCGAGTCGAGATGATCCGCGTGCGAAGGAAACCAGTTCGCAAGCTCGTCGACGAGGTAGCGGCAAATGTCGACGTTCCCTGCGCGAAGTTGCTCCCGGACATCAGCCACAGATTTCAGCACGGCCGCATGCTCGTCGATATGACAGGCTCTGGGAGGAAAATCGGTCTCGATCATCCAGGCGTTCTCGAGTTCGAAGTGCCGATGCAGATGTTTTGCCAGGAGTTCGAGAAGTTCATCCAACTGTTCAGGTTCAGCCGCTTGCAGGCGACCGATGAGGCCGACGAACTCCTCATGGAGATCATCCATGGGAGCGTGACCTAAAAGAAACGAATCATCCCACTGCAAGTTGGAAGCGCTGTCGGTCATGCTCGATTTTCCTGTCATTGCGGGCCGGACTGCGGGGAAACACGCTCGACGCCATCGATTGCAAGCCGCCGACCATGGCCCCTGATCCAAGGCCTCCGTATCAGCGTGATCGGGCCATCGAGGCTGCCTGCGGGACGAAGATGCACGACGGCGCGGCGCCGCTCCAACTGTGCAGTGCCTTGCGTCGTGACTTGTTCACGACGGTCAAAACGAGTGCCGTATTCCGATGGTAGCGCCCACGGTCGTGCCTTTTACGCCGAAGAGTGCACCACTTAGCGACAATCCCGTATTCATCGCGCCATGATTGTCCACCAGACCTACCTGGGCATAGAGCGTCGTCGACTTCGACAGAAAGTAGTTAGTACCTAAAGCTGCCAGCACCGAATGATTGGACGTCTGGTTGCGGTCGCTCGTCACCCAGACGCCGCCGTTGACATCCACGTCCGGCATCACGAGCCACGTCAGTCCGCCCCCATAGACGTAGTTGTTGAACGATCCCGCCACCTTGTAATTGACAACTGACGCCTTCACCGTTACCGAACCGGCCTGATATGCCACGCCCAGCAAGCGCCCTACGAACGCGACAGTCGTCGGAATCGGCGAAGGAACATTGCCGCCTCCGTTGCCGTCGTAGAACGCAGCATTGATGGTGAGCTTGCCTATGGTGTACTTCAGGCTCGCCGCGTACTGCCGTCCGGCCTGAAAATTTCCCGCAATCCCGCCAAACGCATACATCACACTGCCTTGCAGGCCCGCGACAACCGGGCTGGTATAGCTGATCGCATTCGCATTGAAGACACTCGTGCCTAATACATTGTCCACCAATAAAACGCCCGAGCTTCCGAATAGCGACAGGCTGCGCGGGTCGGTGTCGTAGACGGCGAGGAAGAATGGTGAGTATTGCAGCCCCGCCTTGAGTTGACCTGTATCGCCCTCGATCGCGATCCACGCTTCACAACCGAACAGGTTCCCGTTGCAGTGGTTAAAGCCGCCGTTCGCGATGCTAATCCCGCTCAACAGCCTGAACTTTATCTTGTACCCCCCACCGATATCCTCCGTGCCGCTTAGACCGAATTGGGAAAAGGAAGATTGTCCGTCGATTAACGCGAATTGCTTTCCAGCGTTGCCTCCCGTTTTTGGATCAAGTGTTTTGCTCGTATAGAGCAATCCGGCATCCACGACACCGAATAGCGTGACATTGTTCTGCGCGCGCACTCCAGCTGAATGCAATGTGCAAAGACACGCTATCGCGATGCACCATAGCGGAAAGTAACTCCTCACGGTCGCCTCCTTGAACGAACATTGGAATGGGGTGTCCTATTTTTTGGCTAGTCCATATGAACCGCGTAACGCAGCTCATGGGTGCTTTCGGGGCGCGCATCGCCTTTTAGCGTCCACGGTAGGACGTCCACTGCAATTCGATGTCACGTGCGCGCGTACGCCGAGGCGGAGCCTCCTCTACACGTCGTCGGCGACGGGACAGCCCAGAAGTCAGCACCATCCCCGTTCATCAGGTGTCGCGAGAGATTGGTTGTTTTCTACGCGTCTCTTAATCGATGTCGCAAACTCCAGATGCCTGGCGATGTAGATAAGCCATCGACATCACGCGACACATCGAAGCGCATCGCGCACCGTCGTGAAGATCTGATCGATTTGTTCGCCGCTGACGATCAGCGGCGGCGAAAACGCCAGCACATCCGCTGTGCATCGGACGAGCACGCCCGCTTCGAAGCACTTGACGAAGACATCGTAGGCCCGCGTGCCAATCGCATCGGGGCGCGACTCGAGTTCGATCCCCGCCACGAGCCCCAGATTCCGGATGTCCTTCACGTAAGGCGAATTGCGTAATTCGTGCGCGGCATCCTCAAAGGTGGCCGAAAGTTCTGCCGAGCGCTCAAATAGTCTTTCGCTCTTGTACAGATCCAGCGCTGCAATGGTTGCCGCTGCCGCTGCCGGATGTGCCGAATAGGTGTATCCGTGAAAGAACTCAATCGCGTTCCCGGCTGCGGCGTCAACGATCGTGTCGTGGACAGACCGGCTCGCGGCCACTGCACCCATCGGAATCGCGGCATTGTTGATAGCCTTGGCCATCGTCAGAATGTCCGGCGTTACACCGAAACGCTCGCTCGCGGTCGCCGCGCCGAGGCGCCCGAATGCAGTAATGACCTCGTCGAAAATCAGCAGAATGCCGTGCTTCGAGCAGATTTCCCGCAAACGCTCGAGATAGCCTTTCGGCGGCACGAGCACACCCGTCGAGCCCGCGAGCGGTTCGACGATCACGGCCGCTATCGTCGATGCATCGTGCAACGCAACGAGCCGTTCGAGTTCGTCCGCAAGGTGGCCGCCCCATGAAGGCTGACCGCGTGTGAATGCCGTCTCGGCCAGATTGTGAGTGTGGGGAAGATGGTCGACATGGGAAATCAGGCCGCCCGAAAATGCCTTCCGGTTCGCGACAATCCCGCCCACCGATATACCTCCAAAACCAACGCCGTGATAACCGCGCTCCCGTCCTATGAATCGGGTGCGCTGCCCTTCTCCACGCGCACGGTGATACGCGAGTGCAATCTTGAGCGCTGTATCCGCGGACTCCGAGCCCGAGTTCGTGAAAAAGATGCGATCCAATCCACTCGGCATGAACCTGGCGACTCTGGTCGCGGCTTCGAACGCGAGAGGATGCCCCATTTGAAATGACGGGGCGTAGTCCATGACGTCGAGTTGAGCGGCAACAGCTTGCGTGATTTCCGAACGTCCGTGCCCCGCGTTGACACACCACAATCCCGCCGTCGCATCGAGCACCTGCCGATCATCGACAGTGGTATAGAACATTCCTCTAGCGGCCTTGAACAAGCGGGGCGAGCTCTTGAATTGCCGATTGGCGGTAAAGGGCATCCAGAGATTCGACAGGTCGGTGACTTCTGTGCTTTGGCTCATTGATGCGGCTCCTTGATGATGAAGCCGACTCTATCGGTTTCGCTCGCCGCAATCACTGCACAGAAGGTACCGTTCAGAAAAGCCGTATTGCCCAATTTCTCCCAACTGTATTGATGTTTTCGAACGCTCGTCGCGCCCGGGACGGTGCCGCTCGTACGAAATCGGCGTGAGCGCTCGACGTGCCCCGCCATTTTTCAGCCAAAGCTCACCGCAATCTCGCCACCAGGATGTGAACGCTACGCATCCGCTCGCTGTTGGGATCATGATGCTCTACACACTGTTCCTGAATGTTCATGCTGAGGACATATGAAAACGAAAGCAGCAATCGCATGGAAGGCCGGCGCACCGTTGACGATCGAAGAAGTCGACCTCGAAGGGCCGCGCGCGGGTGAAGTGCTGATCGAAGTGAAGGCGACGGGTATTTGCCATACCGACTACTACACGCTGTCGGGCACCGACCCCGAAGGCATCTTCCCGGCGATTCTCGGCCACGAAGGCGCGGGCGTCGTCGTCGATGTCGGGCCGGGCGTCGGCACGTTGAAGAAGGGCGATCACGTGATTCCCCTCTACACGCCCGAATGCCGTCAATGCAAGTTCTGCCTGTCGCGCAAGACCAATCTCTGCCAGGCGATCCGCTCGACGCAAGGCAAGGGCCTGATGCCCGATGCGACTTCGCGCTTCTCGCTCGACGGCAAGCCGCTGTTCCACTACATGGGCACGTCCACCTTTTCGAACTACATCGTCGTGCCGGAAATCGCCGTCGCGAAGATCCGCGAAGACGCGCCGTTCGACAAGGTCTGCTACATCGGCTGCGGCGTGACGACGGGCGTCGGCGCCGTCGTGTATTCGGCGAAAGTCGAGGCGGGCGCGAATGTCGTCGTGTTCGGTCTGGGCGGCATCGGCCTGAACGTGATTCAGGGCGCGAAGATGGTCGGCGCGGACAGGATCATCGGCGTCGACATCAATCCGGGCCGCGTCGAACTCGCGAAGAAGTTCGGCATGACGCACTTCATCAACCCGAACGACGTCGAGAACGTCGTCGATCACATCGTGCAACTGACCGACGGCGGCGCGGACTATTCGTTCGAGTGCGTCGGCAACACGAAGCTGATGCGTCAGGCGCTCGAATGCACGCACAAGGGGTGGGGCCAGTCGTTCATCATCGGCGTGGCGGCGGCGGGCGAAGAAATCAGCACGCGACCGTTCCAGCTGGTCACGGGCCGTCAA
>BBSL01000186.1 GCA_001319865.1 Burkholderia sp. E7m39 | reverse complement strand
TCACCTTCTTCGCATCGCCGAACACCATCATCGTCTTGTCCATATAGAACAGGTCGTTGTCGAGACCGGCGTAACCCGCCGCCATCGAGCGCTTGTTGACGATCACGGTGCGCGCCTTGTACGCCTCGATGATCGGCATGCCCGCAATCGGCGACTTCGGATCAGTCTTGGCAGCAGGATTCACCACGTCGTTCGCGCCGAGCACCAGCACCACATCGACCTGGCCGAACTCGCCGTTGATGTCCTCCATCTCGTGGACGATCTCGTACGGCACTTCGGCTTCGGCGAGCAGCACGTTCATGTGACCCGGCATGCGTCCCGCGACAGGGTGAATCGCGTACTTCACATCGACGCCCTTCTCGATCAGCAGATCGGTGAGTTCTTTCAGCGCGTGCTGCGCGCGCGCGACGGCCAGACCGTAGCCCGGCACGATCACGACGGTTTCCGCGTTGCCGAGCATGAACGATGCGTCTTCCGCCGAACCCGACTTCACCGGCTTCTGTTCGCCCGAGCCCGCTGCTGCCGCCGCACCCGCCTCGCCGCCGAAGCCGCCCAGGATCACGTTGAAGAACGAGCGGTTCATCGCCTTGCACATGATGTACGACAGGATCGCACCGGATGAGCCGACCAGCGAGCCCGCAATAATCAGCATCGCGTTGTTCAGCGAAAAGCCGATACCCGCCGCCGCCCAGCCCGAGTACGAGTTCAGCATCGACACCACCACCGGCATGTCCGCGCCGCCGATCGGGATGATGATCAGCACGCCGAGCGCAAACGCGATCAGCGTCATGATGATGAACGGCAGCCACGATTGCGTGAGGAAGAAGATCACGCCGAAGCCGATCATCGCGAGCGCGAGCAGCAGGTTGATCAGATGCTGGCCGGCGTAGACGACGGGCGCGCCCTGGAACAGCCGGAACTTGTACTTGCCCGACAGCTTGCCGAACGCGATGACCGAACCGCTAAAGGTAATCGCGCCGACGAACGTGCCGATGAACAACTCGATCCGGTTGCCGTACGGCAGGAAGCCGGGAATGCCCTCCTCGGCGCCGAGGCCGAACGCGGCCGGTTCCGACACGACGGCATACGCGATACACACAGCCGCCATACCGATCAGCGAGTGCATCGCCGCGACCAGTTCGGGCATCTTCGTCATCTCGACGCGCGCCGCGACGAATGCACCGATCGCGCCGCCGACGATCAGCGCGACGAATACCAGCGACAGGCCGAGCGCGAGATTCGAGCCGAGCAACGCGGCCTGCTTCGCGATCAGTGCGACGGTGGTGAGAATCGCGATCGCCATGCCGACCATGCCGAACACGTTGCCGGTTCGTGCCGTTTTCGGGTTCGACAGGCCCTTGAGGGCCTGGATGAAGCAGACCGAGGCGATCAGATAAAGGAGCGTAACGACGTTCAGGCTCATTTACGCACCCTCCTTCGAACCGCCCGGCGCCGCGATCTTCTTCGGCTCCTTCTTCTTGAACATCTCCAGCATTCGCCTCGTGACGAGGAAGCCGCCGAACACGTTGACAGCGGCAAGCGCAACGGCCACCGTGCCGAAGAACTTGCCCGTGCCGCCGACCGTGAGGCCCGCCGCCAGCATCGCGCCGACAATGACAATCGCCGAAATCGCGTTGGTCACGGCCATCAGCGGTGTGTGCAATGCCGGCGTCACGTTCCAGACCACGTGATACCCGACGTATATGGCCAGCACGAAGGTGATCAGATTGATCACCGTATGGTTGACGAGTTCCATGCGGACTCTCCTTACGCTTTTCTGGCAAGTTCGCCGTCGCGGCACATCAGACAGGCCGCGACGATTTCATCGTCGACATTGACCGCAAAGCGGCCCGTGTTGTCGATGACGAGATTGAGGAAATCGAGGACATTGCGCGCGTAGAGCGCGGATGCATCGGCGGCCACCATCGACGGAAGATTCGTGTAACCCGCGATCACCACGCCGTGACATTCGACGACGCGGTCGGGCTGCGTCAACGGACAGTTTCCGGCCCCGTTCGCGCCGCGTCCCGCAGCGAGGTCGATCACAACAGAGCCGGGCCTCATTTTTCTGACCGTGCTTTCGTGCAGAAGCACGGGCGCCGGACGACCCGGTATCAGCGCCGTTGTGATGACGATGTCGGCGGCCGCCGCTCGTTCGTCGACCCGTTCTGCCTGACGTCGCAGCCAGTCCGCAGGCATCTGGCGGGCATAGCCGCCCGTGCCGTGCGCGATTTCGCGCTCTTCGTCGGTCAGATAGGGAACGTCGAGGAATTTCGCGCCTAACGATTCGATCTGTTCTTTTGCGGCGGGACGCACGTCCGACGCCTCGATGACCGCCCCCAGGCGTCTCGCCGTCGCGATCGCCTGCAACCCGGCGACGCCGGCGCCGATCACGAGCAGCCGTGCAGCCTTGACCGTCCCCGCTGCCGTCATCAACATCGGCATGAAACGCTGATAAAGACGCGTCGCCTCGATCACCGCCCGATACCCCGCTATATTGGCCTGAGACGAGAGGACATCCATACTCTGCGCGCGCGTGGTGCGCGGCGCCGCTTCCAGCGCAAACGCCGTCAACCCCGCCGCCGCCATCGCCGACGTGCTTTGCGCATTGAACGGATCGAGCATCCCGATGACGACCGAACCGTGCTTCATTTTCTTCAGTTCGATTTCGCTCGGGGCACGTACTTTCAGCACGATTTGCGCGCGCAGCGCGTCACTCGCGTCGCCAAGCTGCGCACCGGCGGATACATACGCCGCGTCCAGCTGACTGGCGGCCCAACCCGCGCCACGTTGCACGATGACCTGATGCCCTCGCGCGACGAGCCTTCCGACGGTCTCCGCCGTCGCCGCCACGCGCGTCTCGCCAGTTGCTGTTTCGAGCGGTACCCCTATCAACATAGTCGTTCCAAAGTTAAGCGGTGGACGACGGATTGCCGGCGCCCGCCAGATCGGCATCCTCGACATTGCCGCCAATGCTTCAACGCGCGATGTGCGATGCCTGTTAGTCAAGTCCCCGCGACCAGCAACATCGCGTGCAACAGCACGTTGCAACCTGCTTCAATGTGTTCGGCACGCGCGTCTTCAATTTCGTTGTGACTGATACCGTCCTTGCATGGAACGAAGATCATTCCCGCAGGCGCGACACGGCCCGCGTAGATTGCGTCGTGCCCTGCTCCCGAGACGACATCCATCGACGAATAACCCAGTGCGTCCGCCGCCGCCCGCACGGCGCCGACGCAATCCCGGTGAAAGTCGCAGGGAGGGTAATAGGAGACCCGCTCGATACGGATCGGCATGCCGCTTTCGTTCTGCACGCGGTCGATGTATCGCACGAGTTCGTCGTGCATCCGGTTCAGAAGATCGTCGCTGACATTGCGCAGATCGATGCTGAATTTCACTTTGCCCGGTATCACGTTGCGGCTGTTCGGGAAAGCCTGCACGAAGCCAACCGTGCCGCGCCCATACGGCGGATACCGGTTGGCGATCGCGACGGCTTCCTGCATGATCCGCGTCGCGACCTGCAGCGCGTCCTTGCGCAAGTCCATCGGCGTGGGCCCGGCGTGCGCCTCCATGCCCGTGACCTCGCAGTCGTACCACGCAAGACCCAGCACGGCAGGCACCACGCCAATGACCTTGCCCGCATCCTCGAGGACCGGTCCCTGCTCGATATGGGCCTCGAAATAGGCGCTCATCGGATGCCGGCCCGGCACCTCGCTGCCGAGATAGCCGATGCGCTGCAGCTCTTCACGCACCGTTCTGCCGTCGATGTCGGCCGCTGCATACGCATGATCCAGCGTGAATGCGCCGCAAAACACGCCCGATCCCATCATCACGGGAACGAAGCGGGAGCCCTCCTCGTTGGTCCAGATCGCGACCTCGATCGGCGCCTGCGTCTCGATGCCCTCGGCGTTCAAGGTGCGGACAACCTCCAGTGCGGCAAGGACGCCATAGTTGCCATCGAACTTTCCTCCCGTCGGCTGCGTATCGATGTGGCTGCCGGACACCACGGGGGCCCGGCTGGGGTCCAGGCCAGGGCGGCGCATGAAGATGTTGCCTATCTGGTCGACCGTGATATCCAGCCCTGCGTCGCGGCCCCATGCGACCACCTGATCGCGCCCTTGCCTGTCGAAATCCGTCAATGCCAGGCGTTTCACACCGCCCTTTTCTGTCGCACCGATCCGTGCAAGCTCCATGAGCGAACGCCACAAACGTTCGCCGTCGATTCTCAGCTCGCTCACGTTCCTTCTCCTCCACGTTGTTCTTCTCGCCAGGGGGCAGCCGCGCACGCGGCGGCTGCCCGTAGCCCGGTATCACCGGAAAGCAGGGATCACTTTCTCACCATAGGTTTCGATGATCTCGGCTTCGTGGCCGTTGTCGAGGTAAATGTTGTACTGCGTCACGCCCGCTTCCTGAAGGTGCCGGATCTTCTGGATGTGACGCTCCGGCGTCCCGAGCACGCAGAAGCTGTCCACGACGTCAGGCGTGATGAAATCGAGGAATGGGTTGTCGCTTTGACCGTGCTTCGAGTAATCGTAACCACGCCGCTTTTCGATGTACGCAGTCAGGCTCTTCGGCACGAGTCCGGAGTCTTTGCCATATTTGTCGACGATGTCGGCGACATGGTTACCGACCATCGCCGGAAACCACCTGGTCGCTTCGATGCATTCGTCGAGCGTGCCGAAGTGCGCCGGCGCCGCGGCCTGCACCTTGAAACTCGACATGTCGCGGCCGGCTGCTTTGCCGGCCTCCACGGCCTGGTCCGTGAACCACTTGCACAGTCCTGGCTCGGCGATCTGCAGGATCAGGCCGTCGCCGTGCTCGCCTGCGCATTTGAGCGCGATGGGACCGTATGCGGCAATCCACACGGGCAGTTCGTAGCCGGTTGCCCACGGAAACTTGACGGGCGCGGCGGCATCCTCGTATGTCACCTCCTCGCCTCGTACCATCGCCTTCACGCTTCGGGTGAAATCGGCCACACGATCCATCGTCGTCGGCTTCTTGCCCATCACGCGCCGCGAACTGTCGCCACGGCCCAGACCGATGTCGAAGCGTCCGTTCGACTGACGCGCGAGGCTGCCGTACAGCGATGCGGCCAGTGACCATTCCCGAACCTCCGGGTTCGTCACACAGGGACCGAAGCGCATGTTGCGCGTGTGTTCCATGCACATGGCCATCGCGACGAACGACTCACGCCACAAGATGTGCGAGTCGTAGAACCAGCAGTATTCGAAGCCGTGAGCCTCCGCGAGACGCACCAAGGCGCGCGCGCGGTCGGGAGAGACGAAGCCCTTGAAGCAGATACCGAATTGCATGACGAGTGTCCCCTATGGAGGTTGGTTGATCTCACACCGATGCGTCCGGCGCCCATATCCGGATTCCGGCATGACTGAATGGCACTTTCTTGCTGATGTTGAGCCGGATCAATATCGGCGTGATCGCCTCGATGCAGCGCGCACTGCTTGCCGGTCCCGCGTAATAGGCGGATACCTCGAGTTTCCCGATCAGATCCATGACGGTCTGCGCGGCAAGCGAGTCGTTACCGCACACCAGAACGTCACAGTTGATCCGCTGCTCGAGGTGGTTGAGCGTATGCGCCGATACGTTGTGCAAGGCGCCGACCACTCGCGTGCTGTCTCCGAGCAGAGCCTGCGCTGCCTCCGTCGCCGACCCCTCGGGAGGAGGGCTATACAGCTTCGGATCGTTCTGCGCGAGCGGTACGACAAGGTCGACGAGAATCTTTCCGTGCAGATCCTTGCGAATCGAATCGAGCGTTGCGCAGTGACCGGCATACGGCACGGCCAGCATCACGATTTCATGCGCCTCGCGCACGGCCTCATCGTTCGCATAGCCGTCGATCGAGCCACGGCCCGGATGGCCGTCGAGCTTGCCGTTCAGCGACGCGGCGATCTCCTCGCTGCGCGCGCGCTCGCGCGACCCCAATGCCACGTCCACGCCAGCCCTGGCAAAGCGCAGCGCAAGGCCTTGCCCTTGCGGTCCGGTTCCACCTAGTATCGCGATCTTCATTTGAATAGATCCTCATCGAACGGGCGTACGAACTGTCTGGCACTGGCAGCGGGATCGGCTTGCCACGACAGACCTCGCACGACCACAGCGGGTGTAAAGCTGTCCTTTCCCATCAGGAGTCCAGCCGCCGCGGCGATCTCGTCGGCGAACGCGGGTTGCGACACGCGAAGCGGCCTGCCGTAGGCATCGCCGCGACCGATCCAGTCGTGCACGGCCGGCACCTGGGCGAGTCC
>BBSL01000185.1 GCA_001319865.1 Burkholderia sp. E7m39 | reverse complement strand
CCGGCGACCTGGGCGAGTCCGATCGCGATGTTGACGAGTCCGCGCCGCCACGGGCGGCCGAACGTGTCGCTGATGATCACGCCGGGGCGAACCCCGGCGTGCTGTCCGATCGTCTGCGCAATGCGATGTGCGCTGGCGTCGGGATCGACGGGCAACAGCAGCAGCGTGCCGTCCTCCCCGACGTTGGACTCGTCGATCGCAGCGTTCGCGCAAACCCATCCGCTGCGGTGGCGCGTGATGATGACGCCGTCAGGCGGTGCCGCGGCGACGCGAATGACTTCCGTCGATTCGTCGAGAATCGCCTGGACCTTGCGCGGGTCCTTGCCTGTCTGGTTCGCGTACTCGCCGGCGCGATCGGATGGCGTGATATCGCGGATTCTTCGAAAGCGATTCTCCGCTTTCGAGACGATTTTTTGCGCGACCACAACCACATCGCCCGTCCGCCACTGTTCGTTCGACCTGACCATCGCGTCGTGCAAGAAACGTCCGACGTCGTCTCCCGCCCGAACATCAGGGATGCCGTGTAGCGTGAACATCTGCAAGGAAGGCGCCGCCTCACGCATGACCTTCCTCCGTCTTCGCCTCGATGTGATCTCTCGCTGCGTCGTCCCGCCTGCCCAGCAGCAGACAGTCCTCGACCGTATCGATGTCGCGGCTGATGAAAGGCAACAGGCCGCGCGTGCACGACATGCCGAGCGATTTCGCGAGCGCTTCATACCGGCTAGCCGATTGCGCGCCGTAGCAGAAGTCGAGGCGCCGCGGAGGAGACAGGATCAGCATGTTGGTCCCGCCGTCATGCGCTTGAGCGACCACGCACTCGAATCGCCGCGCGCGCGCCAGCAATTGATCCACTTCTTCGCGCAACCAGATCGGAATATCGCCGGGCACGATCGCGACACGTTCGTAACCATGGCGGATCGCATAGTCGACGGCGAGCCCAGCCGCCTCGTTCAGTCCGGCCTCGGCGTGCTCGCGAATGACAAGCGCCCCGTACAGGCGCGCGTGTTGCGCGATCAGCGTCGACGCGGTGACGACGGCAAGCTCGTGTTCCGGATAGGCCCGGGAGAAGAATGACAACGCGCGGTCGAACAGCCCCAACGCGAGTTTGCGACGGCTCGCCGGGTTGAACGTCGATGACAGTCTCGTCTTCGCGTGCGCCGGGTCCTTCATTGCAACCGTGATGATCGTCTTCATGATGTTGCTCCGTGCGACGCACACCGCTCACCTGCGGCGCGCACAGTCAGCCCGTGCGCCCACGCGATGATCTGCCGCGCCAGGATCGCGGCACGCTCCCGTTCGCCGATCAACGTTCGGGTGGCGAACACCGCCAGCCCGCCATCGCGCAACGCGGCGCGATCGTCGGCATCCTGCTGGTCGATCACGATGCCGTCGATCAGATCGCCATATCGCTGCGCGATGCCTCCGTTTCCAGCGGGAAGACCCAACGCGGCCATCATCCTGTCGAGCGGGCCCTTCACGGCCTTCCCGCCGATCAACGGCGAGACGGCCACGCATGGGGCGCGCCGCGCGCGCAACGCGTCGCGCATCCCGCGCAAAGCAAGCATCGGCTCGATCGACAGGAAAGGGTTGGACGGCGCGATGACGACCAGCCCCGCGTGCGCGATCGCCTCGATCACCTCCGCCGTGATGCTGGCCCTGTCGGCGTTCAGATAGCGGAGCGCACGCACTTGCGGCACTGTGCGATGCGCGACGAACCACTCCTGGAACGGGTACATGCCCGAATCCGTGAGCACCTGCGTCGGAACGCGATCGTCGCTTGCCGGCAGCAGGATCGACTCGACGCCCATCCTTCGCGAAATCTCGCCCATCACCTGCGTGAGCCGCCAGCCCAGCGAGAGCCTCCATGTGCGATAGATGTGCAACGCCATGTCGCGGTCCCCGAGTTTCATCCACGTGGGCGCGCCTAGCGTGCCGAGCTGGTCGAGTACGCGAGTGCCGTCGCGTTCGACGCCCCAGCCCTGCCCCCGATCGACAACGCCCGCCAGCGTGTAGAGAATCGTGTCGAGGTCCGGGCATACCTGCAGCCCGTGGAAGCGGTCGTCGTCGCCGACGTTGGCCACCACGGTCAGCGCACCGGCGGGGAGCGCCTTCTCGAGGCCGGCCGCCATCCGCGCGCCGCCCACGCCGCCCGCGAGCAGCACGACTTCCGGATATGCGCCGGGCCTAGCCATGGCTGGCCTCGACAAGCTCGACACCAACAGGGGCGGGAGGGGCGGGACGCTTCCGGATGAACGACACGGGATCGTAGTCGCGAGGTTTCAACGGCGCGATCGTCACGGGGTCATGGTCGTCGTAGTGTTCGAGCGTCCCGTAGAGCGTGCTGCGCCGGACCGGCTGGCGCCCGGCATCGCGAATGATCTGAACCATCTCGGCAGCGGTGATCTCCTCGCCGAACGACGCACCGGCCGAACGCGAGATCGATTCGTCCATCAGCGTCCCGCCGAAATCGTTCGCGCCCGCCGAAAGCAGCGCTTGCCCCGTCTGCGGACCGAGCTTGACCCACGACACCTGGATGTTGTCGATCCATCCCGCCAGCATCAGGCGCGCGATGGCGTGCATTTTCAGGTGCTCGACGAGCGTCGCACCAGCGCGAACGCCGGGTATCTCCCGCTCGATATAGAGCGGCGCCTCGCTGTGCACGAAGCCCAGCGGGACGAACTCGGTGAATCCGCCCGTCTCCTTTTGAATCGACCGGAGCAGATCGAGGTGCGCGGCCCAATGGCGCGGCTCGTCGATATGTCCATACATGATCGTCGACGTGCTGCGCAGTCCCGCCTGATGCGCCGCACGGATCACCTCGACCCACGCTTTGGCCGAGAGCTTGTCGCGCGTGAGTTTCTGACGCACCTCCGTGTCGAGGATTTCGGCAGCCGTCCCAGGGATCGAACCGAGACCGGCGTCCTTGAGCTCGCGAAGAAACTCGATGACGGGCATGTGACGTTTCTTCGAGCCGTACCAGACCTCGAACGGCGAGAACGCATGCACGTGGATCTGCGGCACCTGCGCCTTGATCGCAGCGACCAGATCCCGGTAATACGTGCCAGGTATGTCGGGATGCAGCCCGCCTTGCACGCATACCTCGGTGGCGCCACGCTGCCGCGCAATTTCAGCCCGGTGTGCGACTTCGTCGAAACCCATCAACGTCGCACCCGCCTCTTCACGACGCCTGGCGAAACCGCAAAACCGGCAGCCCATGTAGCAGACATTGGTGAAGTTGATGTTGCGCGTCACGACGAAACTCACCGCATCGCCCACCCGTGCGCGCCGCACATGGTCCGCCGCCGCGATGACGGCCTTCAGGTCGTCGCCATCCGTCGCGAAGAGCACCTCCGCCTCGCTGCGCAACAACTCGCGGCCGGCGATGGTCTGCTCCAGCATCGAGCGGATCGGGGGCGCGGCACGCCCCAATGCGTGCGTCGGATCATCGATTCCGGCCTGAGCTCGCAGGTAGTCGAGCCATGCCTGATCAGCGGTTGCCGTCATCACGCGCACTCCTTTATCGATGCGTTCGTCGCGACCTGATGAAACTGGGCACGCGCCAGACCGTCGGCGCGTGCGGCCCGGCCGAGCGTTGCAAACAGGCTGGGGGAGACGAAACCGCTGTCAGCGTCGATGTATCGCGGATAAACCGTCAGGCGTTCGGCAAGCTCGAAACCGCGCTGCCGGCTGCGTCTCGCTACTTCCGCGACCGCCGGCCACGCGCGCTCGGGATTGATGAAATCGGGCGTCAGCGGCGAAATGCCGCCCCAGTCATTGATGCCCGCGTCGAGGTAGCACTCGAATTCTTCGCTGAGATTGGGCGGCGCCTGCAGCGAGATTCCGGCAGGAAGCAACAGACGCGCGGCCGTCAAGGTTCTCAACATCGCCGAGAGATCCGGTTCCTGCCATTGCGCCATCGGGGTGCCAGGCTTTGCCCGGAAGTTCTGCACGATGACTTCCTGGATGTGACCGTGCCGCTCATGAAGCCCGGCGATCGCGATCAGGCTGTCTATCGTTTCCTCCCACGTCTCCCCGATTCCAATCAGAATGCCTGTCGTCGTCGGCAGCTTTGCCAGCCCCATGCGCTCGAGCGCGCGCAGCCGCTGCACGGGCACCTTGTCCGGACACGCGTGATGCGCCATGCCCGGCTTCGTGAGCCTGCGGCTGACGTTCTCCAGCATCAGGCCCACGCTGCCGCACACATGCTTCAGTCTCGCGATTTCGTCGACACTCAGCGTCCCGGCGTTGACGTGCGGAATCAGCGTCGTCTCGCTGAGCACGCGCTCGCACATGGCGACGACATAGTCCATCGTCGTCGCATAGCCGAGCCGCGCCAGCATGCTTCTCGCCTCCACATAGCGCAGTTCGGGTTTTTCGCCGAGCGAAAACAGCACCTCCTTGCAACCGAGCCGCTCGCCGTGCCGGGCGATCTCCATGACCTGATCCGGATTCAGGTATCCGGCGGAAGGCTCGCCCGGTTGGCGCGCGAACGTACAGTAGCCGCATTGGTCACGGCAGAGATTGGTAAGCGGAATGAAGACCTTGCGCGAATAGGTGACGGTATTGCCCCATTCAGCAGCGCGAATGCCCCGTGCCACCGCCATCCAGCCGCCGAGCTCGACGGCATCCGCGTCCTCGATGCTTAGTGCGGTATCCCTCGATAACATAAGTCGTCCTGATCAGATGTGATGGAAACAGAGCCTTTTCGCGCGACACTGCATCACATTCGCTGTGTCACCGTCAGGCCTTGGCGCCGGCAGCGAGAGCCGTACCGCCGCGAATCACAATATGCATGGCTTGATTCGCTGTTCAGCGAGCCCGGTCTTCATAAAATCAGCGAATCGGCAGAAACGTACGAATAGCCAAGGTCGCGCGCCACCGCTTCATAGGTGACGTGCCCAAAACAGACGTTAAGGCCGTGTTTCAGGTGCACGGAGTCCGTGATCGCTCGCATCCAGCCCTTGTCGGCGATGGCGATTGCATGCCCGATCGTCGCGTTGTTGAGCGCCAGGGTCGACGTGCGTGCAACCGCACCAGGCATGTTCGCCACGCAGTAGTGCACGACGCCGTCAACAACGAACGTCGGATCGGCGTGAGTCGTCGCATGCGATGTCTCGAAGCAGCCGCCCTGATCAATGGCGACGTCGACGACGACGGCGCCTGGGGTCATCCGTGAAATCATGGATCGTGTGACGAGCTTCGGTGCGGCGGCACCCGGCACGAGTACGCCGCCGATCACCGCGTCGGCCGTGCTGACGACATCTTCGATCGCCTGCTCATTCGAGTAGAGCGTGCTGATGCGATTGCCATGGATCAGGTCCAGTTGACGCAAACGGTCAACGTTCTTGTCCAGCACGGTCACACGAGCACCGAGTCCCATCGCCATCTGCAACGCATTCGTTCCCACGACGCCCGCGCCAATGATGGCGATATGAGCGGGCGGGACGCCGGGCACCCCGCCAAGCAACGTGCCCATCCCTCCCTTCGCCTTTTCCAGGTACGAGGCGGCAGCCTGTACCGACATGCGACCCGCCACCTCGCTCATCGGCGCGAGCAGCGGCAAGTCGCCCTTCGGGCCGGTGATGGTCTCGTACGCGATGCACACGGCCCCCGACTTGACCAGCGCAGCAGTTTGCTCCGGGTCGGCAGCAAGGTGCAGATACGTGTACAGGATTTGCCCCTCGCGCAGCATGGCGCATTCGGATGGCTGAGGCTCTTTGACCTTGATGATCATGTCGGCACTCGCGAATATCGTCTGCGCGGAGTCGACGATGGTGGCGCCTGCTGCGATATAGAACTCGTTTCGCAGGCCGATTTCGACACCCGCGTCTTTCTGCACGAGCACGTCGTGACCACGCGCGCGCAGTTCGCGTACATTCGCGGGCGTCAGGCCAACGCGGTATTCGTGGTTCTTGATTTCCTTTGGAACACCAATCAGCATATTCGTCTCCTCGCGATGCAGTTGTGTCGAACGGATTTTGACCGTGCGGTAAAACATGAATCGCATGTTAGGAGCGCAAACAGCAACGGGACATGCACAGCATTCAGATACTCGTCCTACCGTCAATGAACGCCGCTCCTGCCGTGTAGGTCCCGCCACCTGCACAGCTGTCGGCAATGAGTTGGCAATAAGAACCGATGGACCGCTTGCGATTCAAAGGAATTTACCGATTGACAGGTATTTGACCGTCTGGACAAGATGGGGCGACAAAACGCTGCTAGTCGGAGACTTGAAGCTGGAATGCTCGACGCCTGCTCACGGCGAGAGTGCACGACAGCACGACTCGATGCGACATATAAAGATTCGACGCCGCATGAACGGTTATCTCTAACGAGGAACACGATGTCGGACAGTCAGTTTGGTGCCACGACGGCTCGAGGAGCTTCGTCACGTACGCGTGAATCGACGCTTCTGGAAGAGTTGCGCGTTGAGCGCCAACGAGGCATCAGTCTGGTAGATCAAATCGTTGCCAAACTCGATGAGATGGTCGAATCCGGTCGCCTGCGCGCGGGAACGAAGACGCCATCCGTGCGGGAGCTTGCAAAGGCACTTGGCGTCAGCACCTTTACGGTCGCCGAAGCATACGACGAACTGGTTTCGAAGCGGGTACTGAATTCACGTCCCGGATCGGGATACTTCATCACGTCGCGCACGACGCAAGTTCCCCCGCCGCGCGAAGAGTCGCCCAAAGAGGCCGAGGACGCCGCCAGTGCATGGTTGCCCGTGCTGGTCTGGAACCAGGCGCCCAACTTGCTTCCTGTTGGCTCGGGCGTTCTGCCGCCAGAGTGGTATAGCGAGAGCATGATTCTTCAGGCGGTCAGACAGGCCATCAAGATGCCCGCCGAGAGTCTGGTCGGTTACGGTCATCCCCTCGGCTTCCAACGGCTGCGCCAGCTGCTCGCGCGCGGATTCACCGAACGATTCTGCAATGTCTCGCCTGAGCAGATCATTCTGACGAACGGCGTGTCGCACGGTCTCGACCTCGTGGCCCGCAGCATCCTGAAACCGGGCGACACGGTACTCGTCGAAGATCCCGGCTACTTCAACCTTCGTCATCTTCTGCGCAATTACGGCGTTCATCTGCTCGCCGTCCCACGCGGGCAAGACGGTCTGGACCTCGACAAGCTGGCGGCGCTGGCCGCGAACCATCGGCCCAAGGCGATCTTCCTGAGTCCCGTTCTGCAGAACCCACTGTCGACCACGTTGCCGGCAGCCCAGGCCTACCGGGTGGTTGCACTCGCTGAACAACATGACTTTCTGATTATCGAAGACGATGCTTTTCGCGATCTTGCCTCGCCGTCAGACCCGTCGCTGACGTCCCTCGACGGATTGAACCGGGTGATCTGTCTGGGCGGCTTCTCGAAGACGATTGCCCCATCGCTTCGCGCCGGTTTCATTCTGTGTCCCGCGCGTCTCGTGCCCGACATCGTCAGCGTGAAGATGACGTGCGGCCTGACGACGTCGGAATTCAACGAGCGGTGCGTTCTCGAAGTGCTGTCGGACCCTGGCCACCGCCGCTACATCGACCGGCTGCGCATGCGGCTCGCGAACGAACGTGAACAATTTCTGTCGCTGCTGGCTGAGATTGGCATCGCGCCGCTCGCCACACCCAAAGGGGGACTCTTCGTCAGCGCCGGTTGGGACGTCGAGCCTTCCGCCCACTTCAATACCGAGCAGATCACCAAAGAAGCCCATACGGCAGGTATCGCACTCGCAGGCGGCCAATTATTCTCACTCGAACGCCCGACGCGAAGCGTCTGGTTTCGCTTCAATGTCGCCTATTGTGGTTCGCCGGAGCTTCAAACGTTTCTTCGAGCAGTTTCCCAACGCGCCCAGCACAGCTGACGGGTGCCGCTCCCTCATCAAGCACTAAGGCGTTCGCGCCGACTAACGCGACGCACCTGTTATTCGCGATCTGGGCGATGACTCAGTCATATGCGGACTTTAGCGCGCAGATATCGTTCTTCATCGACAGCGCGAAGCTCAGCAGCAGCAATTTCAACAAAGCCGAGAAGCTGATTACCGGCCTCGTGCTGGCCGCCGTTCGCCCCGATGCACGTCGCGCGGCGGTGCTCCCACCGGCACACGCCGGCGGCGGCTAGCGATTCGAACGCGGCCGCGCGGTGCTTTAAGCCGATCATCCATTTTTTTCCACAACCCGAATCGGGCATTGCCTCTTAGCAACTGTACAGATCGGATCGACAAACGGCTTCTCTTTGATCCCACTACGCTAATCCGAATACGACGTCGACTGCCTATGTTCGAACCTATTTTGACTGGTGATCCTGCCATCGAAGCATCAGTCAGATATGGAATCCTCACAAACATGCAGGTGACCCGCGCCGACGCACTTGCAGGCGCGATCCGCCAGCCGTGCTGCAAGGCGTTCCCCGTGACGGACTCCCATACAAACCAAGCTGAGGGACTCGTATGTCGATGGCACTCGAACTGGTCGGAATTCACAAGTCATTCGATACATTCGTCGCACTGAACAACGCGCACTTTCGTGTCCACTGGGGCGAGGTGCATGCGCTGCTCGGTGAAAACGGCGCGGGCAAATCCACGCTGATGAATGTCGCCGCAGGCCTCTATGCGCCAGAATCGGGCACCATTTCCGTCGACGGTCGCGCGGTGCGACTAGATGGCCCTCGCGACGCGGCTCGCCTCGGCATCGGCATGGTTCATCAGCATTTCAAACTGGTATCCCGCTTCACGGTCGCTGAAAACATCCTGCTGGGCATGCCAGCGGACACGAACGCGCACACACGCTACCGCAAGCGTCTCGCGCAGGTGCGCGAGGCCATCCACGCGCAGTGCCAGACACTCGGATTCGAGATCGATCCGGACCGGCGCATTGCCCAGCTGTCGGTGGCCGAACAGCAGCGCGTCGAGATCCTCAAGGTGCTGCTGGCCGGTGCGCGCATTCTCGTGCTCGACGAACCGACGGCCGTGCTCACCGACCGGGAAGCCGCGAAGTTGCTCGAAACGATCAGGCTGCTCGCGTCGCGCGGCTCGGCCGTGGTGCTGGTCACGCACAAGATGGCCGACGTGCGCCGCTATGCCGACCGTGTCACGGTGATGCGCTCGGGCCGCACCATCAGCACGCTCGCGCCGTCCGATGTGCCTGAAGCCGAACTGGTCAGGCAGGCGGTGGGCGAGACCGTGGCGCACGAAGCTCCCCTGCCCAATGTGAAGCGGATGCGTGCCCAACCTCGGCTGCTGCTGCAGGGCGTGCGCAGCGCGGCATTGCGTAGCGGCACACGGCAGGGACAGCCCGCGCTCGATGGCGTCGACCTGACTGTGCACGCGGGAGAGATTTACGGGCTGGCTGGCGTAGGCGGGAACGGTCAGGGCGAATTGATGCAGGCGATCATGGGCTTGCTGCCGGTGGACGATGGCGCAATGGTGATCGAAGGCGCTGGCGATCTGCGACGCGCAAGCACCGTCGATCGACGCAACATGGGCATCGCCTGCATCCCCGCCGATCGCCAGGCTCTCGCGCTTGCCGGATCGCTATCGGTAGGCGAGAACTTCGCGATCGGGCAGATCCATGCGGGTCGATACGGCAACCCGTTGTGGCTCAACTATCGGCGCATGGAAGCGGATGCCGCCGAAGCCGTCCGCCACTTCGACGTGCTCGGCGTACGTTCGCTGCGCCAGAAAGTGGCCCTCCTCTCCGGCGGCAACGCGCAGAAGCTGGTGATCGCGCGCGAATTCGACCGACGGCCTCGGCTGGTGCTTGCGCACAGCCCCGGTCGCGGGCTCGATGTGCGCGCAAGCGCCCAGGTTCATGCACGGCTTCGCGCGGCTCGCGATGCAGGCGCCGCCGTGCTGCTGATCAGCGAGGACCTCGATGAAATTCTGGCGCTTGCAGACCGGGTCGGCGTCATGGCGCGCGGGCGCATCGTTGGCGATTTCAGCACGCCAATGGACAGACTGGCCATCGGTCAAGCGATGGTCGCCCACGCCTGACGCCCACCTTAACAGGAACATCCATGACAGACACCGTACCGTCCGGTCAGGCCGAAGCGTGCGTGCAGGACCGCGCGCGCAACGACGAACCTGCCGCTTCCTTCGGACCGCACCCCGCGGGCGCCGTTGCAGATCCTCCACGCCGCTTTTCGCCAGCGCGGCATTACGCGCTGGAGTTACGCCAGGACATGGCGTGGCACAAGCAGGGCATCGTGCTCGCATCGTCGATCGTGGTGGGCCTCGCTATCTGTGCCGTGATCCTGATGGAAGCGGGCATTTCTGGCCGCGACCTGTTCAATGAGTTCGTCGTCGAGACACTGGGCAATGCCGACAGCATCCGCACCGTCCTCATCCAGGCCGCACCGTTGGTCATGATTGGACTCGCCGCAGCAATGGCATTTCGCGTGCGCTTCTGGAATCTCGGCCTCGAAGGCCAGATGGTATGGGGCGCCATCGCCGCGACGGCCGTGGTGCTCGGCGATGTCGGCTCATCCGGCGCGAAGTTATGGGTGATGGGCGCCGCCGCGCTGGCGGGTGGCGCACTGTGGGCAGTACTACCGCTCGTGCTCAGGATGCGCATGGGCATCAGCGAAATCATCTCGACGCTGATGCTCAACTACGTGGCGGGCAATTTCCTGCTCAACCTTGTCTATGGCCAATGGAAGGACCCGAAAGATTCATTTCCTCATTCGCGTGTCTTCCTCGTCACCGAGCGTCTGCCGGACTTTTGGAACGGATACAGCAGCGCGATCCTGCTAGCCGTGTTATTTGCGCTTGCCGCCTGGTGGTTTCTGCAGCGCAGCCGTGCGGGCGTCTACATGCGATTCGTCAGCATCAACGCACGCGCGGCGCACGCTCTCGGTGTACCCGTGCGCAATGTGGTCGCCGGCGCCGTCCTGCTGTCAGGTGCGCTGGCGGGGTTTGCCGGATTCATCGTGGTCGCGGGCCAGGAAGCACGGCTCACGCAGGACTTCTACGCGGGATACGGCTTCTCCGGCATCCTGATCGCCTTCCTCGCCCGCAACAATCCGATCGCCGCCAGCGGCGTCGCGCTTCTGGTGGCTGCATTGTTCGTCACCGGCCGCAGCCTGCAAGTGCTCTATCAGATTCCGTTCTCAATGGTGCAGCTGATCCAGGCGATTCTCGTCATCACGGTTGCCGCATCTGACTTCTTCATCCGTTACCGCCTGTCACCTGTGGGGAAGACCGCATGAACCTGATCTCCAGTTGGATCGGCAATGTGCCGGACTTTGCCGTGCCTTTCGCGCTTGCCTCTCTTGGTTTGATCGTCAGCGAGCGGGCGGGCGTCCTCTCCCTGGGCGCCGAAGGTTTGATGCTCGTCGGAGCGCTGGCCGGCATCGGCGCACAGCTCACTGCCCAGCACGCGGGTATCGCGTTGATCGTCTCCATGCTGGCGGGTGGCATCGTGTCGATCCTGTTCGCTGTGATGGTCGTGTGGTTGCGCGTCAATCAGGTCATTTCGGGGCTGGCGCTGGTGTTCTTTTGCCAGGGACTGACCAGCCTGGTGGGTACCTTGACGGGTTGGGTCAACCAGCCCGTCAGCGGCCTGCCCGTCATTGCGCTGACGCCTCTCACGCAGCTTCCGTTGCTTGGGCCTCTATTCAGGCAGAACCTCGTGGTCTATCTGACACCGCTGATTTTTGCGGGCGTCGCCTGGTATCTCGAACGTACCGTCAGTGGGCTGCGTTTGCGCTCAGTCGGAGAGAACCCTCAGGCCGCCGACGCCGCCGGCTTGTCCGTGTTGCGAATCCGGTTTCTCGCCATCATCGCCGGTTCGATGCTGGTGGGGTTGGCGGGAGGATACATCGCGGTCGTCAGCACCCATATCTGGGTCGCCGACATCACCAACGGACGAGGATGGATCGCGGTGGCCCTCGTCATCTTCGCGCGCTGGTCGCCGGGCCGCGCGCTGATTGGCGCACTGCTGTTCGGCGCGATCGAGGCACTGATACCGCAAATGGCCGCGGCCGGCATCAGCCTGCCGCAGTACTACGTGCTCTCGACACCGTACGTGATCACGCTCGCCGTGATGATTCGGGTTGCAATCGCAAGCCGCGGCGCCGACGACACGCCATGCGCACTCGGCGAACCCTACATCCGCGAGGAGCGGCGATAAGCCGTCCGCGTACCGAGCAACCGGTCCCGCTGCACCCGCGCTACGCACGCTCGTCGATCGGCGAAGCGCGATGCCTGCATTTCCGCCCCTGGAAAAAGCAGTGACGGGCACGCTCGTCACCAGGCTTTTGTTCCGGCAACTGGTCGCATCCCCAACTTCCTTCAGAGGTGACTTATGCGTCGTCGTTTTCTGGCAATGGCAATATCGATGGCTTTAAGCGGCATCACCACAGCGCATGCGGACGGCTTTGCTCTCAAAGCCAAGCCCAGGATCGCGATGGTGTACTTCAGCTCGAAAACCGACGGTGGCTGGTCTCAATCGTTCGATGAAGCGAGAGCGAAGATGGAGACGGCGTTTGGCGAGAAGATCGCCTACGTGGAGAACGTTCCCGAAGTGACAAGCGTGGTCGAATCCACCGTCGAGCAGCTGATCAAGCGTGGCAACAACATCATCATCGGCACGGCATTCGGCTACGCCGACGCGTTCAAGGATCTCGCGAAGCGTCACCCTGATGTCGCCTTTCTCAATGCAGCGGGCACCACCAACGGTCCGAATCTCGAATCGTTTTACGGCCGCACCTACGAAAGTCAGTACCTCTGCGGCATGGCAGCAGCAGCCGCCTCCAAAACCGGCAAGCTCGGTTTCGTCGCCGCCAACCCTTTCGGGGTCGTCAACTGGACCATCAATGCCTACGAACTCGGCGCGCGAAAGATCAACCCCAACGCGCAGCTCACCGTCGTGTTCACGGGCTCGTGGGACGACCCCGTCAAGGAGCGCGCAGCGGCCACCGCCCTCGCCGATCACGGGATCGACGTGATCGGCCAGCACGTCGATTCCCCGACCGTCCAGCTCGTTGCGCAGGAGCGCGGCATACATGGCACCGGGCACCATCGCGACATGCGGTCCTTCGCGCCCAAAGCCACCGTCTGCTCGTCCGTCTGGGTCTGGGACAGATTTCTCATTCCCGAAGTGCGCAAGATCGCCGCGGGTTCCTGGCAACCGGCACCGAACGGCGTGCTGATCGAAATGAAGGACGGCGGCACCGATATCGCCGGCTTCGGCAGCGCCGTTCCCGCAGACAAGCAGGCGCTCATCCTGGCTGAACGCGACGCGATCATCAAAGGCAAGCAGATCTATGCCGGCCCGCTCAGCGATAACGATGGCAAGCCGCGCGTGTTAGCGGACCAGGTACTTCCCGATCAGGATCTCTGGAAAATGAACTGGTTCATCAAGGGCGTCATCACCCAGAAATAGCACATAGCCAGCCGTTCGCCTTAAACGGCTTCAGGGAAGAACCTGCGCAGCATCGTGGCAGGTTCTTCCCGTTTCAAAGTTCACAAGGCTTCGACGCATATGCACCGTGCGGCACGTGCGTGGATCTGGCGCGGTGAACGCAGTGTGAGGCTGGCTCTGCCGACCTCACACCTCGTCGAGGCAATCGTTCGCGACCTTGCCAACGCCTTTGGTCAAAGCTGCGCACGCGTGATCCCAGCGCGTGTGCCTTTCGATGAGAACCTTTGCCAGCATCAGGTCCTTCGATTCGTCGAGCGCAAGCGCACCGCACAGAACATCACCCTTCCTGTAAAACGCAAGAAAGCGCCGGCTCTCGAACGAGCCCTTGACTACCCTGACCTCGTCCGCCATCTCCGACCCCGCAAACTGGATGCGGTGACCATATTGATCGGACCAGAAATAGTTGCTTCCGACGAACGGCGTTCTCGCCTCGTAACCGGCCATGATGTTCCTTGCGACATGTCGCCCTTGCTCCGCGGCATTCGTCCATTGCTCGCAACGCATCGATCGGCCAAACATTGCGTTGGGCCAATACGCAACGTCGCCCGCTGCATAGATACCGGGCGGTCCCGCCGCTAACGCGGCGTCGCACGCAATGCCGCCTGTCAGCGTGAGGTCAGAGCCCGCCAGCCAGTCAATGTTGGGCGTCGAGCCAACACCGACGACCAGCACGTCGCAAGCAATCCGCTGTCCGTTGCTCAGCAGGATTTCTTCGACGCGCTCCGTGCCGTAGAGTTCGGCGATGGTCACGCCGCAGAGCAGCGTGACGCCATGGTCCGAATGCAGTGCAGACAGCTGTGCGCCCATCTGCGGACCGACTGCGCGCTCAAGCGGTGTTGCCGCCAGGTTCACGATGGTGGTCTCCAGTCCCAAGGAGCGCGCACTGGAGGCCACCTCCGCGCCGATGAAGCCGGCACCCAGTATCACCACGCGCGGACTGCCCTTTGCAAGGGCCGCGCGAAGCTTCAGTGAGTCGTCGATAGTGCCGACCGTATGGATGCCGCTCAAGTTTGATTTGAGCGGAAGAGGACGAGGGGACGAGCCCGTACAGATCAGTAAGTCATCAAATTCTATCGACGCACCGCCCGCGACCAGCACGCGCTCGCGAACGCGCAACTCGCTTGCGCGATGCGAAAGGTACAAGTCCACGTCATGGTCGCGATAAAAGCTCTCGCTACGGTATGCGATCTGCTCTGGCGTCGTTGCGCCGAGAAGCAGTGCCTTCGAAAGCGGCGGCTTGTCGTACGGCAAGCGCGACTCCGAAGATACGATCGCGATCTTGCCGTCGTAGCCCCGTTTACGCAGCTCCTCAGTCGCGCGTAATCCAGCTAGACCGCCGCCGACGATCACCGATCGTCGGCGGCTCCCTGACCTGTTCGATTGATTCACGAAGCCCCTCCCTGCTTGCAGGTTATTTCGAGCAAGCTGTTTCGTTGAGCCGGATCGCCTCGACGGGACAGCACGCGATCGCATCCTCTGCTTCCTTGACCTCCTTCGGGGTGGTGCATTCGCTCTTGATCACGATCAATCGCGCATTCCCGTCAAGGTCAAACAACGTTGGCGCGAGAGAAATGCACATTCCCGCGCAGACGCACTTATTCATATCCACTTCGATCTTCATTTCGCTCCACCTCCCGATGGTTCATTCACGAGTCAACTGCTTTGCGAGTTCCAGCAGCCAAAGCCTGTACTCGACAGAGAATTTGTCGACACCCTTCAGATGCATCTCTTTCGTCAAGTCTTCCGGCAATTCCTCCGGGCGTTGAGACTCGACGACATACTTGTCCTGATCGTAGATCAGCTTGACGAAGTCACTGAGCTCCTGCTTTGCATTATTCCGATCGCCAAAGTCGCGAGACGACACGGTGAAGTTGCGGATCTTCTTCGGCCCCATTGGTGTCGGGTGGAACAGCAGGTGGTACCGGTTGCCGTCCTGAAACGTGATGTCGTACACGCAGGTCAACGGCATGAACACGCGCCAGTTGAAACGCAGGCGGAGATACGGGTCTTCCGGCTTGTCCTTGCCACCCCATGCTGCCGAATCGATCGGCACCCGAACCCATGCATCCTGTCCCTGAAGGTTTTCGAGTTTGTTGTCGTTGCGCCAGACGTCATGCGGAGGAACCTGAGGAACCGTGCGATCGGCAAGGTAACCATCGTGGAGGATCGCGAAATGCGAGTAGTCGGTGTAGTTCTCCACCCGGCGAGGGGCGCTGCATTTCCAGTCATCGGGAGGAACGGCTACATAATGAAACTCCGGATCGTCCCAGACGGGATATTCGGGAAGCGGGAAATGCGGCTTGTCTTCGAGACAGACCCAAACCATTCCGTACTTTTCAACGGACTGGTAACGCTTTGTCTGCGCGCGCAGGTGCCCAGCGAGGTCGGGCCGCTGCGGAGCGAGCGCCAGGTGTCCTTCCTGATCGAATTGCCAGCCGTGATATGGACATTCCAGACGGCAACCGTCGCGCACGGTCCCGATGGACAACCGGGTTCCGCGATGCGGGCACAGATCGTCGAATACCGAGATCTCGCCGTTCAATCGGACGATAACGATATCCTGCTCACACAGCGTGAAGCCAACTGGCTTGTCGGTGACCTCATGCGAATAGGCGACAACATGCCAGAAGTGTCGCAGCGAACGATAGACTTTCGCTTCACCCTCCACATTCAACTCATTACCTCTTGTCACAACCTGCTTGAGATTGGGGACTGTCGACATCTCGTACTCCTCATTTACTTGAACGCATTGAACCAGCAAGTGACTCTCTTAGCTACGGCTTGAAGTCCAAAACGTTCGTCTCCTGTTTGATCCGCATTCGGCGCGCTTCATGAAAGTGGCTGAATTTCTGCGGTACTTTTTTGTTGCCATCTGAAAAGCTTTGGAACATGCCTCGTTTCCGGCGCGAGCGCACGTCATCCAACGGGTTCCATGGTCAGGCGTCCCTCGACTCATTGAACCTTTCGAACAACCACCGCCGGTATTCGATTGAAACGGCGTCCGACCCGCGCACGGGAACCTCCCGCTCGTCCCTGCCGTCTCCTGTGAAACTGAACCAGATCGGCCGTTGAGACTCGATAATCTGCTTGTCCTCCGACAGAATCGTCGCTTCAAGGTCCATGAAATACCGATCGGACATCGGGTCCGTGCGAAAGTCGCGCGCCTGCCACCAGAAACTGCGCGTCAAGTTCTCGGTAGCGGGAGAGGCCGTCATGAACAGGACATAGTGCTTGCCGTTCGGAAACTGGAAATTCACGTGAACGGTTGCCGGCAAATAGACGTGGTATTGATTGACGGGGGTGACCTTGTCGTCCCTCACCGGGAACAGCGTCGTGTAGAGATCGGGGCCGGGCGGCTTGTCGCCGCTGCGGTCAAAACGCAGCACGTGACCTTCGCGCCAGACCGTCACTGTCTCGACGACCGGGTTGTCGCGCGCGCCGATCGTACCGTCGTGGACGTAGGGAAAATGGCTGAAGTCGACAAAGTTCTCCAGCCGGCGCGGAGCACTCGTCGCCCACTCGTAGATCGGCCCCTGCAAGATCCGGAAATTCGGATCGTGCAGTTCCGGAAAGTCCGGCAGTGGCGCGACTGGGTTCTCGAGCGCGACCCAGATCAGACCTGCGTGTTCCGCGGCATGGTAGCAATCGACGGAAACGTTCATCGATTGCGTCATCTCCTCGCGCGCGGGAATGCGAACGCATTGACCGCCACCGTCGAAGCGCCAGCCGTGATAGGGGCACTCGATCGTTCCGTCGACAACGTCGCCCAACGCCAATGCCGTTCCCTTGTGCGGACACCGCCCATGCATCGCACGGACCTGCCCGTTAAGACGCGCCACAACCACGGACTCGCCCAACAGGGTGACTCCGAGCGGCTTGTCCGTCAGTTCCCCCGAATATGCGACCGCATGCCAATACTTGCGCATCGCGATAAAGAGGTCAGGCTTTGGGGCCTTCTCAAGGTTAGCCGGAATGTCTGCAAGATTCGTCATGTCGGATACTCCCTCCGTCAATAGTGATGGACGCCGCCCTCGACCGATTGGCATTGCCCTTGTACTAGCCCTCTAAATCGACTCGCTTGAACCGGTATTTGGCGAGCCATCCCATGCGCGTGGTGTGTCGCGGGGGTTGCGTGACACGCGACTGGTTCTTCCCTGGCGTGTACTGTGTCCTAGATATCCAGAACCAATCGCTCTCCCTTGCATCGCGATACACAGATCATCATGGTCCGGTTCGACGCACGCTCTTCCCGAGTCAATACGCAGTCCCGGTGGTCCGGCTCGCCTTCGATCACAGTGGTTTCGCATGTGCCACATATCCCTCGCTGACATGACGTCAACACAGGCACGCCGTTCTCATGGAGCACCTCGAGGATTGAACGCTCGCGTGGCACCACGAAGGTTTGACCCCGTCTCAGCAGCGTGATCGTGAAGGCCTCGCCATGCGGCTTCAATTCGGTCGCCGGGGCCTTGAAGTATTCAAGGTGGACCCGCTCGGGAGCAACGTCGGCGATCGCCTTCGAAAACGCGTCCATCAACGGCGTCGGACCGCAACAATAGAAATCGGCCTGCGTTCCGTGCGCCGCCCGCACATCGTCGAGATTCAGGGATGCCGCGCCGGGCTCCCCATCGAACACACAATGAAGCGCGCCGTCAGTGGAGTTCGACGCCAATTCGCTTAATTCACGCAGAAATGCAGCCTTGGCCGGCGTACGGGCACAGTAGTAGAAGTCCCAGCTTCTACCCAACTCGCACAAGCGCCGTACCATGGCAAGCAACGGCGTCACACCAATGCCGCCCGCGACGAAGACCGAATGCGCCGCCGTCTCGTTCAACGGGAAGTGATTGCGCGGTGCGCTCACGATCAGGCGGTCGCCGACCGCTACGGAATCGTGCATCCGCATCGACCCGCCATTGCCGGCAGGGTCACGATGGACGGCCACCACGTATCGATAACGTTCGTGGGGATTCGTCAGGGAGTACTGCCGTATCAAGCCGGCGGAAACATGCACGTCGAGATGCGCTCCCGGTGCAAATGCCGGCAATTCGCCAGCAATTGGCCACAGTTCAAACGAGCGCACAGTCTCAGCCTCGAGCCGGATGCCGCGCACCTCGACCTCAAATGTCTCCGTTGCTGCTTTCATTCTCTCTCCACGTCTCGGCCAGTCCGTCGTCTTCTATCTGAAGTACACGTCGATTTTCCGTTTCTCGCGATTTGCCTTCATGGAAATGCAGCGTATCGCAACCTCGACAAAGTGCTGCGTGACGTCGATGCGTCTGCATACGAAGCGCAGCAAAGCATGTTCATGGCAGGACGTGGTTGATACGGAATACATTGCCTTCTGGATCGAGCATGACGGCCTGATACCAGTGATAGTAAGTCTCGTACGGCCCTTTGATGAGCGTGGCGCCCGCCTTGACCGCCAGCGGCACCAGCCTGTCCACTGCTTCTTTCGTTTCCAGATCGAAGTTCAGCAAAAACCTGACGCCCTTGACATCATTGAATTCGGCGAGTCCGAGCAAGGTATAAGCGTCGCGCGCGTTGAACCCTATGTTGCTCTTGCCGGCATCGAGTCCCCGGAAAATCGGAGACCGGATCGACTCGATCTCCGGGAAGTCAAATACCTGCTGATAAAAGGAACTGAGCGCTACGATATCTTCGGCAAAGACATTGACGTAAGAGAGGTATGCCATTGACTATTCCTCGTTCTACCGTTTGGGTCTCTGCGCACGACGACAGCTTTTCTTTCGTACGCTTTCTCGCATAGTGCCCCTTCATGCGCGCTCTGGACATGTGCAGTACACGTTGCTTTTCTCAAACGCAGCGGATTCGATGACAAACCGTGCAGGTCGCGAAATCAGTACAGTTGGCTACGGTCGATACACGCGTAAGGAGCGAGCGTCACGCGCGATTCGATGCGCTTATCGCTGCCGAAAAGCATTGACCGGGTGCTAACATAGAGACGTTTGCAAATGAGCTCAAATGGCAGATGTTCATCGAACGCTCTTCGATGACACACGCGCGATCGGCTCATCGCCACAGCGTGGTAATCAAGAAGAAGGGGATTCCGGAAAACCCAGGCGTCTGAGGTCAACCATGTCTTTGAGCAACGTCGTTGTCGTTGGTGCAAGCGTCGCTGGGCTGCGAGCGGTAGAGACGCTTCGCCGTGAGGGCTTCGGAGGCAACATCACGCTGGTAAGCGCAGAGCCGCACGCGCCGTATGACCGACCGCCGCTGTCCAAGCAGATCCTGACCGGTGAGATTCGCCCGGAGCAACTGCTGTACCGTGATATCAGCTGGTTCGCGGAACAACGGGTGGAACTGCTTCTGGGCACCCCTGCGAGCGGGCTCGACATCAACAGATCGCAGGTCCGGATCGGCGAACAGTGGATGCAATACGACGGACTGGTCATCGCCACAGGCGCACGCGCGCAGCAACTGGAAATGGGCCGGTCGCTGGCGGAGATCTATACGCTGCGCACAATTGACGATGCCTTGGCTATAAAGGAGAAGATCCTGCCGGGTATCAGGGTGGTCATCATCGGCGCGGGTTTTATCGGTTCCGAAGTGGCTTCGAGCGCCGCGGCAAGTGGTGCACAGGTAACCATACTGGAAAGCGGCAAGCATGCGATGTCTCGCGCAGTGGGCGCACGACTGGGTCACGCGTTGGGCCAACTGCATGGAGAGTTCGGTGTCAACCTGGTATGCAACGCACGCGTGGCTGGTTTTGGTGGAGACGATCGTGTCGAATCAGTTCGGCTCGAAGATGGTTGGGAGCTGCCTGCCGACATCGTCGTGATCGGTATCGGTGTTTTACCGAATACGGAATGGCTGGCCGACTCCGGATTGAAACTCAGCGATGGCCTGCTGTGTGACGAAACGCTCAACGCCGGACCAGAAGCGGTATACGCTGCCGGGGATGTAATGGCCTGGCCGAATGAATGGTGGGGTGGCGTCATGCGCGGAGAGCAATGGCTTGTTGCCGCCGAGCAAGGGATGCACGCCGCGAAAAACCTGTTGACCGGCCGTGCGCAAGCACGCCCCTTTTCGACAATACCGTACTTCTGGACCGACCAGTACGGATGCCGCATTCAGGTTGCCGGCCGGACAGACCTGGGAGAACTTGTCCCGCTCGTCGGTGAGGAGACGGAACGTCCCTTCCTGTGCGCGTTCAGGCACGACGATCGGATCACCGGCATATTCGCAATCAATGCGCCAAGGGCGTTCGCAATGCTAAGAAGTACGTTGCAGCAGCATCGTCATTTCGACACCGCGATAGAAAGCGTCAGCAAGCATCTTGCCGCTGCCGAGTAATTCGCTAATCGCCCCCGCTACTGAACTGCTTTCCGGGCGACCGACATTCACCTGGCACTGAACGACCGTGTCGCACAAGAGGGCTGGTGAAGTCGGCGACGGCAACGATGGGCACAGAGGTTTTCCAGGTACAGCGCGCGACGAATTGTTGGGGTAGATCATGCGAAAGCACCGCACGGACAGACTGGCAGGACTCATCTCTTCACTAACAGAAGCTGACGACAGCGATCGACGCTTCAGGCTACTGGCGGATGCGATCCCGCAAATGGTATGGGCCGCTGGGCTCGACGGCAGAAATAACTATTGCAACGCACAATGGGTGAGCTATACAGGGCTTACCTTTGAGCAAAGCAAAGGTTGGGGCTGGACACGAGCGGTCCATCCGGACGATCTGCAGCGTTGCTTTGAAGCCTGGTCAGCAGCCGTCGAAAAGGGTGAGGCTTACGAAATCGAATACCGTTGGAAAAGGGCCTCCGACGGTGCGTATCGATGGCAACTAGGACGTGCGCTGCCCGTCAAGGATGCGAATGGGAATGTTGTCGAATGGTTCGGCACCGTGACCGACATCGAGGACCAGAAGCAGATGCAAGCCGTAGCCGAACGCGCAGCACGCACGGGAACGGAATTTCTCTGCGGCGCCAGCGACGAATTGCGCAGTCCGCTCAAAGCGATTGTGGATTACGCGGAGTCGATGGCGGCCGAGTTTCCGGAAGCCACACCTTCCCAGCAAGCCCGCATAGAACAGCTTGGCGCGGCCTGCCGGCATCTGTCGAAACTGATTGACGAAATCCTCGATCTCGCGAAAGTGGAATCCGGCCAGGTGATGGTTTCGTCCGAGCCCGTGCTGCTCGACGACGCGCTGCGTGAATGCAGGGCCAAAATCGAGCCACTGGCGCAACGGCGCGGTATTCGTCTGGGTTTCCCCGAGCGCGATACCTCGTGCTTCGTGCGTGCCGATCCGATGCGCCTGAAGCAGATTCTCACTAACCTGCTGACCCACGCCGTCACATACAACCACGCGAACGGTAAGGTCGAAGTGAGTTGCACGACTCCCGCGCCGGGCCGCGTTCGCGTCAGCATTCGCGACACTGGCATGGGATTGACACCGGAGCAGCTAGCGCAACTTTTCCAGCCATTCAAGCGCCTCGGCCAACAGAGCGAGCCCGAGGAAGGCGCGGGTATCGGTCTCGCGGCGGCCAAGAAGCTGGTCGAGTTAATGAGCGGCGTCATCGGCGTCGACAGTCAGGTCGGGAGCGGCAGCACGTTCTGGATCGAGCTAGCCGCCGCACAGCCGCCAGATATCACGGAGACTGGCCCCGTCCCGCCCGCCTCGTCCGCGGCACGATCGCCCGACGAAGCGGCAGCTGCGCCGTTCCATACGTTGCTTTGTGTCGACGACAATCCAGCCAACCAGGAGCGCGTACGACAAGCCATTAGCGGCCGTACCGATATCCGCTTGCTGACTGCAGTCACCGGACAACTGGGTCTCGCGCGCGCCTTCGCCGCTGCGCCGGATGTCATCGTGATAGATGTTCATCTGCCGGATGTCAGCGGCGATGAAGCGCTGAAAATCTTCCGCAACAATCCGGTCACGGCGCATACCCCCGTGATCGCTCTTAGCGCGAATGCAACGGCAGACGATATCCAACGCGGCCTGAAGGCGGGATTCGTCCGCTATCTGACCAAGCCAATCGACGCAGGCCAGTTGACGGAGGCAGTCAGCTTCGCGCTGGAGCACAGACGAAATGCGGCACCGAAAAACGCATGACGAGTCGAAGCTTTGACTCTGAATTGTGCTCACGCTTGCCAACCAACTGACTGGGCTTACGAAACCGCCTCTACGAGGGAACAAAATGCCAAACAGTCATTCTGGCCCTCCGTCACCGCCGGATGCAGCCTCGCCATGTCGTGAATCCACATTGGTCGAAGAGCTGCGCGTCGAACGCCACAGAGGGGTGAGTCTGGTCGATCAGATCGTCGCGAAACTGGAGCAGCTGGTCGACTCTGCCGTGTTGAGAGCGGGCACGAAGACACCCTCGGTCAGAGAACTCGCGCGACTGCTCGAGGTCAGCACTTTCACCGTTGCCGAGGCCTATGAAGTTTTAGTATCGAGGCGAGTACTAGTTTCGCGACCGGGGTCCGGCTATTTCGTCACGTCTCGCGCGGGGCAACTCTCGACGCTCTCCGACATGCCCCCGAAGGCGATGGAGGCAGCCGCCGACTCCTGGCTTCCCGTGCTCGTATGGGATCAAAACCCCGATCTGCTGCCAGTCGGTTCGGGTGTGCTTCCGCCCGAGTGGTGCAGCGAAAGCATGATACTTCAGGGCGTCAGGCAGGCGATCAAGATGCCTGCTGAGCGTCTTGTAGGCTACGGACACCCGCTCGGATTTCCTCGCCTGCGCCAATTGCTGGCGCGGGAACTGACCGAGCGATTTTGCGCCGTCTCGCCTGACCAGATCATACTGACCAACGGCGTGTCACATGGACTGGATCTGATTGTACGAAGTCTGCTCAAAGCCGGTGATACCGTGTTGGTGGAGGACCCCGGCTATTTCAATCTCCATTCCTTGTTGCGTAGCCACGGTGTGAATATGGTGGGCGTTCCCCGGACTCAGGAAGGACTAGACGTCGACCAGCTGGCCGTGCTCGCTGCAACTCACCGACCCAAGGCGATGTTTGTCAACACGGTATTGCAGAACCCGTTGTCCACCACGCTTTCGCCAGCGCATGCCTATCGAGTGATTGCTCTGGCCGAACAGTATGATCTACTGATCATCGAGGACGACATCTTTCGGGATCTCGCGTCGCCATCCGACCCGTCGATGACCTCTTTGGATGGATTGAACAGAGTGATATGCGTTGGCGGATTTTCAAAGACAATTGCTCCGTCGTTGCGCACCGGTTACATCGCATGCCCAATGCGCCTGGTTCACGAGTTGGTAAGCGTCAAGATGGCTAGCGGACTGACGACGTCCGAACTCAATGAACGGTATATCATGGAAGTGATGTCCGATCCCGGCTTACGACGCTATATCGACCGCTTGCGTATGCGACTCGCGAACGAACGAGAGCAATTCCTCACGGTGCTGGCGGATGTCGGCATGACCGCCTTAGCCACACCGCGCGGCGGGCTGTTTGTGAGCGCCGGCTGGAATGTGGAGCCGTCGGACCGTTTCAACACTGAACTGATTAGCGCCGCTGGTCTCGAAGCAGGGATTGCGCTTGCGCGCGGCGAACTATTCAGCCTGAAACCCGTTTTGGAATCCGTTTGGTTTCGGTTCAATGTCGCCTATTGCAACTCGCCGCAGCTGCATGCATTCCTTTGCGATGTCTCGCAACGCATGCGCTCGTTTTAGGGAAATGCGAACAGAGCTGGCGCTGCCGCGCGCCGTCGCATAACGATTCTGTTCATCAAGCGTTTTCGACGCGGCGTTCGGGTCGAAGAGTTCTGTTTGCGGCAATGATTACCGCATCGCACGCTGCGTCGCACGGTTAAAATGCCCTCACGGGTCAGACCCTGAAAACCCGGTCTGGTTTCCTCCCATTGAAGATTGGCAGGTGTCATCCAGCGTGGTACAAAGTCCTGCGTCCCAAGCGATTGCATCGTATGTGCTCGCAGGCGCAAAAGCGACTTTTCAACATTTACAGGTTCAAAAATGGCAACTGGTACAGTGAAATGGTTCAACGATGCGAAGGGGTTTGGTTTCATTACTCCGGACGAAGGCGGTGAAGATTTGTTCGCCCACTTCTCGGAGATCAAGACTGAAGGCTTCAAGTCGTTGCAGGAAAACCAGAAAGTAAGCTTCGATGTCAAGATGGGCCCGAAGGGCAAACAAGCGGCGAATATCAAACCTGTCTGAAGGCACGCGCGTCTTCCTGATACGTGACGCGCTCTGCACCGATCAACTCTGGTTAAGTTCAGGACGTCGGTGGTCGCCGCGAACATTCGACACACGCGCAATTCGAGCCGCGTGTCGGTCGAGGTTTGTGCAGCCGCGATGTCCTGGCGCCCTCTACTCGCGGCGCGGCGATTCACACATCGTCGCTAACGCGTCATAAGACTTGTGTCGCCGCGATCTACCCGTCCCGACGAAAGTCCACGCGATGAGATCAATTTGATCTGCATTGCTTATATTTCTACTGAATAGTTCTTCACTGCGTCGGCTTCTGGCGACTGCGCTCTTGCGGCATCGGCCGAACCGAGCAGCCGATGCAAGACCGGCGGCCAATACCGCTCCCATCTCCTTGTCGAGGCCACCAATCTGAGCGGCTGGCGATAACCGCCATCTTTTGTCCGACGAAGCGCTCGATGGCCGTCTATAAAAGATCACACAACGCGTTCGGCTGGCAGCAAATCAAACAAAGCCCGGTTAGGAGAGCGTGATGAACGATATAGATCAAGAACTCACTGCCCTTGTTTCTCAATTCAAGAGGGCATTGCGATCCTCGGCTACGGCCGCAACGATTGCAGTCATCGTGACCGGATGCGGTGGCGGCAGCAGCGATCGTCCAGCCGGTTCGGCGGTCGCCGACGCTGCCGTGATGAACGCCGCCGATCCCGCCACCAAACGTCCCGCCGCGCAGCCAGGGACCGACAATAGCGCAATCGTTCCTCGCCACGCACGCTTCGACGGGAAAACGTACCGTCAATGGGTGACTTCGTTTTGGCAATGGGTGAATGCGATAGATAACGGCCCCTTTCTGCCAAACCCGCTAATCAACTGTACGCGTCCTATCTCAGCGGGGCAAAGCGGTAACGTCTGGTATTGGGCTACGCCCAGCTCCTACTTTCACGCGCTCGACGTCCCCAATACGCCGCAGACTTGCGACCAGTCGGCGAACGTGATCCCCGCGAACACATCCATCTTGCTGGCGACGCTCGATACGTTTTCTTCCACATTGCTGCCGCCTGGCGTCTACACGCCAACCACAGCGGCAGGCGAACAGGAGATCGCCAACCGTTTCGCTGATCGAATCGAAGACCTGTTCGTCACTATCGACAACGTGCCCGTCACCGACGTCACGGCGTATCGCGTCGCGACCAACCAGTTCACATTTTCAACACCGCTGCGTTGGGTTTTCGGCATGCCGGAATTCATATACGGAACCGGCACGGCCGTAGCTGACGGCTATTACCTGCTTCTGAAACCGCTGCCGGCGGGCTCGCACACGATTCACTATGGGGGCCGCTTCCACTATCTGCCGGGAGACTTCGGGCAGGCAGCCACGCCGCCGGATTACGTGGTGGACATCACGCTCCTGATTACGGTTGGGCCTTAGTGTGTCTGCCGGTCTAACAGGGATGCGCTCAATCACGCTGCCAGTGTGGGCGTGATTGGCGACGAGGTGCGATTGCGAGGGAATGAAATCGCGTAGCGGGCTCTCGACTGGATGGCATCTCTGCATGGGTCCAGGCGCCGATACCACGCCGAAGTCCTACTTGTTTCAGTTTCACCCGGTTGCCGCGTGACCCTGGACCAGCGGCAGCCGCACTTGAAACGTGGTCCCGTCTGCGTGTGACTCCACATTGATTCTTCCGTCGTGCCGGTGTACCACGGTCCGGTACGCAATGTGCAAACCCAGACCGTTGCCTTTGCCCGGCGGCTTGGTCGTGAAGAACGGTTCGAACAGCCGTGGAAGCACATCGGCTGGAATGCCGTGCCCCGTATCCCCAATCTCGATCAACGCACAATTGCCCTCCAGGCGCGAGCGGATCGTAAGTTCGCCATGCTCCTCCATCGCGTCGATCGCGTTGTCGATCAGGTTGGTCCACACCTGGTTGAGCTCGCTGCCATAGACAGGGACGTGGGGCAACGCGAGATCGAAGTCCCGCTTGACGACGATTCCATGCTTGAGCCGGTGCTGCATGATCGTCAACGTGTCTTCGATTCCGGTGTGTATGTCCACCTCCTGCAACGGTGCCTGGTCCATATAGGAGTACGACTTCATGGCCTTGACGATCTCGGAGATGCGGCCGGCGCCAATCCATGCCTGCTCGGACAGAAAGCGCATGTCGAATGTGGCGGCCAGCCAGCGGATGCCGGCGTCGAATTGTTCGGGCGTGACGCTCGATGCAACAGGCGCCAGCTCTTGAGGAGAAAAGCCCGCTGCCACGAGCCGCGGCGCGATCAGCCAGGATTTCGCTATACCGTGCGCCGAAAGCCACTGCGCGACTGCGTCTTCGGCTTCGCTTCGCCGCAATGCGCCCTGAGGCGTTGCATCCAGCGGTGGCGGCGTCCGGCTGGCCCATTCGTCGAGCGTCGCCATGACGTCGGCACGCATCGCGCTCGAGACGAGCGCCCGGGTTGCCTGATGCAGGCTGTCGAGCGAATCGCGTAGCCCTTCCGCGGCGCGCGCCACGGCGGCCGCCGGATTGTTCAGTTCATGCGCGAGCCCGGCGGACAGGCGGCCCAGTGCGGCGAGCTTCTCTCCGCTGAGAATGAACCTGTCGTAAGCGGAGATTCGTCCGTACATCGAGCGGAAGATCTGCCGGCTAAAGGATTCACATTCGTTAAGGAGTCTGCGGACGACCTGCTCGGATAGCGCGACCAGAAAGCAGTCCGTGTTGGCGACAAAGGTCAATGGCAGCGGCATGCCCGAGAGCAGGGATGCCTCTGCAATGGACACGGGTGCGGCACGTGTGTCGTCGATCACTTGCCGGCCCGCGATCCGCTTTTCCGTCACGAGTTCGCCTTCGAGCAGAATGAACTGGTGCGTGACGGTCTCCCCTTCGCGCAACAGGATCTCGCCCTTCTTCAGCCGATGCTCGGTCAGGTTCGCGCTGAGCCACTGTTTGCGCTCCGCCGGAAGTCCCGCGAGTAGCGGCATTTCGAACAGCCTGGACAAGTCGCTCATGGATTCGCAAGATACTGGTGAATGAAATGCACGGCAATCGAACCTTCGCCGACGGCCGCCGCCACGCGCTTGACGGAATCGGCCCGCACGTCGCCCGCCGCGAAGATGCCGGGCACACTGGTTTCGAGCAAGTAGGGATCGCGTTCCGGCTGCCATCCCGCGCTCGCGCGTCCTCCCTTGAAGAGCGCGCGGCCCGTCAACAGGAAGCCGTGCTCGTCGCGCTCGACCACACCGCGCAGCCATTCCGTGCACGGCGCCGCACCGATGAAGACGAACAGGCCGCTGGCCGCAACCGTGTCCGAGCGTCCCGTCTGCGTGTCGCGCAACGTGATCTCCGCGAGGTGGCCCTGACCGCTCACGCTCTCGACTTCCGTGTTGGGCCGCACGCGAATGTTCTCGGTCTCGTGAATCTGCTCGATCAGATAGTGCGACATGCTGGCGCTCAGCGATGCGCCCCGGCACAGGAGCGTCACGGAACGCGCGTATTTGGAGAGGAACATGGCGCCCTGTCCCGCCGAATTGGCCCCGCCCACGACATACACGTCCTGGTTCGCACACGCGACGGCCTCTACCAGCGCGGCGCCGTAATAAACCCCGGCTCCCGTGAGTTCCTGGATGCCGCGTGCTTCCAGCTTGCGATAGGACACGCCGCTCGCGACCATCAGCGCGAGACAGCTGACTTCCGATCCATCCGAGAGTTTGACAAACTTGTAGGGCGGCTCGACGCGAAGCCCCACCGCGTGCTGCGTCAAGATCATTTCAGCGCCGAAGCGTCGCGCCTGCATCAGCGCACGCCGCGACAGGTCGGCTCCGCTCACGCCAGACGGAAAGCCGAGATAGTTGTCGATATGCGAACTGGTGCCCGCCTGGCCGCCTGGCGCATCGCATTCGATGATCGCCACGCGCAATCCTTCCGAGGCGCCATACACAGCTGCGGCCAATCCGGCGGGCCCTCCGCCCACGATCACCAGGTCGTAGAACGGCGTCGTCGAGCGCGTGTGCAGCCCGACCTTCTCGGCGATTTGCGCGATCGTCGGGCGGCTCAGCACTGTGGCGTCCTCGAATACCACGACGGGCAACTGCCGCTGCCCTGACGCCAGCGCGTTCAGGAGCGGATCGGCGTCGCCGTGACGCTCGACGTCGAACCAGCGAAACGGAATGTGATTGCGCGTCATGAAGTCGCGCAGCTGATGTCCAAGCGGCGACCAGCGATGGTCGAGTATCCGGATACCTTGAAATGCGGATCGGAACGACGCGTGCCAGTCGGCGAGCAGGTCATCGAGCGCCGGATAGAAATTCTGCTCGGGAGGATGCCAGGGCTTCAGCAGATACTGGTCGAGATGCACCGTGTTGATCGCACGGATCGCGGCATCCGTATCGGCGTACGCGGTGAGCAGCACGCGCTTGGCTTCCGGAAACAGTTCGATTGCCTGTTCGAGGAACTCGATGCCGCTCATCTTCGGCATGCGCTGGTCCGCAATGAACAGCGCAATGGAACGGTTTTGCAGACGCAGTTGCTTCGCTGCCTCCAGCGCCGACGTCCCCGACTCCATGCGCACGATCTGGTAATGCTCCCCGTACGCGACCTGCAGATCGCGCGCGACCGCACCGGCTACGATCGGATCATCGTCGACTGCCAGGATGACGGGTTTTTCCATGGCCAATCGGACTCCACGCCTGGGTTGTACGTCGATGCCGGCAACGCACGGCATCGACGGTCATTCAAGACATTCTAGACGCTGCCGCGTTCAGGCCATGGCCTTTCCAGACTACAAAACAAGGGCATCCCGACGTTCGCTCCCATCGCCTTTGCTGCGGCCGCCAACGAGCGGCAGCGTGACGCGAAAAACCGTGCCGGCGGCATCGGAGCGGACCCCGATCGTTCCGCCGTGCCGGTTCACGACGATACGGTACGCGAGATGCAAACCCAGTCCGAGGCTCTGCCCCTGCGCGCTGTCAGCATGCTTTGTCGTGAAGAATGGCTCGAACAGGTGCGTCACCGTATCGGGCGGAATGCCCGGCCCGTTATCGGCGATCTCGATGACGGCGTAATCGCCGTCGCATCGCGTACGAATGGCGATATTGCCCTGCCCGTTCATGGCCTCGATCGCGTTCTCGATGATCCGTGTCCACACCTGGTTCAGCTCGCTGCCAAACGCCTGAATGCGCGGCAGGCCGCGATCGTAGTCGCGCGTGACCGTGATGCCTCGCTTCATCTCGTGCGTCATCACCGTCAGGGTGTCGTCGATGCCTTCGTGAAGGTCGATTTCCTGCTGCGGTCCCCGATCCATGAACGAATACGATTTCATCGCCGCGACGATGTCCGAGATCCGGTTGGCGCCGTGCATTGCGTCGTCCATGACGGAACGAAGGTCCAGGAGGCGGGCAATCCAACCGATGGCTGCATTGAATTGCTCGGGCGTCAGGTCGTCGGTGATGGGCCGGAGGTCGTCGGGCGCGATGTCGCGAGCGGCGAATACGGGCGCAACCAGCCACGGCTTCATAACGCCATGCACAGCCAGCCAGTCGACGAGTTGCGCCTCCCGCTCGCTCTGCCGGATCGGATCGGTCGCCTCCGAATCCCGTCCCGATGCCTTGCTGGCCACCAAAGCCCTGAGCTTGTCGAGTGCCTCGCCTGGCACGGCTTGCAGGCCGAGCGCCAACGCCGATGCTTCGAGCCCGACGAGTTCCCGGCGCATGTAATCGAGCGCGCGCGTCAAGGCTGCGGCGGGATTGTTCATCTCATGCGCGAGACCGGCCGCGAGCTTTCCCAGGGCGGCCAGCCTGTTTCGATTGAGGGATTCCGTTTCGAGCGCGGTGAGCCAGTCGGTCATCACGCGGGCGACAGCCTGGCTGAAAGGGCCGCACGAAACGGACAATTCCCTGAAGGCCGCCTCCGGCAAACTCGCCAGCCTGCAGTCGGTGGTGGCCGTCAGCGTCATCGGATAGGGGATCGATGCGAGCATGCAAGGCGTGCCGAAGGCCTCGGGCGCTGAGAATCGTTCGACATATTGCTGTCCGTCGTCACGCCGCGTCCCGGTGAGTTCGCCGTCGAACAGGATCGTCAGGCTCGTGGCCATGTCGCCCTCGTGGAGCAGCACGTCGCCTGCTTCGATCGAATACTCGCTAACGCGGCCGCTCAGCCACTCCAGCCGATCTCGCGGAAGGTCCGCGAATACCCGAATCCTGCCCAGCTTTTCGAGTTCGATCATGGTTCGTTCCCAACGGCATATCGGGAGTGCATTCCGGCGACGGGACTTCGTGGCTTCGTGCCTCGCTTTGAAGGCATCGCTCCATTCGTTGTCCGGTTCGAACGCGTCAATTCAGTCTAGTCAATTCGCGCGATTCGTCTTTCGTCATAGGAATCGGGGCCGCTGCGGATGCTGCGTTTCCGGCCCTGTCTTCTGCGCGAACGCGCTACTGCGCCAACTGCAGATCGGCAATCGCCGCGGCGAAAAACCTCGCGGCTTCGCCGCCTGTTACCACCCGATGGTCGAATGTCAGGCTCAGCGGCAAGATCCGATGCACGGCGGGGACGTCGTCTGCCGCCACCACCTGCGCGTGAATGCGCCCCGCCCCGAGAATGGCGACTGTGGGCGGCACCACGACAGGCGCCGCATACTTGCCGGCGATCATGCCGAAGTTCGACAGCGTGATCGTATTGCCACGCAGTTCTTCGGGCGGAATCTTGCGCGCCCGTATGTCCGCGCGCATCCGGTCGAGCCCGGCGCGCAGATCGGCGGCGTCGCGGTGCGCGACGTCGCGCAACACGGGCACGAAGAGGCCATCGGGCAGATCGACGGCGATGCCAAGATCGATCTTCGCGTGTACGTGGCGTCGCCCCGCATGCCCGTCGAACCATGCGTTGAGCCCCGGTTCGGCACGGCACCCTGCCACCACCGCGCGGATCAGCCGGATCGTGACGTCGCTATGCGGCGGCCACGCGTGAATATCGGCATCGTCCATGACCGTCGCCGCCGCCACTTCGCTCTGCGCGCGCGCCATGTTCTGCGCCATCGCGCGCCGCACGCCGCGCAGCACTTCGGGCGGCCCGAGTTCGGCGAGTATCTTCGCGTCGCGCTGCACATCTGCCGCCGTGATGACACCGTCGTGCCCCGTTGCCGTCACCATCGCGAGATCGACGTCCAGCTTGCGCGCGAGCGCCCGGGCCGCCGGGATCGCCTTGATCACGCCCGCACCGGCGCCCGCTGACCCGCCCGGCTCCGCTGGCGCCTGCTGGACGACATGCTGGCCGACCGTGACTTGACCAACCACAGTGCCGGCATCCGCGTCGTCGCCCGATCCTTCGAACGCGACGAGTGGCGCGCCCAGATGGACGATGTCGCCCGCTTTGCCGAACAGCTTCGCGATGCGCCCGGATTGAGGCGACGGAATATCGACAATCGCTTTCGCCGTTTCGACTGACAACAGCGGTTGATCCGCACGAACGTCATCGCCGCTCGCGACATGCCATTCGACGATTTCCGCTTCCTGCAAGCCTTCGCCAAGATCGGGCAGTTTGAAGGTCTTCATGGCCTCACGATGCCTCCAGCGCCTGCCTGACCGCGGCAACGATGCGCTGCGTGTCCGGCATATATTGATTCTCGAGCCTGTATAGCGGCACCACCACGTCATAGCCCGTGACGCGCTGCACCGGCGCGAGCAGCGAGTACACGCCGCGCTCGGCGATGTTGGCCGCGATCTCCGCGCCAACACCGCCCGTGCGCGACCCTTCATGAACGATCACACAACGCCCGGTCTTCGCCACCGACGCGAGGATGGTGTTCATGTCGAGCGGCTTGAGCGTCGCTACGTCGATCACTTCGGCCATCACGCCCTCCTGCTCGAGCAGACTGGCTGCGGCCTGCACCTCCTGCAACGCGCCGCCCCAACTCACCAGCGTCACGTCGGAGCCGCTACGCCACGTAAAGCAGCTGTCGAGCGGCAGCGCTTCGCCGTTATCTTCCACCGGCTGCCTGAACAGCCGGTACAGTCGCGTCGGCTCGAAGAAAATGACCGGGTCGGGGTCACGGATCGCCGCAAGCAGCAGGCCGTATGCGCGCGCAGGCGATGACGGCGTGACGACGCGCAGTCCGGGTATGTGGGCGAACAATGCCTCGGGGCTTTCGGAGTGATGCTCCGGCGCGTGAATGCCCGCGCCGCACGGCGTGCGGATCACAAGCGGGCATGTCAGCCGGCCGCGCGTGCGATGCCGCAGGCGCGACGCATGATTGAGCACGTGGTCGATGGTCGGATAGACGAAGCCCGAAAACTGAATCTCCGCGACGGGCTTCAAGCCCATCGCAGCCATGCCGATCGCAGCGCCCGCGATCGCCGTTTCGGCCAAAGGTGTGTCGATCACCCGTTGCGCTCCGAATCGGGCCTGCAGGCCGAGAGTGGCGCGAAACACGCCGCCATTCACGCCGATATCCTCGCCGAGCATCACAACGGCCGGGTCGTGCGACAGTTCGTAGGAAAGCGCCAGATTGATCGCCTCGACCATGTTCACGTCAGCCATGATCTTTCCCCGCAGCCGGTGCGAAGCGCAACGCCATCTCGAACTGCTCGCGCATCGCTTGTGGCAATGCCGCATACAGGTGATCGAACATCGCCGAAGTCTGCGGCGCAGGTATCGCGAGATACGCCTTGACGGCCTCTTCGACCTGCGCACGGCAGGTCTTGCCGAGTTCCTCTTCCTGCGCCTTGTCCCAGACATTCATCCGCATCAGGTAAGTGCGCAAACGAAGCAGCGGCTCGTAGTCCCATTGCTTGCTGAGCACCTCGGCGTCGCGGTAGCGCGTGGCGTCATCGGCTGTCGTATGGTCGCCAAGGCGGTAGCTGAGCGCTTCGATCAGCGTGGGGCCATCGCCGCGACGAGCCTTCGCGAGCGCCGCGTGCACCACTTGATGCACGGCAATCACGTCGTTGCCGTCGACCTGGAGCCCGTCGATTCCCGCAGCCAAAGCCTTTTGCGCGAGCGTTTGCGCGGCGCTCTGCTGGCTGCGCGGCACCGAAATCGCCCACTGGTTGTTATTGACCACGACGACAAGCGGCGCCTGCCAGACGCCCGCCATGTTCATCGCCTCGTAAAAATCGCCCTTGGACGTGCCGCCGTCTCCGACCATCGCGACCGCCACGCGCGGTTCGTGACGCAGCACAAACGCGTAGGCCGCGCCTGCGGCATGGCACACCTGTGTGCCTATCGGCACGCAGTTCGGAAAATCGTGGCGCGCCACACTGAAATCGCTGCCTCGCTCGTCGCCGCCCCAATACAGCAGACTTTCCGTCATGGTGACGCCGCGCAGCAATTGCGCGGCGTGATCGCGGTACGAAGGAAACAGCACGTCGTCGGGTTGCATTGCGCTGGCGACGCCGACACCCACCGCCTCCTGGCCGACGGAAGACGCGAAGGTGCCCAGCTTGCCCGTACGCTGCAGCGCGACGGCCTTCGTATCGAACACCCGTGTCAGCACCATTGCACGATAGAGGGGAATCAACGCCATCGGATCGCGTGCAAAAGCAGGCAACGCCTGAACCGGCTCGCCGTCGGGGCCGAGGTATTGGGTATAGCCGATATGAAAACTGGCAGCGGTAGTCATGGCCGCCCTCCCTGTTCATTCAGATATCGAACAAGTGTGGGAGTTCACACGCTTGAGCGTCGCATGCGTGCTCGATCTCGCAGTGCGTGTAAACCTTATTCTGGACGATGAAAGTGTCGACAGGAAAGTTTCGAGTACATGCCCCGAACACGCCCACTTGTTGCAACGCAACGGCGGGATGAGCAGAAGCGCGCGCACCGCTTCAGACGCATTCGCACGGCGTTGAACGCCACTCCGATCGCAGGTCTACAATCAATGCAGACATGACGTAGCCGTGCCGTTTTGCTACAGCACCGGAAAGGGAGGAACGATGCCATCGCAAGCGTTATCCCGTGTGCGTAGGAGACGCGCCGCGATCGCGATTGTTGCTGTCATCGTCGGGCTGATTGTTATCGAACGCATGACGCGTGTGCTCGTCGACTGGCTCTGGTTTTCTTCGATCGGCTATACGGGCGTTTTCTGGACGATACTCGACGCCAGGTTGCTCCTGTTCACTGCCGTGTTCGCGATCTCAGCGCTCGTCATCGCGGCGTCCGGCCTGCTTGCGCATCGTTATGCCAGGCACGTTGTTCCCTCTGCGGCCAAGTTCGAAGTCGTGGTCGACATAGGCCGCGAAGTCGCGCCGCATGTTCTGTGGCGCTGGACAATCGCTGGCGTTGCCGTCGTGCTGGGGCTATTGATCGCGGCCAGCGAAGATTCGAACTGGGACATGATGCTTCGCTTCATTCATCAGGTTCCGTTTGGAGAACACGATCCCATCTTCGGCCGCGACATCGGCTTTTATCTTTTCTCACTGCCCGTCTATGTGGCATTCAAGAACTGGCTGCTGCGCGTCCTCATTTGCAGCGCGATCATTGCAGCAGTGATCTACGGCGTGCGTGGCGACATACAGATCGAGAAGCCGCCGCGCGAACTCTCGCGAGCCGCTGCCACTCACGGTTCAGTTCTGCTCGGCTTCATCTTGTTGACGAAGGCGGGATCTTACTGGCTCGATCGCTTTCTTCTGCTATACGGCGACAACGGCGTCGTGGTCGGTGCGGGCTATACCGACATCCATGTCGTGTTGCGGGTACTGTGGCTGCTCATCGGTCTCGCCGTCGCCGCAGCCCTTGCGTCATGGGCTAACGTGCGCTGGCGCGGCTATCGGATTCCCGCTGCGGCTGTGCTGCTGCTATTCGGCGGCGCAGTGGTATTCGCCGTCATTTATCCGGCGCTCTACCAGCGGTTCTATGTCAAGCCAAGCGAGTTAAGGCTGGAGACACCGTATATCAGGCACAACATCGCGCTGACCCGACAGGCCTACGGCCTCTCGCAGATCGCGATCCGACCATTCGCTGTCGGGCAAGGGCTGAATCTGGCGGAGTTGCAAAGCAATCGCGCAACCATCGACAACATCCGCCTGTGGGATGTGCAGCCGCTAATGGACACCTACGCGCAGTTGCAGGAGATCAGGACGTATTACCGGTTTCTTTCGGTAGACATCGACCGCTACCGGTTAAACGCCGGCTATCGGCAAGTGATGCTTTCCGCGCGCGAACTCGACACGTCGATGCTTCCGGCTAACGCGCAGACGTGGGTGAATCTGCACCTTCTGTTCACGCACGGCAATGGTGCCGTCATGTCGCCCGTCACCGAGAAATCAGTTGAGGGATTGCCGTCGTTCTATCTGCAGGACATTCCGCCTGTTTCGAATGGCGGGCCGGTCATTCGTGAACCGCGCCTCTATTTTGGTCAAGGGGCGCAAGGCTACGTGATCGTGAAAGGAAGCATGCCGGAATTCGACTTTCCGCAAGGGAAAGAAAACGTCTATAAGGCTTATGACGGGCACGATGGTATCGGCATTGGCAGTGCAGCACGACGCATCCTCTTCGCCTTGCAGTTCGGTGCACCCGACATTCTGTTCACCGGCTACATCACGGCAGCGAGCCGGATTCTGCTCCACCGCAATATCGAGGACAGGGTGCGCTCGATCGCGCCGTTCCTCGTCCTCGACAGGGACCCCTATCTGGTTGCAAGCGGCGGCGGTCTGTTCTGGATACTCGATGCCTACACCACGAGCCGCTGGTTTCCCTATTCGCAACCGGTTACAGGCGGCGACACGAACTACATCCGCAATTCGGTGAAAGTAGTCGTGGATGCGTATAACGGCACCGTCAATTTCTTTGTCACCGATCCTGGCGAACCCATCCTGCGGACTTACCAGCGCATTTTCCCAGGCCTCTTCAAGCCTCTGGATTCAATGCAACAAGATCTGCGGCAGCATATCCGCTATCCCGAAGATCTCTTTCTGATTCAGGCGCAGCTCTATCGCACCTACCATATGGATGCACCGGAAGTCTTCTACAACCGCGAGGACCTCTGGCAGTTCCCACGTGAACTAGCCGGCATCGATGCCGCAAACGCGCCGGGCGCGCAAATGGCGCCGTACTACATGATCATGCGATTGCCCGGCGAGAAGCGCGCCGAATTCGTGCTACTCCTGCCGATGGTGCCCAGCCAGCGCGAAAACATGATTGCCTGGCTCGCGGCGCGTTGCGATCCGCCCGACTATGGCAAGCTCGTCGTGTACACGTTTCCGAAGGACAAGCTCGTCTATGGGCCGTTCCAGATCGAGGCACGCATACAGCAAAACACCGAAATCTCTCAGCAGATTTCGCTGTGGAATCAGATGGGCTCGCGTGTAATCCGCGGCCATCTCGTGGTTCTCCCGATCGAGAATTCGATTCTCTACGTTTCCCCGCTCTACCTGCGCGCAGCGTCTGGCCAGTTGCCGGAGTTGAAGCGGGTTATCGCCGCGTATGGCGATCGCGTCGTGATGCAGGATACGTTACCGCAAGCCCTCGCAGCGCTTTTCGATGACACCTTGCCCGCCTCACCGAGTTCGCCAGCCACAGCGGACGAGCGTACCCGCGAGGCGCTCGCGCACTATAACCGTGCGCTCGAACGGCTAAAAGCAGGCGACTGGAGCGCTTTCGGCTCGGAATTCGATGCGCTGCGGCCGCTGCTTGAATCGATGGGCGGCAGCGGGACGCAAAATCGCAAGTGAATACAGGAGCGACCCGGGAGATTCCAGATCTTCCCGGTGCGACGAATTGACACCCCTGCTTACCTGTTTTTGCGCGAATCTGCTGCTGTTTCCGATTCGTGGATGCGCCGATGATGGGTCCATCAACCACCGGAGCAGCATCATGGAAATCCTTCGTCTCGTCCGTATCGTCCTGTCAGCATTTTTCGGCGTGCGTAAGCGCGCATCGCACGAAGCCGACTTCGCGAACATCAACATCGTCGCACTCCCCTTCGTGGCTGTTTTTCTTGCACTGTGTATTGGAGGATGCATTTTTGGCGTCGTACATCTGATCGCGCATTCGACGAGCACGATGCAGGGCCTTTGATCAGGGCGGCGCATCGTGGCGTGCTGAGCAACCCTCCGCATCGACCCCTCACGTCCCTATCGCCCGCGATTCGACCGGTTCGGCGCACGCCCCGATTCTCTCTCATCACTGAACACGACTGCGCGTTTGTCCACGCAGCATCGTGCTGCGGCTTGATCGGCGAATCGCATCGACCGGCTCCGGATGCGGTCAATCCGCCCGACGACGCACGTGAATCAGCAAGGCTTACGCGCCGTCTCACGACATCGTTTCTCGCGCAGAAAAATTCGCGACGCGGATTCGCATTGCGCGTAGTATGGGCTCGTTGACTGATCGTCGCCTCGCCTTGGATTGCCTGGTACGGTCGGCCCGATTCCGTCACAAAGGCGGCTCCAGGTTTGTGCGCCAATATGGTCGAATGACAACGACCCATTGCCATTAGCCTCCTGACATCGTGCCGCGTTTGCGCGGCGAAACAGAGGTAACCATGGCAGACGGTATCTACCTGTACAAGGGGCTGGAAGTTCATCCACTTGTTTTCCCGCACACGCCCACACGCGCAGGCTTCGCCCACGATTACGACGCAGGCTTCGATGCCGCCGTTCGGATCAGGGAACCCGGCGACGAGGGCATCGAGGCGAGAAGCCGCGTATTTCGGCTCCAGGTCGAAACGCCGTTTCTGAGCGCGGGTGCTGCAAGACGCGCTTGCACCGCTTACGGCAAGCTGCTGATCGACAAAAGCACGCCGGTCGACACCATCTGGGACGGCGAATAACACAGCGCGTCCGTCCCCAGCGGGCTATGCCCGCGTTATCGACATGATCCGCGAGCAGCAGTCGTGCGCCGCGGTTTCGAACCGTATCTGCCGATGCTTGCGGCACGCTTCCGGTCGAATGCACATCACGCTCGCTGCGCGATGCGCCGGCTCGTGAGCCACTACTTTCAGAATGACTGATCTAACGAGGTGTCATGTCTCGACTCGCCGATCTGATGATGCAGCATAGCCATGTGGAGACAGAAATCGCACTCCGTGAACTGGAACTGAACACTTGCCGATTATCTATCGATGAAAGTGAGCCGACCGGTACGTCGGCCATCCCGCGTCTCGACACGCTCGCGTTTCTGGAGGCGCAACTGCGTCAGTACAAGGTGAGACGCGAACGACTGCGTCTCGCCATCGCCCGCTGCGCCACCCGGTTGAGAGGGAGCACAAGCACAAGCGCAAGCCGGCACCGGCCGCGTACCCACTGTCCTGGGTGCAGAGCCACCTCCGTTGCAAGCCGTGAGGAGAGACACGTGTACGCGAATTCTGCAGGTTTCCATATCGATCCTACCCCGCGCCGGGCCGATGGCGAATACATTGCCCACGCGCGAATCAGTTGCAGCAGCGCTGACGGGCTTGAATACGATGTCCATCTGAGCGGCGACTTGCGCGGCTTCGATGCACGCGAAGACGCCGTCCGGTTTGCCGCCGAATGGGCTACCGAATGGCTCGCAACGCACTGTGGCGCGCGTCAGCGGCTACCCGGCGATCCGCGGGAATGACATGCACGACATTGGAAGCGCACGGAGAACGCAGCCGGTGAGCACCGACGCGCTCTCCACGCTCGCGCAATACCTCGAACTTTCTCTCGATAGCAGCGGCAGCATTATCATCATGCAACGATGCGATGGTGTGTGCGCCGTGTACATCGGCGACGCCACGGAAGATCAGGGGCACTGGGAATACGTGGGTGCGATAGCGGCGCTCGTTGCGGGCGACATTCTGAAGATGACCCATTCCGGCCCTAACCGGATCGAAGTCGACGGGCAGAAATACCGCTTTGTCCGGAGCTTCACGCATTTCGAAGATCGTAGCGCGATCGTTTTTTCGCCCACGTAGATTCGCTTGCTCCCATAATGCATCGAGGGCCGTCGCAATCCGCGCCGTTTCGATGATCGTTGCCATTACAGATCTTCGCGTTGACGCGTGCATCTGCGCGGACACGTGATGAAGCCCACGCCGCGAGCAATCGCGCATGCCCGCTTCGAAGAGCAGCATCGGCTGGCACCGATCGCCGTCATGGGCGCGAGCCAGCTCGAGGCGAGCGGGCGCCACTCAACTGGCTTCGCTATTGACGGATCGCAACGCTGGTCAAGCGCCCATCAACTTCCCTTAATATTTCCGAGCACTTCGCGCGCGGCACGCACGACCGCATTGGCCGTGATATCGAATTTGGCGTAGACGTCGCCAATCTTTCCCGATTCGCCGAAGCCATGCATGCCGACGAATCGCCCCTCAGGTCCGATATAGCGTTCCCAGCCGAGTTCGACGGCCGCCTCGACAGCCACGCGCGCAGGCGACTCGCCCAACACGGCGCGCCGGTAGTCCGCGTCCTGCTCTTCGAAAAGCAGCCGGCAAGGCATCGACACGACGGCCGTCGGCACACCGTCTTTCTGCAGGATGTCGCGTGCCTGCACGGCGAGATGAAGCTCCGAACCCGTCGCCAGCAGCGTCATCCGACGCGGGCCGCCCTCTGCGTCCAGCAGCAAGTAAGCGCCGCGCGCCGACCTGTTTTCGCCATCGGCGTCCTTTCGCAGCAGCGGCATCGGCTGGCGCGACAGCGCCAATAACGCGGCCCTGCGTGGATGTTCGAGCACCATCTCCCAGCACTCCGCCGTTTCGATAGGATCGCCCGGCCGGTACACGGCGAGGTGAGGAATGGCACGCAGCGCGGCGAGATGTTCGACGGGTTGATGCGTGGGGCCGTCTTCGCCCAGACCGATCGAATCGTGTGTCATCACGAAGATCGTGCGCACCTGCATCATCGAGGCGAGCCGGATGGCGGGACGGCAATAGTCCGAGAAGCACAGGAACGTGCCGCCATAAGGAATCAGCCCGCCATGCAACGCGATGCCGTTCATCGCGGCCGCCATGCCGTGCTCGCGCACGCCGTAGTGCACATATGAGCCGTTGTATTGTCCAGGCTTGATCTCGACCTGATTCTTCGTCTTCGTGTTGTTCGATGGCGTGAGATCGGCCGAGCCTCCCAGCAATTCCGGAATGGCATCGAAGAGATGGTTCAGCACGTCTCCACTGGCCTTGCGCGTCGCGATCTCCTTGCCGTCGGCGACGAACGCCTGCCGCGCGGCCGCGATGGCTGCCTTCCAGTTTTCCGGGAGCTTGCCTTCGTTGCGCCGTTCGAACTCGGTGCGCAGCGCCTGCGGCGCCTGCTTCACGCGATCGGCCCACGCGAGCCGCGCGGCGCGGCCACGTGCGCCGATTTCGCGCCATTCGTTGAGCAGCTGGTCGGGAATCTCGAAGGGCGGCGAAGACCAGTTCAGGATCTGGCGCGCGCCCGCGATTTCTTCCTCGCCCGGTGCGTCGCTGTGCGCCTTCTGCGTGCCCGCCTTGGTCGGCATGCCGAAACCGATGATCGTCTTGCAGGCAATCAGCGTTGGCCGGTCGACGGTCGCGCGCGCCTTATAGATGGCGTCGCGGATCGCATCCGTGTCGTGGCCGTCGATTTCCAGCACACGCCAGCCCGACGCGTGAAATCGCTCGATCTCGTTGTCGGAGACCGCGAGGCTGGTTGCGCCGTCGATCGAAATCGAATTGTTGTCCCAGAACGCGATCAGGCGTCCCAGCTTGAGGTGCCCGGCGAGCGAGATGGCTTCCTGGCTCACGCCTTCCATCAGGCAGCCGTCGCCGAGAAACACATACGTGTAGTGGTTGATGAGATCGTCGCCGAACCGCGCATTCATGATGCGCTCGGCGAGCGCCATGCCCACCGATTCGGCGATGCCCTGACCGAGCGGCCCCGTCGTCAGCTCGATGCCGTCGGCGTGCCTGTACTCCGGATGCCCGGGCGTTTTGCTGCCTACCTGACGAAAGCGTTTCAACTGGTCGAGCGTCATGTCCGCGTAACCCGTCAGATAGAGCAGGCTGTAGAGCAGCATCGATGCGTGCCCGTTGGAAAGCACGAAGCGGTCGCGGTCGATCCAGTGAGGGTCGGCGGCATCGAACTGCATGAAATCCCTGTACAGAACGGTCGCGACGTCGGCGAGCCCCAGCGGCGCGCCCGGGTGGCCGCTGTTTGCCTTCTGCACGGCATCGAGCGTCAGGAAGCGGATACAGTTCGCCATCTCGCGAAGATGAGGATCGCGGGGTGCCGGAACGGATTTCGGCGGCGTGGCGGCGGCAGGCTTTGGGTCGGTCATCGCGGCTCCTTGTTTCGGATTCGAATCGACATCTCGGCGCAAGATGCATTCCGCCGATACTACGCGCGCACGCCCGAGTGCGCCCGTCTGCGGTCGCGTCACGCCGCGACGGGCGCTATCCTCTGACGATTCGCGGCGGCGTCGACCCACATGACGAAGCCACAGCGTCTTTCACACGATGCCCGCGTGCTGCACGACGATCCACGCGGACCATGCCATCAACGCGACGGCGAGCGGCGTGCCGATGGACCTGCCCCAACGGAGATTCTTCTCGGCGGCCATGATCGCGCCCAGCGCCAGCATCCAGCCGACGCTGCCCGTGCCGACTGCGAACATCAGCAACATCAGCGCCCAGCAGCAGCCGATGCAAAACGCGCCGTGGCTCATGCCGAGCCAAAAGCTCTCGCGGCGCGCGCTGCCGCCGCGCCAATGCTCCGTGATGAACATCAGCGGCGAGCGGCATTTGTCGAGACATCGATGTTTGAGGCTGCTGACCTCATAGACGCCAGCGAGCGCGACGATGGCAGCGCCGATCAGCCAGCCGTGCGCAAGCAACGTCGGCGATCGATCTGCAAGGCGATGGAGCGCGGCGTCGAAGCCGTGCGCGACGAGGCCGAACAGCGCCCAAGCCGTTGCATAACCGACGATCAGCAATGCCGTCAGCACGCGCTGGTTGTCGCGCGCGATCGTCATGCGCCTGAAGGTGTCGAAGAGCGGAAACGCGGTCGGCAGCATCATCGCCGCGATCATCAGGAGCCATGCGACGCTGTGCAGCGACGCCTCGAGCGTGAGGCTCGCGCCGGGCACCGCGCGGCATATCGCGCCGACGACGGGCAGTTCGTCCCAGCTCGCGTGACGCAGATAGCGCGCATACGGCCCTGCGTCCCACATCCATAACACGATCCACGCGCTCGCCGTCAACGCGACGAAGAGCGGCGCAAAGAGCCGCGAGCGCGCGCGCATCTTCACGACACGAAGCTGAACGATCCCTGGATTGCGTTATGTCCCGTCAAGGAGAGATCGAGACCGAGCTTGTCGTGCCGCAGCCGGAACGCGTTCGCCTTGCCGACGAAGGCAGGCGAGCCCGGTATCGTCGAGAAGATGCTGTCGACCAGCCGGGTCGGCTCGCCGCTCGGACCGCGATAGGGCTCCAGGTCGGCCTCGATTGTTTCGCCGACCTTCATTCGGCCCTTGCCGTCGACGACGGTGTATTCGATCGAAGCGCGTTCTACCGACACCACTTCGCCAATCAGCTTCACGATATCCGCGAGCGGTCCGCCGCGCTCGCCGCGATGCACGCTCACGAGCGCGTCGAATTGCGCGTCAGTCGCGTGCTCGTCGATGAACATCGCGACGCGCCAGCCGCCTTGCAGCACATTGCCCGGAATGAACGCCGCAAACGCGACCGTCAAGCCCGACACATCGACGCCGTCGATCGCCCCTTTCTCGTAGTGGTAAGCAATCGCGCTGCGGCACGTGCCGTTATCGGGATCTTCTCCAACCCAGCACGGACACAGGATCTTGCATTCGCACACTTCGAGGATGCTGCCCGTCAGTTGATAGCTCATTTGCGCCCCCTCTGCCCGTTGAATCCGGCCGGGAAGAATATCGCCGGACATTCATTGTTGTAGGCGTTAAGCGGGCAGGAATCAAAGCATGCGAGCGCTTCGAATGATTAAAGCGGCAAATGAGTGAAGCAGCTTATACAGTGGGTAGTCAGGCAGGCGCGCTTCCTTCGTTCACGTCCTCGACCAGACACGACTTCAAAGCCCTTATCCGCCGATCGACGAAATAACCGCCACCTTCCGTATAGCGCAAATAAAGGCGCCCGCATTGCGCGCACTCCCACACGCCGCACCGGTTGTACGGAAAATAGCGCGGCGCGATCGGCGCATCCGGCGACCAGTATTGAACGTTGTCCGGCCGGTATTCCGCAAACGTCGGCTCGGGATCATCGTCGCGCGTGAGCGTCGCCACTTCGACGAGTTGTGTTTCATCGAGCGACAGCGGCTGCGATTGCCACCCATCGAGCGGCGTCTTCGTGCACGAACAAGGCGCAGCCGCTTTCTGTTCGGCGCGTCGCGCCAGTTCCACGAGCGCGGCTGCGTCGAGATATCGAGTCATATTGTGGTGCCTGCTTCTTGTTGCGCCGATGGCGGGAGCGTCGTTTATACCGCAGTTTCGACAATCGCGACGGGCCGCACCCGTCGCCGGCAATCACCCGTTCATCATCCGGTCCAGATGCGCCCTCACCCACGCCCTGTCGAAACGCCCTTCGGCAATCGACTGCAGCGCCGCCGCTTCTTTCGCGCCCTGCTTGCGCGCGCCGGCAATCACGCTGTCCACGTCCCCCGGTGCGATGGCGAGCAGCCCGTCCTCGTCGCCGACCACGATGTCGCCCGGATTCACCACCATCCTGCCGACCGTCACGGGCACGTTGATCTCGCCCGGCCCGTTCTTGTACGGCCCGCGATGCGTGACGCCGCGCGCATAGACGGGAAAATCGCGCTGCCGTATCGCACCGACATCGCGGATCGCGCCGTCGATCACGAGCCCCTGCACGCCGAGGCTTTCGGCGTAGCTCGCCATGATGTCGCCCATGAGCGCCTGGCTCAATTCACCGCCGCCGTCGATCACGAGCACGTCGCCGGGCCGGCAGAAGTCGAACGCGCGATGGATCGCGAGATTGTCGCCAGCTCGCGTGCGCACGGTCACGGCCGTGCCCGCCATCGGCCGCGGCTGATGGTACGGCTGCAGGCCCATGATTCCGCTCGCGCGCGCCATGTTGTCGCTGAGCAGCGAGACGGCAAGCTCGCGCAACGCAGCGAGCGTCGCCGGGCTCGCCTGCGCTGCCGATTCGAATTCGCGCCAGCCGATGGGATTCATATCGTCGCCCCTTCCATTGCAAGTTGTTTGTCGAGTTGCGCACTCAGGCGTGCATACACTGCCCGCGCGTTGCCTTCGTAGATGCGTTGCCGGTCCGCGGCGCTGAGCCATTCGATCGCATCGATATAGCGGCGCGTGTCGTCGTAGTAGTGCCCCGTTTCAGGATCGATGCCCTGCACCGCGCCGATCGTTTCCGAAGCAAACAGAATGTTCTCGACAGGAATGACTTTCGCGAGCAATTCGGTGCCCGGCTGATGATAGACACAGGTGTCAAAGAACACGTTCTTCAGCAGATGATCGCGCAGCAGCGGACGCTTCATGTCCTGCGCCAGTCCGCGATAGCGTCCCCAGTGATAAGGGACGGCGCCGCCGCCATGTGGAATGATGAAACGCAGCGTCGGGAAGTCGGCGAACAGATCGCCTGTCAGCAGTTGCATGAACGCCGACGTATCGCCATTGATGTAGTGCGCGCCCGTCGCGTGAAAATTCGGATTGCACGACGACGACACGTGAATCATTGCGGGCACATCGAGTTCGACCATCGCTTCGTACAGCGGATACCACGAGCGATCCGTGAGCGGCGGACCGGACCAGTGTCCGCCCGAAGGGTCCGGATTCAGATTGCAGCCGATGAAGCCCAGCTCCTGCACGCAGCGGCGCAGTTCCGCGACGCTGCCGGCAGGCGACGCACCCGGCGCCTGCGGCAACTGGCAAACACCGATGAAATGGCGCGGAAACAGCGAGCAGACGCGATGCACGAGGTCGTTGCACTCGCGCGACCAGACCGCGTTCGCATCGGCGCCCGCGAGGTGGTGGCCCATGCCTGCCGCACGTGGCGAAAAAATCGTGAGATCGGTGCCGCGCTCGCGCTGAATGCGGCGCTGCCCGGTTTCGATGCTTTCGCGGATGTCGTCGTCGCTGATGACGGGGCGCGGCGGCACAGGCGTGCCATCCTTCAGCGCGGCGATCTGCTGCGCGCGCCATGCTTCGTGCGAACGCGGCGAGGTCGTGTAATGTCCGTGACAATCGATGATCATGTGGCCAATCCCTTGAGTCTGTGCGATGAACCTTGATTAGGTGCCCGCCGCGTCGCCGCCCGCGAGCGCCGCCGATGCGTGGTCTTCCGGCGGCGTCACGCGCATGACGAGCGCGATGATCGTCGCGATCACGAGAAAGGCGGCGATGGTCAGCAGCGCCAGCGAGAAATTGCCCGTCGCGTGGCGCACGAGTCCGATGCTCCACGGCCCCACCAGCCCGCCGAACTGCGCGATCGTATTGATCAGCGCGATGGTCGCGGCGCCCGCCGCGCCCGTCCTGAACGAGGACGCCAGGCTCCAGAACAGCGGATTGCCCGCGTAGATGAAAAGCCCCGTCACGCACAGCAGCGCGTACGCAAGCAGCGGATTCGGCGCATACGCGCTGCCCGCAATCGCGATCGCGCTCGCGCCGTACACGAATGCAAGGTGTTTCTTGCGATCGCCCGACCGGTCCGAGCTGCGGCTGATGACGAACGTACCGATCACGCCGAGCAGCGGCGGCGCAGCGGACAGAAAGCCGACTTGGATGTTGTTCAGATGGCCGAGGCTCTTCACGATCTGCGGCAGCCACAGGAAGAGCCCATAGATGCCGACCAGCGCACAGCCGAACAGGCACGCCAGACTCCAGACGCGGATATCGCCCGCCACGCGCAGAAACGACACGTGCGCGTGACCGCCGAGCGCTTCGCGTTCCGCGGCGAGCGTCGTTTCGAGCCAATGCTTTTCATCGTTGGAAAGCCATGCGGCGTCGGCGGGACGCTCGGTCATGATGCGCAGCGTCAACAAGCCGAGCAGCATCGCCGGCACGCCTTCGAGAATGAACATCCACTGCCATCCGTGCAGACCGAGCACGCCGTTCGCGTAAGTCATCAGCGACGTGGAGACGGGACCGCCCAGCACGGCCGAAAACGAGCCTGCAATGATGTAGCCGCCGACGGCGCGCGCCCGGTAGCGTTCGGGAAACCATTTGGTCAGATACACGGCGACGCCGGGCAAAAAGCCCGCTTCCATCACGCCGAGCAAAAAGCGCAGCACATAAAAGCTGGTGTCGTTGAACACGAAGGCCGTCGCGGCGGCCACGGCGCCCCACGTGAGCAGGATGCGCGCGATCCAGCGTCTCGCGCCCACGCGATGCAGCAGCAGATTGCTCGGCACTTCGAGCAGCATGTACCCGACGAAGAAAATACTGCCCGCGAAGCCGAACACGGCGGGGCTGAAGCCCATGTCGCTGTTCATGTCGAGGGCCGCGAAGCCGATATTGATGCGGTCGAGGTAGTTGAAGAACATCATCGCAAAGAGCAAGGGCATCAGCCGCCCATACACTTTGCGCATCGTTGCTGCTTCGTCGACGTGAATCATGCTGTCTCCTGTTCCATGCAAGCCTGGTTGCATGTGCGCGACGTGGTTGTCGCTGCGTTCTCTGAATATGTGCTGTGTGCTAAAGCGACGCAGCATTCACCGATGTTAAGAACGCGCGAACAGGAAGTCCAAGACGGGATGCTTATGCTTGTATAAGCGCGGGCTTATAGTGCGCCGTTGCTGTCGCCGAGCGGCGAGGGCAGGCAGCGCAGAAACGCGAGCAGATGCGGTGACGTGTCGTCGGAGCGGAACGTGGCGGCGAGGGTCGAGCGCTGCGAGGAACCGGGGCCCGTCAGATGACGGAACACAACGTCCGCGCGTCCGTGGCGCGCCACGGATTCGCCGACCACGGTCACGCCCAGCCCCGCCGCGACGAGCGCAATGGCAGTCTGGATTTCGTACGCCTCGTGCGCGACGAAGGGCGTCACGCCTGCATCGCGATACAGCGACAGCACCGAGCGTTTGTATTGCGCGTTCTGATGCTTCGGATAGAGGATCAGCGGCGTATCCGCCAGTTCGGCGATCGTCAGCTTCTTGCGCTTCGCGAGCGGATGATCGAGCGCCATCACGACCACCAGTTGCTCGCGCAGCAGCACGCGCGTGGTGTAGCCCGCCATCGCGAGCGGTTGCCGGCCAATGCCGACATGAATACGCATGTCGCGCAGCGCGTCAGTTTGTTCGTCGGTGAGCATTTCGTAGAGCTTTAGTTCGACCTGCGGATACTCGCGATGAAAAGCCTTGAGCGCGGGCGGCAAGACGCTGTACATCGCCGAGCGCGTAAAGCCGACGCTCAGCCAGCCGCGCCGCCCCTTGCCGATTTCGACGGTGCCGAGCGTCATCTGTTCGAGCGAGCCGAGTATCTGGCGCGCCTCGGTGAGCAGATACTGCCCTGCTTCCGTGAGCCGCAGCGGCCGGCGCGTGCGGTCGATCAACTGCGTGCCGAGACGCTCCTCCAGCGCGCGAATCTGCTGGCTGAGCGCGGGTTGCGCGATATGCAGGCGCTCGGCGGCGCGGCTGAAGTTCAGCTCTTCGGCGAGCGTCACGAAGCATTGAAGCGCTCTAAGGTTCATCGGTTCTTATCGATGCATCGGACTTATGTCGGGCCGATCAGTTTGCCTGAAGTGGCGCGCGCGTGTTCAGGCTGTGCTCGCCTTCGCGTCAGCGGGCGCACTGATGTCCATTGCGCCCGACACCTGGCGCAACTCGTCGGCGATGATCGCGATCAGTGCTTCCGCCGCCGCGCTGAGCGGCCGTCGCGGATGGCTCACGCACACGATATGCCGCACGATGCGCGGCGCGAGGATCGGATACGCGCGCAGCGTGCCCTCGCGCACCGCGCGCTCCACGACGATACGCGGCAGGATCGTCGCAAAGCGCGTCTTCTCGACGAGCGCCACGATCGTGGACAGCACATCGATCTCGAAGCGCGGTGCGAGCATCACATCCTCGTGCTGCGCCGCCGTATCGAGCACGCCGCGCAGGCCGTGACGCTTGGTCGGCAGCACGAGTTCGAGTTCGGGCAGTTGCGCGAGCTCGATCGAATGCGGCAGGTCGGGCCCGTGCGCGACGCTCGTCGCGAGCACCATTTCTTCGTCGAGCAGCGGCTGCGAATCGAGCGAAAGCCGCGCGCGCGGCTTGTTGATCAGCGCGGCGTCGAGCTGGCCGCCCGCCACCCAATCGATGAACGTCGCGCTGTAGCCGTCGGCCACCGTCACTTCGACGTGCGGATAGCGCGCGTGAAAGCGCGACAGCGAATCCGCGAGCACGCTCTCCGTCACAGATGCGATCAGTCCGATGCCGACGTGCCCCGTCACCACTTCGTCGCGCTGCACCAGCTGCTGCCGTGCGTGCGCAAGGTCGCGCATGATGGGCAGAAAGAGCCGGTACATCAGGCGCCCCGCTGCCGTTGGCGCCATGCCGTGCGCGCCCCGCTCGAAGAGCTGCTGATGCAGTTCCTCTTCCAGCTTGGCGATCTGCATGCTGAGCGCAGGCTGCACGATGTTCAGACGCTTGGCCGCGCGCGTCACCGATCCGTCTTCGAACAACGCGATGAAATACTGGATTTGCTTGAGGTCCATGACTGACACGGTACGCATAACGGGGTTATCACGCTGGCTAATGACAACTGCCGATGTCATCAGGCAAGGCCCGGCAGACCGGCCAGACGGGCGCAGGTGACCGCCTTGCGCAGAGGGCGAGTCCTGCGTGCGTATTGATATCGCCCGGTCAGGCGGACGTCATCGGGGCTAACACGGATATCAGCAACGATGATTCAAAGCATCAAAAATCAGTATTAGAACTTATACCGTGTTGTCGCTACGCTTGCATCCATACCGTCGCGATTCCGTTTCTCGGGAACGCAGCGCCGGAGCACATGGATGGAGACGCAAATGAATACTCGCGACGCCGCAACACACGGCGCCTTTCCCCGTTCGCTTTCTTCGCAGGAACGTGCATGGGCCGAGCCTTCGGGTGCGCTGACGCTGCGCGGATGGCTCGCGCATCTCGCGCGCAGCGGGCGCCTCGCGACGATCGAGCAGCCCGTCGCACTGGAGCATGAGCTGGCCGCCGTCGCGAAGCGGCTCGACGGCACGCAAGCCGCGTTTTTCACGCAACCGGGCGGGCGCCGCGTCCCCGTGGTCAGCGGCTTCATGTCGAAGCGCGCGTGGATCGCCGAAGCGCTGGGGGTCAAGGAACACGGCTTGCTCGCGCGCTTTCGCGACGCCGCCGATGCGCCCGTCGCGTCGCGGCTGGTCGCGCGCAGCGAAGCGCCCTGTCAGCAGGTCGTTCACACCAGCGGCATCGATCTGCACGCGCTGCTGCCCATTCCCACTCACAGCGAGCACGACAACGGCCCGTACATCACGGCAGGACTCGTGATTGCGCGCAACCCGCGAACGGGCGTGCAGAACGTGTCGATCAACCGCATTCAGGTGCACGGCCGCGACCGCATGGCGATCCTGCTGTTGCCGCGCCATCTGCATGCGTTCCAGAAAGCGGCCGAAGCCGCTGGCGACGCGCTCGACGTTGCCGTCGCGATCGGCGTCGATCCGCTGACGATGCTGGCGTCGCAAGCCATCACGCCGATCGATCACGACGAGCTGGAGATCGCGGGCGCCTTGCACGGCGCGCCGCTGCCCGTCGCGCAGTGTGTGACGAATGGCGTGCACGTGCCCGCCTTCGCGGAGATCGTGATCGAAGGACGCATTCTGCCCGACGTGCGCGAGCCCGAAGGTCCGTTCGGCGAATTTCCGAAGTACTACAGCGCGCGGGAAGCACGCGAAGTGATCGAGGTGACGGCCGTCACGCATCGGCACAACCCCATCTTCCATACGATCGTTCCCGCCGAAATGGAGCATCTGCTGCTCGGCGCGATTCCCCGCGAAGCGACGCTGCTCGCGCATCTGCAACGCAGCCACCCCGGCGTGAAGGACGTGCATCTGTCCGTGGGCGGCGTGTGCCGCTATCACCTGTGGGTGCAACTCGACAAAAAGCGCGAAGGCGAAGCGAAAAACGTGATTCTGTGCGCGTTCGGCGCGCACTACGACATCAAGCAGGTGGTCGTCGTCGATACGGATGTGGACGTGCATGATCCCGCCGAAATCGAATGGGCCATCGCCACGCGTTTCCAGGCCGATCGCGATCTCGTCGTGATCGGCGGCGCGCAAGGCTCGCCCCTCGATCCGTCGACGACGGTCGGCCAGCCCGACGATGCGCCCCCTCATTTGCAAGGTATCAGCGCGAAGATGGGCCTCGACGCGACGCGCCCTGTCGTCTATCCGGCGCACGTGTTCACGCGCGTGCGCATTCCGGGTGAAGACAAGGTCGATCTGAACGCCCTCGTCGTCGCCGACAACGCGGCCTTCGACGCGTGGCTGGGACGCAACCATGATTGAACACGCCGCCAGCAAGCCGCGCATCGTCGTCGGCATATCGGGTGCAAGCGGCGCGATGATCGGCGTGCGGCTGCTCGCTGCGCTGCGCCGGCTCGGCACGCACGAAACCCATCTGATCGTGTCGGCGTCGGGCGCCGTCACGGCCGCGCAGGAACTCGGCCTCACGCGCAGCGATCTCGAAGGACTCGTCGATGTGTCGCACAACGTGCGCGATATCGGCGCGACCGTCGCGAGCGGCTCGTTCCTCACGGCGGGCATGGTGATCGCGCCATGCTCGATGAAAACGCTGGCGGGCATCGCCAACGGTTTCGCCGACAACCTGCTCACGCGCGCCGCCGACGTGATGCTGAAGGAACGCCGCCGCCTCGTGCTCGTCGCGCGCGAAACGCCCCTGAACCTCGCGCATCTGCGCAACATGACGCTCGCCACCGAAATGGGCGCGATCGTCATGCCGCCTGTGCCCGCGTTCTACGCGCATCCGCAGACGATCGAAGACGTAGTCGATCATACGGTCGGCCGCATTCTCGATCTGTTCGCCATCGAGCATCGCGAGATCGCGAAGCGCTGGAGCGGCCTCGCCGACTCGTTCGCAGGCCGCCGCGACGAAGAGGGAGCCGGCCGATGAACCAGCGCGACACGAATCTGGCCGAGGCCGTTGCGCCTGCTATCAACAACGCCAGCGAGCACGCGCAGGCGCGCACGGCGAAACACGTCGGCCGTCCGATGCAGCGGCTCGAAGACCCCGCCATCCTCACCGGGCGCGGCCGCTATGGCGACGACATCGCCGTGAAACCGGGCACGCTGCACGCCGCCGTGCTGCACTCGCCGCATGCGCACGCCGAACTCGTTTCGATCGACGCGAGCGCCGCGCTGAAGCTGCCCGGCGTGCGCGCCGTGCTGACCCGCGACGACCTGCGCCCGTGGTCGCGGCCTTTCGTGGTCGGCGTGAAATCGCCGATGGAGCAATGGGCGCTCGCGATGGACCGCGTGCGTTATGTCGGCGAACCCGTCGCCGTCGTAATGGCGGAGTCGCGCGCGCTCGCCGAAGACGCGCTCGACCTGATCAAGGTCGACTACACGCTGCTCGATCCCGTCACGTCGATTGACGCGTCGATGCGCGACGATGCGCCCGTGCTGCACGAGCGCGTCGGCACCAACGTGATCAGCGACCGGCACTTCCGCTACGGCGAGCCCGAGCAGGCATTCGAGCGCGCGCCGCATCGCGTGAAGCTGGTCGCGCACTATCCGCGCAACACGTGTGCACCGATCGAATGCGGCGTGGTGATCGCCGAACATCTTTCCGGCGACGAAGGCTACGACGTCACGTCGAATTTCATGGGCCCGTTCTCGCTGCACGCCGTCATGGCCATGGCGCTGAACGTGCCCGCAAACCGGCTGCGTCACAAGGCGCCGCGCGATTCGGGCGGCAGCTTCGGCGTGAAGCAGGCCGTGTTTCCATACGTCGTGCTGATGTGCCTCGCGTCGCGCAAGGCCAATGCGCCCGTGAAATGGGTCGAGGACCGGCTCGAACATCTGAGCGCGGCGACGTCGGCGACGGCGCGCCTGTCGACGATCGAGGCCGCCGTCGAACACGATGGCCGCATCACCGCGCTTTCGTACGATCAGCTCGAAGACTGCGGCGGCTATCTGCGCGCGCCGGAACCCGCGACGTTCTACCGGATGCACGGCTGCCTCACGGGGGCCTACGCCATTCCCAACCTGCTCGTGCGCAACCGCGTCGTGCTGACCAACAAGACGCCGACGGGACTCGTGCGCGGCTTCGGCGGCCCGCAGGTGTATTTCGCGCTGGAACGGCTGGTGCAGCGCATCGCCATCGAATTGAAGCTCGACGTGCTCGACGTGTATCGCCGCAACTTCGTGCCCGCCGACGCGTTTCCGTATCGCGCGGCAGCCGGCGCGCTGCTCGACTCGGGCAACTATCAGGAAGCGTTGCGGCGCTCGCTGGCCGACGGCGGCTACGACGAACTCGTCGCGCGCCGCGACACCGCGCGCCGCGCGGGCCGGCTCTATGGGATCGGCTTCGCGGCCATCGTCGAGCCGTCCGTATCGAACATGGGCTACATCACCACCGTGATGCCCGCCGAAGCACGCAAGAAGGCCGGCGCCAAGAACGGCGCCATCGCCAGCGCGACCGTCAGCGTCGACCTGCTCGGCGGCGTGGTGGTAACGATCGCGTCGACGCCCGCGGGCCAAGGTCACATGACCGTATGCGCGCAAGTGGTCGCTGATGTGCTCGGCCTCGATCCGAAAGACATCGTCGTCAACGTCGAGTTCGATACGCACAAAGATGCGTGGTCCGTTGCGTCAGGCAACTATTCGAGCCGTTTCGCAGGCGCGGTCGCGGGCACCGTGCATCTGGCCGCGATGCGCGTGCGCGACAAGCTCGCGCGCATCGTCGCGGCGCAATGGCACTGCGCGCCCGACGACGTGCGCTTCGAAGGCGCGCGCATCTTCCGCAAAGGCGCAGAAGAACGCGCACTGCCATTCGCGCGCGCCGCGAGCAATGCGCCGCATTGGGCCCCCGCGCTGTTGCCCGAAGGCGAAGAACCGGGCTTGCGCGAAACCGTGTTCTGGTCGCCGCCGCACATGGATGCGCCCGACGAGCAGGATCGTATCAACACGTCGGCGGCCTATGGTTTTGCGTTCGACATGTGCGGCGTTGAAATCGATCGCGCGACGGGCCACGTGCGGATCGACCGCTACGTGACGGCACACGACGCGGGCACGCTGCTGAACCCCGCGCTCGCCGACGGCCAGATTCGCGGCGCGTTTGCGCAAGGGCTCGGCGCGGCGCTGCTCGAAGAATTTCGCTATGGCGCGGACGGCAGCTTCCAGTCGGGCACGCTGGCCGACTACCTGATGCCGACCACCTGCGAAGTGCCCGATCCCGTCATCGTGCATCTGGAAACGCCCTCGCCTTTCACGCCGCTCGGCGCGAAGGGACTCGGCGAAGGCAACAACATGAGCACGCCACCGTGCATCGCAAATGCCGTCGCCGATGCGCTCGGTGTCGACGATATCAGCTTGCCGCTCACACCGTCGAAAGTGATGGCGCTGATCGGCATCGATGATCCCGAGCCGTCGCGGCCCGAGTACCGCGAAGCCGCCGCGTCGAAGCCCGCGGTGCCCGGCGGCGGACGCGCGCTCACCGCGCAAGGCACCGTCGATCTGCCCGCGACGCCCGAAGCCGTGTTCGCCGTGCTGCTCGATCCGAACGCGCTCGCCAAGGTGATTCCCGGCTGCCACGCGCTCGAAGCGACGGGGCCGAACCAGTATCGCGCGGACGTGACGGTCGGCGTGGGCATGATCAAGGCGCGTTTCGAGGCGCGCATCGGCTTGTCGGATATCGACGCGCCGCACCGGCTGCGTCTTGCCGGCGCGGGCATGTCGCCGCTTGGCAGCGCGCGCGGCAACGGCCTCGTCGAACTCACGCCGACGGGCACAGGCACGCGTCTGTCGTACGACTACGAAGCGCAGGTGTCGGGCAAGGTCGCCGCCGTCGGCGCGCGCATGCTCGAAGGCGCGGCGAAGGTCGTGCTGCGGCAACTGTTCGAATCGCTGGGACGCCAGGCGGCGGGCGAATCCGTCGCGACGGGCGGCGGCTCGCGGCTCGCGCGCCTGGCCCAGCGTCTGCTCGCGCATTTCAGGAGACACGCATGAAGCCCGCCGCATTCGATTACGTGCGCGCGATGAACACGCAAGACGCGCTCGACATGCTCGCGCAAGCGGGCGAGGACGCACGCGTGCTGGCGGGCGGTCAGTCGCTCGTGGCCGTGCTGAACATGCGGCTCGCGCAGCCGCGCGTGCTCGTCGATATCTCGCGCACCGACGAACTGGACACGGTGCGCATTGACGGTGACGCGCAGCGTCTCGTCGTCGGCGCGGCGGCGACGCAAGGCAGCGTCGAATGGCGCGCGACGCTGCGCGACGAAGTCCCGCTGCTCGCCCTCGCCTTTCCGCACATCTCGCACTTCCAGATCCGCAATCGCGGCACGGTGTGCGGATCGGTCGCGCATGCCGACCCAAGCGCGGAGATTCCGCTCGTGCTGACCGCGCTCGGCGGCGACGTGCTGCTGCGCTCGAAGAAGAAGCGGCGCGTGCTGCCCGCCAGCGACTTCTTTCAGGGAATGCTGATGACGGCCCGCGAACCCGACGAACTGGTCGAAGCCGTGCGTTTCCCGCTGAAGCAGCAAGGCGAGCGTTACGGCTTCGCGGAATGCTCGGCGCGTCACGGCGACTTCGCGATGGTCGCATGCGCGGCCGTCGTTACGGACGACACGATACGCATCGCCGTGGGCGGCGTGGCGGACAGGCCGAAGGTCGAAAGTTGGCCGCGCCTGCAAGGCGACGACCTGCGCGGCGCGTTGAACGATTTGAGCTGGAAACTGGGCGCGCAAGACGATGTGCATATCAGCGCGAAGTACCGCCGTCATCTGGTGCGAGAACTCGGATGGCGCGTGATCGAGGAGGCGAAGTGAGCAAGTCCACACCCTATGTGATGCAGCACGGCGAGCAGCACGCCGTCACGCTGACGCTCAATGGCCGCGAACGCAGCGGCCATTGCGAAACCCGCGAGCTGCTATCGGATTTCCTGCGTCACGAACTCGGCGCGACGGGCACGCACGTCGGCTGCGAGCATGGCGTCTGCGGTGCCTGCACCGTGCAGATCGACGGCGTCGCGGCGCGCTCGTGCCTGATGCTCGCGGTGCAGGCCGACGGCCGCCGCGTCGATACCGTCGAAGGGCTCGCGCCCGCGCAGACGCTCGGCGATCTGCAACAGGCGTTCGCGCGTCACCACGCGCTGCAATGCGGCTTCTGCACGGCAGGCATCCTGATGTCGTGCGCGGACTTTCTGCAGCGCGTGCCCGACCCAACGGAAGAACAGGTGCGCGAGATGCTGTCGGGGCACATCTGCCGCTGTACGGGCTATACGCCCATCGTCGCCGCCGTGCTCGACTGCGCCGCGCGGCGCCGCGGGGCGCGCACGAACGCGGAGGTCGAACATGCTTGATCTCGGCCGCACGTTCCTGCAAAGCGTCGAGCGCAGTCCGCATGCGCTCGCGCTCGTCGACGGCGAGTTTCGCGTCACCTACGCGCAATGGCACACGCTCATTCTGCAAACGGCCGACGGCCTGCGCGAACTCGGTCTCGCGCGCGGCGACCGGCTCCTCGTCGTGCTGCAAAACCGCTGGGAAATGGCGACGCTGCACTGGGCCTGCCAGTTTGCTGGCATCGTCATGGTGCCGCTGAACTGGCGCGCGAAGCCCGACGAACTCGATTACTGCGTGAGCGACGCGAACGTGAAGGCGATCGTCTACGAGCCCGTGAGCGCCGAGGCCGTGCTGCAAAGCCCGGCTGCGCAACACGTGCCGCGCATCGCGCTGGACGACGCGCCCGCGGGCACCGCGAGCATCGACGCGCTAACAGGCCGCGCCGGCAACCAAGCGGTGCAAACGCAGCCTCAAGCCACCGCCGACGACTACTCGCTGATCCTCTATACGTCGGGCACGACGGGCAAAGCGAAAGGCGTGCCGCGCCGGCATCGACACGAACGCGCCGCGGCGCTCGCGCATGTTGCGCAAAACCTCTACCGGCACGGCGAACGCACGCTCGGCGTGATGCCGCTCTATCACACGATGGGCGTGCGCTCGCTGCTGTCGATGGCGCTCGTCGACGGCCTGTTCGTCTGCGTGCGGCGCTGGAGCACGCGCATCGCACTCGATGCCATCGCGCAATACAAGCTGAGCTGCCTGTACCTCGTGCCCACGCTCTATCACGATCTGCTCGCCGATCGCGCATTCGCCGACACGGATACGTCTTCCGTCACGAAGCTCGGCTTTGCGGGCGCGCCGATGAACGACGGCCTGCTCAAGCGGCTGAGTGCGGCGTTCGAGCCGGAGTTGTTCGTCAATCACTACGGCTCATCCGAGGTCTACACGTTCAGCATCGACCAGCACGCGACGAAAAAGCCCGGCAGCGCCGGACGCGCGGGCATCAACACGCGGCTGCGCGTCGTAAAGCTCGACGCCCGTTCGCCCGACGACATCGCCGCCGTCCACGAAGAAGGCCAGATCATCGCGGACCTGCTCGGCGACGAGGCATTCGAAGGCTACTGGAACCGCCCCGATGCGAACGCGAAATCGCTGCGCGACGGCTGGTACTTCACGGGCGACACCGGCTTCTTCGACGAAGACGGCGACCTCTACGTATCGGGCCGCGTCGACGACATGATCATCAGCGGCGGCGAAAACATCTCACCCGTCGATATCGAGTCGGTGCTGTCGCTGCATCCGTGCGTCGACGAAGTCGCCGTTGCGGGTGTGAAGGACGACCGCTGGGGCCAGCGCGTGGTCGCTTTCGTCAAACGGCGCGAGTACGTCGACGGCGACACGCTCGATGCGTGGTGCCGCGCCTCCGATCTCGTCAACTTCAAGCGTCCGCGCGACTACGTGTTCGTCGACGACATTCCGAAGTCGCCCGTCGGCAAGATTCTGCGCCGCAAGCTGCAGGCAGGCGACTATCAGCCCGACGAACGCGGCCCGCTCGAACGCACCGAACCGTTGGCTCAACACATTGAAATCACCAAGGAGTAACACCGATGACTGACCTCATCCATCGCGGCCAGACGCTGCTTGAGAAGCTCGACGGCTTTTCGATCGAGATCGACTCGCAGCGCGAACGCGCCGATATCGTGCTGGACCGCCCGCCGTTCAACGTGATATCGATGCACGCGCGTGACCAGTTGCGCGCCGCATTCGAAGCGCTCGACGAAGACGACCGCGTGCGCGTGATCGTCGTGCGCGCCAAGGGCGAGCACTTTTCGAGCGGCGGCGACATCAAGGGCTTTCTCGAAGCGTCGCCCGAACATGTGTCGAAGCTCGCCTGGAATATTGCGGCGCCCGCGCGCTGCTCCAAGCCCGTGATTGCCGCCAACCGCGGCTTCTGCTTCGGCGTGGGCTTCGAGTTGTCGCTCGCGTGCGATTTCCGCATCGCCACGGAGACCACGTACTACGCGCTGCCCGAACAGAAGCTCGGCCAGATTCCAGGCTCAGGCGGCTCTGCGCGCCTGCAGCAGATGGTCGGCATTGGCCGCACGAAAGACATCGTGATGCGCTCGCGCCGCATTCCCGGCAGGCAGGCGTACGACTGGGGTATCGCTGTCGAATGCGTCGCCGATGCCGAACTGGAAGCCACGACGGATGCGCTCGTCGACGAGTTGCGCGCGTTCTCGCCGCTCGCGCAGCGCACCGCGAAGAAGCTGCTCAACGACACGGAAGATGCGCCGCTGTCGATCGCCATCGAACTCGAAGGCCACTGCTACAGCCGCCTGCGCACCTCCGACGATTTCCGCGAAGGCGTCGAAGCGTTTCACGGCAAGCGCAAGCCCGTCTTTCGCGGCCGATAACACAAACACACGACAAAGGTCTGGAGACCGTTCATGGAACGCTTCGATTACGTGATCGTCGGCGGCGGATCGGCGGGATGCGTGCTTGCGCATCGGCTGTCGGCCGTGCCGTCGTTGCGCGTCGCGTTGATCGAAGCGGGCGTCGATACGCCGCCGGGCGACGTGCCCAGCGAGATTCTCGACAGCTATCCGATGCCCGTGTTCTGCGGCGACGCGTACATCTGGCCCGAGCTGAAGGCGCAGGCGACGCGCGGCGCGCCCGCGCGCGTCTATGAGCAAGGCAAGGTGATGGGCGGCGGGTCGAGCATCAACGTGCAATCGGCCAATCGCGGGTTGCCGCGCGACTACGACGAATGGGCGCAAAACGGCGCGGCGGGCTGGAGCTGGAACGACGTGCTGCCGTGGTTCCGCAAGCTCGAACGCGATGTGAATTTCCCCGACAGCGAACTGCACGGGCGCGACGGGCCCGTGCCGATTCGCCGGATCATGCCAGAAGACTGGCCGCCCTTTTGCCACGCGTTTGCGCAAGGCTTGCGCGCGCAAGGGCTCGCGATGCTGCACGACCAGAACGCCGAGTTCGACGACGGCTTTTTTCCCGGCGCGTTTTCGAACCTCGACGACAGGCGCGTGTCGACCGCAGCCGCTTATCTCGACGAAGCGACCCGCAAGCGCGGCAACTTGCGCATCTTCGCCGGCATGCGCGTGGAGCGCATCGTGATGGACGGCGCGGCTGCGCAAGGCGTGGTGGCCATCGCGCCCAGCGGCGAGCGCGTCACGTTCGAAGCCGATGAAGTGATTCTGAGCGCGGGCGCGCTGCAATCGCCGGCGATGCTGCTGCGTGCCGGCATCGGTTCGCGGCAGGAACTCGAAGCGCTCGGCATCGGATGCCGGATCGATCTGCCCGGCGTCGGACGCAATCTGCAGGATCATCCGTCGCTCACGTTCTGCCATTTTCTCGCCCCGCGTTTTCGCATGCCGCTGTCGCGGCGGCGCGCGAGCATGGTCGCGGCGCGCATGAGTTCGGGCGTGGACGGCGAAGCGTCGGACCTGTATCTGTCGAGCGCGACGCGCGCCGCATGGCACGCTCTCGGCAACCGGCTGGGGCTGTTCTTTCTCTGGTGCAACCGGCCTCATTCGCGAGGCCGCGTGCAGCTCGCATCGCCCGATGCGGCGGTTGCGCCGCGCGTCGAACTGAATCTGCTCGACGATCCGCGCGACCTCGAACGGCTCGCGGCAGGCGTGCGGATGCTGGCGCGCGTGATCGCCTCGACGGGACTTGGCAGCGATGCGCGGGACTTCTTTCCCGCCGCGTTTTCACCGCGCGTGAAGGCATTGAGCCGCGTCGGACGCGGCAATGCGTGGCTGACGTCGATGCTCGGCGTGCTGCTCGATACGCCCGCGCCGCTGCGGCGCGCGCTGATCGAACGATTTTTCACGCGCGGCCAGCGCATGTCCGCGCTGCTCGCCGACGAGCGCGCGCTCGCGGAGTTCATCCGCGCGAACGTGTTCGGCGTGTGGCACGCGAGCGGCACGTGCCGGATGGGCGACGCCTGCCTGCCCGACAGCGTGACGGATACGCAAGGCCGCGTGCATGGCGCGCGCGGGCTGCGCGTGGTCGACGCATCGCTGATGCCGCGCTTGCCGTCGGCCAACACCAACATTCCCACCATCATGATCGCCGAGAAGATCGCCGACGCGATGGTGACGCAGCGACGCGCAAGCGGCGCGGCACACGCGGCGCCGCTTGTCTCGACGTAGCGACGCTGCATGAAGACGCGCCTGCCGCCGGCGGGCGCGCACAGATCAGGAATATCGACGAACCGTTTTATTAACGCAAATCAGAGCACGCCAGCAACAGGTGCCAATCTTGCCGGACTGGTCGGGAGAGCAGACCGGCATCCATTCAAGGAGATGAATGATGTCCGTAGCAGCGCAAAATGGCGCCGCCGTGCCCGCTATCGATCAGCGGCAGGTGATGGGCGCAGTGTTCGCCTCATGCCTCGGCTGGGCACTCGATCTGTTCGACCTGTTCGTGCTGTTGTACGTCGCGCCAGTCGTCGGGCGGCTGTTCTTTCCGTCCGATCACGCGATGCTGTCGCTTGCGGCTGTCTACGCGTCGTTCGCGGTCACGCTGCTGATGCGCCCGCTAGGCTCCGCGTTGTTCGGCTCGTATGCCGACCGCCACGGACGCAAGGGCGCGATGATCTTCGCCGTGGTCGGCGTCGGCATATCGACGGCGACTTTCGGCCTGCTGCCGACCGTGCATCAGATCGGCCTCGCCGCGCCCGTCGTGTTTCTTCTGCTGCGGCTCGTGCAGGGCGTGTTCGTCGGCGGCGTGGTTGCGTCGACGCATACCATCGGCACCGAATCCGTCGCGCCGAAATATCGCGGCGCGGTGTCGGGTCTGATCGGCGGCGGCGGCGCGGGAATGGGCGCGCTGCTCGCATCGCTGACCTTCCTGTTGATGTCGTCGCTCTTCCCCGGCGATGCGTTCGAGGTGTGGGGCTGGCGCTGCATGTTCTTCACGGGAATCATCAGTTCGGTGCTCGGCCTGTTCGTCTTCAACAGCCTCGAAGAGTCGCCGTTGTGGCGCAAGCTCGCTGCCGAGAAGGCCGCCAAAGCCGCCAAGGCCGCCGTCGAGCAGCGCAACGCGCCCGTCGAGATCGTCCGCTCGCCGCTGCGCACGCTGTTTTCGCGCGATTACCGCTCGATCCTGTTCGTCAATCTGCTGCTCACCATCGGCGGCGGCAGCGGCTATTACCTGACGTCGGGTTATCTGCCCACCTTCCTGAAAGTGGTGAGCCACGCGCCCAACGGCGCGGCCGCTGCGATCCTGATGATCTGCAGCATCGCAGTGGTGATCGCGTCGGTGGCGGCGGGCCATCTGAGCACATTCATCGGCCGCAAGACGGCTTTCGTGTGGCTCGGGCTGATACGCCTCGTCGCGCTGCCGGGACTGTTCCTGCTGCTGCCGACCGCGCAGAACATCACGACGCTCGGCATCTACGCGGTCTTGTTGAGCGCGCTGGGCAGCGCCGGCTACGCGCCGATCCTGATCTTCCTCAACGAACGCTTCCCGACGGCGATCCGCGCGACAGGCACGGGCCTGTCATGGAACATCGGCTTCGCGATCGGCGGCATGATGCCGACGGTCGTGTCGCTGGTCGCGAAGGAAACGAGCCAGTTGCCCGTCATGCTCGCGATCTTTGTCGGCGCAATCAGCGTGATCTTCCTGATCGGCGCGTTCATCGTGCCCGAGACGCGCGGCCGTCTCGATCAACCCGCCGCGCGCAACGACGGTTGACGCGAGAAAGATGCGCTGCCGCGCGCTAGGCGTCGGCGGCGCTCTTCGTGACCTGCCGGATCTCGTCGGCAATGATGTCGATCAGCGCCTGCGCGACGGGCGCAATGGGACGCTTCGGGTGCGAGACCTGAACGATGTGCCGCAGAATGGGCGGCTTCGCGATGCGGTGCGCGCGCAGCGTGCCTTCGTCGACCTTGCGCTGCACGACGACGCGCGGCAGGATCGTCGCCACGCAGCTCTGCTCGACGAACTGCACGATGGTGCTCAGCAGATCGATCTCGAAGGTCGGCTTGATGACGATGTCGGCGGCCAGCAGCGCGGCATCGAGCGCGCCGCGCAGACCGTTGCGGCGCGTCGGCAGCACCAGTTCCACGTCGGGCGGCGCCGACAGGTCGATGGTCGGCGGCAATTGCACGTCGCATTTCGCGCCTACCGTGTACACCATCTCCTCGACCAGCAGCGGCTGCATGTCGAGCGACAGCCGGCCGCGCGGCTTGTTGACGATTGCGGCATCGAGACGCCCTGCCTGCACGCCGTCGATTAATTGCGCGCTGAAGCCGTCGGCCACCGACACCTCGACTTGCGGAAAGAGCGCGTTGAACCGGGCGAGCGACTCGGCGAGCACGCTTTCCGTCTCCGATGCCACCATGCCGAGCGACACGCGGCCCGTGACGATCATGTCCTGACGGCTCAATTGCACGCGCGCGTGCTCGATGTCGCGCATGATCGGCGTGTAGAGGCGATACATCAGACGCGCGGCGTCGGTGGGTGTCATGCCGTGCGGACCGCGTTCGAACAGCGGGCGCCCCACTTCCGCTTCCAGCTTCGCAATCTGCATGCTGAGCGCGGGTTGCACGATGTTCAGACGCTTGGCCGCGCGCGTCACGGAGCCGTCCTCGAACAGCGCGATGAAGTACTGGATTTGCTTGAGGTCCATGCGGCGACAGGACAGATGCAAGCGCGACGCTACGCGGCGATCGGCCCGCGGTTCGGCTGCGCTTCGTGCGGGGTATCCAGTTGCATCTGCGGCTGCATCTGGGGCTGCATTGTGCGCTTCGTCACGTCGGCGCGCCGCTCTTCGCCGCCCGCGAGCGACGGCGTCGATTCGAACAGCTCCGCGACCCAGTCGGCGAACACGCGGACCTTCGCCGACAGATGCCGGTTGTTCGGATAGACGATCGATATCGGCTTGGGCTTCGGCTTGAAGTCGGGCAGCACTTCCCGCAGCGAGCCGTCGCGCAGCTGCTGCGCGACCATGAACAGCATCGGCTGGATCAGCCCGAAGCCTTCGAGGCCGCAGGTGAGGTACGCCTCCGAGTCGTTGACGGTGACGACGCCGTCCATCCGCACCTCGGTCGCCTTGCCGTCGACGAGGAAGATCCACGGCATTGGCCGCGCGCCATGCATGACCCGAAAATTCACCGCATGGTGCACAGCGAGGTCGTCGATGCTGGACGGTTCGCCAAAGCGCCGCAGATAGTCGGGCGATGCGCACGTCACGCGCTTGAGAATGCCGATCCTGCGCGCGACCATCGACGAGTCTTCGAGCGGACCGCCGCGGATCATGCAATCGATGCCCTCTTCGACGGGGTCCACGGGCCGGTCGGACATGCCGAGATCAAGCGCGATGTCGGGATAGCGCTGATGGAAACTCTGCAACGCCGGAATCACCAGATGGCGCCCGAGCGAGGTCGGCATATGCACGCGCAGCGCGCCGCTCGGCTGGCGGTTGCCCGCCTGGAAACTCGCGTCCGTTTCGGCGATGTCGGTAATGATGCGGATGCAGTGCTCGTAGTACGCCGCGCCCTCCGGCGTGAGCGACAGACGCCGCGTGGTCCGGTTCATCAGCCGCACACCCAGCACCGCTTCGAGATTCTGGATGGTCGTGGTCACCGTCGCGCGCGGCATGCCGAGCTGCTCGGCCGCGCGCGTGAAGCTGTTCGCATCGACCACACGGGTGAACACCTCCATTGCCTGTACGCGGTCCATGCTATCCCCTTGCGAATTTCAAACATGACAGGATAAAACGCGCGGACGGGCAAAAACAAGCAGACGCCGTCATTAGGCGGATTTGGCGAACAGTTGGGTACGTCTCGCATCGATTTCAGCGCAGATGACGCTTATTCCCGCCGCGCAGCCGTGCAGGCGCGTCGATCCCGCATGGCAACGCGCCTGCCGAAAAAACGCGCTTGTCGTATCGTATTTCGCTCGATCCGCATTTCGCTCACCGCTTCGACGAGGGCTTTCCCCATGACCCGTTCCCGTCAGCTGCATCTTGGCGCGTTCATGCGTCCCGTGAGTTTGCATACGGGCGCGTGGCGCTATCCGGGCGCTTATCCCGATGCCAACTTCAACATCGCGCACCTCAAGCGTTTTGCGCAGACACTCGAACGCGCGTGCTTCGACGCGTTCTTCATGGCCGATCATCTGGCCGTGCTCAACATGCCGCCCGCCGCGCTCAAACGCAGCCATACCGTCACGTCGTTCGAGCCGTTGACGCTGCTGTCCGCGCTGTCGGCCGTGACGGAGCGCATCGGCCTGATCGCCACGTCGTCGACGACATTCGACGAGCCCTATCACGTCGCGCGGCGTTTCGCGTCGCTCGATCATCTGAGCGGCGGCCGCGCGGGCTGGAATCTCGTGACCACGTCGAACCCCGACGCGGCGCTCAATTTCGGGCTCGACGAACATGTCGAGCACGGCGAGCGCTACCACCGCGCGCGGGAGTTCTATGAGGTCGTCACGGGCCTGTGGGACAGTTGGGCCGACGACGCCTTTGTCCGCGACGTCGAAAGCGGGATTTACGTCGACCCTGAGCGCATGCACGTGCTCGGCCACAAGGGCGAGCACCTGTCCGTACGCGGGCCGCTCAACATCGCGCGCCCGGTGCAGGGCTGGCCGGTCGTGGTGCAGGCGGGCTCGTCGGAAGCGGGACGCCAGATCGCCGCAGAGACGGCCGACGCCGTCTTCGCCGCGCCGCCGTCGCTCGCCGTGGGCAAGCAGTTCTACGAGGACGTGAAAGCGCGAGTCGAACGCGCGGGCCGCGACCCTGACCATCTGAAGATTCTGCCGGGCGCGTTCGTCGTGGTCGGCGATACGCTCGACGAGGCGCGCGAAAAGCGCGCGCTGCTCGATACCTTCGTTCACTACGACAGCGGCATCGCCTCGCTGTCGATTGCGCTCGGCCACGACGTGTCGCAGCTCGATCCCGATTCGCCGCTGCCCGAGATTCCCGAAAGCAACGCGAGCAAGAGCGCGCGGCAACGCGTGGTCGACTGGGCGCGCGCGGAGCAGCTGACGATCCGCCAGCTCGCGCAGCGCATCGGCGGCTACTCGGGCCTCGAGATGGTCGGCACGCCCGCGACGATTGCCGATCAGATGGAGCAATGGCTGACCGAGCGCGGCTCCGACGGCTTCAATGTGATGTTTCCGTACCTGCCCGGCGGTCTCGACGATTTCGCCGACAAGGTCGTGCCCGAACTGCAACGACGCGGCATTTTCCGGCGTGCGTACGAAGGCACGACACTGCGCGATCATCTCGGCTTGCCGCGCCCGGAGAACCGGTTCTTCCCCCGCCGCGCGACGTAGCGGGCCGCCGCGCGGCGAACCAGGCGGACAGGCGCACTAGATGGCCACGGCGTCGCGCAGGAAGTCCACCAGCGCCGCTTGCACCGCATTCAGCGCGCCGCCGCCGCTGACGAGCGCCAGCTCCGTGGGCGGCAGACGCGGCAGATCGAAGCACACGCTGTGTTCCGGCAGCACCGCGGTCGTGGGCAGCACCGTGATGCCGAGCCCGCTCGCGACAGCCGCCTGGATGCCCGTCAGGCTGTGGCTGCCGAACGCGACACGCCAGCTGCGCTGCGTGTGGTCGAGGCTCCCGATCGCGCGCTTCCGATACACGCAGCCTTGTGGAAACAGCGCGAGGGGAATCGGCTCGCCGCCTTCGGGCGGCACCTCGACCTGACGGCCGCGCACCCACACGAGCGACTCGGGCCACGACGCGAGACACGGCCCGCTGCCCGGCTCGCGCTTGACGAGCGCAATCTCGATCTCGCCGCCCGCGAGCTTGCGATGCAGATCGGCGCTCATGCCCGCGACCGTTTCGAGCCGCGCGTCGGGCCGCGCCTTAACGAAGCCCGACAGGATCGCGGCCATGCGCCGCGCGTCGAAATCTTCCGGCACGCCGATGCGGATGGGCGTCCGCGAGACGTCACTGGCGAGCGCGTCCTGCGCTTCCTGCGACAGCGCAATCAGCCGGCGCGCATATTGCGCGAGCAGTTCGCCATATTCGGTCGCCGTCACCTGATTGCCCGTGCGATCGCGCGTGAGCAGCGTGCGGCCGACCAGTTCCTCGAGCCGCCGCACCTGCTGGCTGACAGTGGACTGCGTGCGATGCACGCGGTCGCCGGCTCGCGTAAAGCTGCCTTCGTCGACGACGCAAATGAGCGTCTTCAGCAGGTCAAGGTCGAGCATGGTGGCGCGCTCCATATTTGCATTTTCACTGAGCAACGCATTTTAATTTAATTTCCAAATATGCGGCGGCTTGTCTAATCTGGGCTGCATCTCGACGCCTCACGAAAAAGGAACGACTATGTCACTCGACAACACGCCGCGCCCGTCATGGCTGACGTTCGACTGCTACGGCACGCTGATTCAATGGGACGAGGGGCTGCGCGACGCCGTCGTGGCGATTCTCGCCAGCAAGCACGCCGCCGCTATCGATCCGCGCGCGTTCCTTGCCGTCTATGACAAGCATGAGCACGCCCTCGAACAGACGCCGCCGCATCGCTCGTTTCGCGACATCGCTGGCGAGGCGCTGCGTATCGCGCTGCATGAATTCAAGCTGGATGCGGACGCGGGTGACATCCGCCTGCTCACCGACCGCATTTCGGCGATGCCGCCCTTTCCCGAAGTGGTGAGCACGTTGCGCGCGCTGAAGGAAGCAGGCTATCGGCTGTGCATCGTGTCGAACACCGACGACGACGTGATTGCCGGCAACGTCGCGCAACTGGGCGGTTACATCGACCGCGTGATCACCGCGCAGCAGGCGGGCGCGTATAAACCCGATCGCCGGCTTTTCGACTATGCTCATCAGCAGCTTCGCGTATCGCGCGACGATGTCGTGCATATCTGCGCGAGCCCGCATCTGGATCATGCGGCCGCGCGCGATATCGGTTTTCGCTGCGTGTGGATCGATCGGGGCACGGGGCGCACGCTGCTGCCCGACTACACGCCCGACGCCACGCTTTCGACACTCGACCAGGTGCCGCCGCTGTTCGCGGCGAACGGCTGGTGAATTGCGTACAGGATCTGTAATGGCTCACACGCTCAATGTCAGGACCACGTCTATGTCGCCGCGCGCCGGTCTCGATGCCGACGCCGTGCGCGCCGCCCGCATCGAACTGGCTGCGTGCTTTCAGCTCGCCGCGCAACACGGCTTCGAAGAAGGCGTGTGCAATCATTTCTCCGCTGTCGTGCCGGGGCATGACGATCTGTTCCTCGTCAATCCGTATGGCTTCGCGTTTTCGGAGATCACGGCATCGCGTCTGCTGATCTGCGATTTCGACGGCAATGTGATCGAGGGCGCCGGCCATCCCGAAGCGACCGCGTTCTATATCCACGCGCGCGTGCATCGTGCGATGCCGCGCGTGAAGGCCGCGTTTCACACGCACATGCCGAACGCGACGGCGCTGTGCCTGCTCGACGGGCCGCCCCTCTTGTGGCTCGGACAAACGGCGCTGAAATTCTACGGCCGCACGGCTGTCGACGAGGACTACAACGGGCTCGCGCTCGATGCCTCCGAGGGTGACCGCATCGCGCAGGCGATGGGCGACGCGGACATCCTGTTTCTGAAGAATCACGGCGTGATGGTGGCGGGCGCGAGCATCGCCGAAGCGTGGGACGATCTGTACTATCTGGAGCGCGCAGCCGAAGTGCAGCTCAAGGCGATGCAGGCCAACCGGCCGCTCAAACAGGTGCCGCATGCGATCGCTCAGCGCGCGTATGAGCAGATGCGGCTTGGCGACAAGGAAAGCGCGCGGGCGCATCTCGACAGCGGCATGCGCCGGCTGCGCGACGCGGGCAACCGCTTCGAGACGTGATGACGCAGTGGCCGACGCGCGCGGCGCGGATTACGACGCGAGTTCGACGGTCACTTCATCGAGCGCACGAAACGGCGCGAGCCGCGATTCGTCTGCGGAAGACGACGTGATGAGCCGCCAGTCGCGCTGCAGCGGCGTCCAGTGCTGCTGACGCGCGCGGCCCAGCTTGTCGGAATCGGCGAGCACGATGATCTCGGCCGCCCGCGCGACGATGCATTCCTTCAGATACGCCTGCTGCGCCGACGCTTCGCACAGGCCGAATCCCGCCACCACGCCGTCCGCGCCGAGAAACGCGCAATCGACGGTCAGGCGGCTCAGGATCAGCTCGGCCAACGGCCCGAGCGTGCTCATGCTCGACCCGCGCAACTCGCCGCCGATCAGCGTGAGCCGCACGCCTGGCGCATTGGCGAGCGCCGTCACCGCGAGCAGATTGTTGGTGACCACGTGCAGTGATTCGCGCGTCGACAGATGCCATGCGAGTGCGGCGCACGTCGTGCCGCCGTCCAGCAGCACCGTGTCGCCGTCGCGCACATGCGCGGCGGCCGCCAGCGCGATCGCATCCTTCTGTTCGCGCTGCGCCGCCTTGCGTTCTTCGAGCGACGCTTCCGGCTCGTGCACGCCGACGAGCGCCGTCGCGCCGCCATACGTGCGCACCAGACGCCGCTGCTTCGCAAGCGTGTTCAGGTCGCGGCGGATCGTCGCTTCCGACACGCCCAGCGCGGCGCACAATGCCTCGACGTTGGCATCGCGCGTGCGGACCAGTTCGAGTATCGCCTGATGACGGTCGGTGGTTTTTTTCACGTCTGCGGGAGTGGGTGAAGGGGGCTCGATATTACACCAGCGAGTCTCACGCCCCGTGTGCCGGCCGTGCCTGCAACCCTCACCGCCGCGTCGCGAGTTCCGCCCCCTGGCGCAGCGCTTCGAGCATGCTGCCTTCATCGACCACGCCCTTGCCCGCAATATCGAATGCCGTGCCGTGATCGACGGATGTGCGGATCACCTCCAGCCCCACCGTCACGTTCACACCCGCTTCGAGACCGAGCACCTTGACGGGACCGTGTCCCTGATCGTGATACATCGCGACCACCAGATCGAAGTCGCCGCGGCCCGCGCGGAAAAACAGCGTATCGGCGGGCAGCGGGCCCGTCACGTCGAGACCGCGTTCCTGCAGCAGCTTCACAGCGGGAATGATCTTCTCTTCTTCTTCGCCGTAACCGAACAGACCGTTTTCGCCCGCATGCGGGTTGATCCCGCACACGCCGATGCGCGGACGCTCGATGCCCGCCTTCACGAGCGTCGCATGACCGCGCTCGATGGTCCGCTGCACGAGACCCGGCTCGATCTTGCGGATCGCGTCGATGATGCCGATGTGCGTCGTCACGTGAATCACGCGCAGTTGCGGCGCAACGAGCATCATCGACACTTCGTCGACGCCCGTCAGATGCGCAAGCATCTCCGTATGGCCCGGAAATTTGTGGCCGCCCGCGTGCAGCGCTTCCTTGTTCAGGGGCGCCGTGCAGATCGCGTCGATCTTGCCCGCCTGCGCGAGTTCGACGGCGCGCTTGATGTACTGATACGCCGCATCGCCCGCGAGAGCCGACAGTTCGCCGAACGGCAGATCGTCAGGTATCAGGCCGAGGTCGATGCAGTCGATCGTGCCCTGTTCGTAACGCGCGTCGGCGGCATCGTCGATACGGCGAATCTTCATCTCGCCGCCGACGATCTCGTTCGCCCGCGCAAGACGCTTCGCGTCGCCGATCACGAGCGGACGGCATTGCGCGTAGACAGATGCGTGCGCGAGGCTCTTGACGACGACTTCCGCGCCGACGCCGGCCGCATCGCCCATCGTGATGCCGATTACGGGAAGGTAGTTGCTCATTGTGTGTGATCTCTTTGGCTACAGGGTTCGCTATTCATTCGCGGGACGCCGGCGCAATCAGCGCGACGCGGCGTCCCGTTCGGTTTCGTTGCGCAGCGTCAGCCACGCGGCGTACAGCGCGTGATCGGTGCCGAACGCGCCCGCCTTCGTCACGACGCCGGGGCAATGCGCGCGCGCCGCGTCGAGCGGCCGGCCCACGGCCACGCCCGCTTCGACTTCCGCCAGCAGTTGCAGATTGCCGATGCGCGCGGCGACGAGCATCGCGCGCGCGGTCTCGCCGCCCGTGGCGATCACGCCGCCCGTTTTCGTGAAGTGCGGCTCGACGAGCGCCGCGAGCGCCGCCGACAGATGCGCGCCCTCGGCGGGATCGAATGCGTCGTCGCGGCCGATGCGCAGAAGCAGATCGACGCCCGCCTTCAGCGACACGCCGACCTGCTCCTGCCACGCGCGCCAGTCGCGATGACGCGTGCCTTCGCGCAGCACCGCAGGCGGCACGATCAGTTCCTCGACGCCGCCGCGCTCGCGCAGCATCGCGCATTGCCGCTCGCTCACGGCCGACAGGCTGCCGACCAGAATCAGGATCGGACCGCCCGGATAGACGGCGCGCGCCTCGCTGTCTTTGTCTTGTGCGTCGCTGCGGCGCACATCGAGCGCCGCGATTTCGCGCGCGAGACCGCCCGAGCCGACCCAGAAAAACCCTGCGTCGCTGTGCAGCGTCGCGCGGGCGAGCGCGCGCAGCGCATGTTCGGTTTGCGTATCGACGATCAGCGCCCGCACGCCCTTGGCCGCCAGCGCTTCGATGCGCGCGGCAAGCGCCTGCGGATCATCGCGCAGCGCCTCGGCGTCGAGCCGCTCGGATGGCAGACCCGCCGCTTCGAGTTGCGTGGCGATATCGGCGGACAGGCCGGCGTGTTCGAGCTTCCACGTCGGCGTCTGTTCGAGCGGCTCGCCGTGCACGAACACGCGGCCGCCGCGCACTGCACGGCCCGTCGCGGGAAACGCGGGCGCCACGATCGCCATGCCCGCAAGCGCCTGCAGCCCCGCGACTTCAGCGGCCCAGTTGCCGCGCAACGTCGAATCGATTTTCTTGTACAGCCGCTGGCCGCGCACGCTCATTTCCGCGTAGGCCGCGGCCGTGCGCGCCGCGGCTTCCTGCGGCGTCAGGCGCCGCGTGTCGGTATCGACGGCGATCGTGTCGGCGCCTTCATGCGCCTGCGTGCGCGCCGCATCGAGCGTGACGACCGTGCGATGCCCAGCGCTGGCGAAACCGATCGCGCAGTCCGCGGCGCCCGACAGGTCGTCCGCGATGATCAGAATCTTCATCATGCAAGCTCTTTGTGATTCTTCGCACGCGAGCGTTCTTGCCGCTGCTGGTAGCGCTTGGCCACCGACGCAGTGAGGATGGGCGACACGATGGCCGTCACGACGACGCACGCCGCCACCAGCAGCGTCGCGCTTTGCGCCGCTTCGTTGTATACCGGGTTCGCCGCCGCGACCAGCGCAGGCACGGCGGCCGCGTTACCCGCGGTGTTTGCCGCAGCGACGCCGGCGACGCCCGTGCCGCCCGTCACGCGATCGGCGAAATACAGCGGAATGCCCGTCACGATCACGACGGCGATGCCCAGCCCGATGCCCAGCAGCCCGGCCTGCCACACCTTATGCAGATCGAGCCCGGCGCCGAGCGCCAGTGCGAAGAACGGAATCATCACGGGCACGGCCTTCGAGAGAAAGTCGCGCATGTCGCGGTCGAGATTGCCGAGCAGCATGCCGAGCGCGAGCGGCAGGATGCTGCCCACCAGCGTCTGCCACGGAAACGCCGACAGACCGGCCACGCCGAGCGTCACCATGGTCAGGAACGGGCCCGATTCGAGCGACATCAGCGTGTATGCGCCCACGTCTTCCGAGCGGCCGTACTGACCCATCAGCGCCATATAGAGCCCGCCGTTCGTGTCGTTCATCGCGGCGACGACAGCGAGTGTCGAAATCCCCGCGAACAGACCCGACGAAATCGGCCGCTCGCCTATCAGATGCCCGAGAATCACGCCGACGATCACCGCCGCGCCCACTTTCGTGACGAGCAGCGCGCCGCCCTTTTTCATCAGATACGGCGTGGCCTTCACGTCGATGCTCGCGCCCATGCAGACGTAGAACACGGCGAGAATCGGCAGCGCGCCCGTGAAAAGCGCATTGGTGAACGACCCGAAGAACTTCGGCATGCCGGGCAAAAACGTCGCCACCAGCGAGCCCAGAAGCAGCGGCACGATCATCATGCCGCCGGGAATGCGCTCGATCGAGCGTTTGATGGGAATCTGAACCATGCGAGTCTCCTGGCTTTTTGGTATCGCGTTCCGGCGCGATTTTGATTGGAACAATCACCATTCGATCAAATCGATCAGATCCGAGTGTAACTTTTCTGCGGTGATTGCGCAAATCGATCAGTCATTCTGCGCGAATCGATCAATTCGGAAAATTGGACGGCTCACGCGCATGCCGCCCTCGTGTGCGCATCCGTCGTGCCGGGCGGCGGTCGCGGCGCTCCGTGTCCGCCGGGCGGCGGCGCATCCAATGACAAAAACCGCGGCGCGTCTTGCGACGCTTCGCGGTTCTTGCAACAGAAGCTGGACAGTCACTGCGCCTTGGCAGCCGCCTCGATGATCGCGTTCGCCACCGCTTCGGGCTTGCTGAGCATCGCGACGTGGCTCGCGTCGACGTGCGTCACCTTCGCCTTGATCTGGCCCGCCATCGCGTCCTGCAGGCGCGGATCGATCATGCGGTCGCGATTCGCGACGACGAAGTACGCAGGCTTCGAATGCCACGCGGCGTCTGTCACCTTGTCGTCGATGCAGCCGGCGAACCACGGCCCCTGAGTCGCCGCCACGACGCGCTTTTGCGCCGGGTTCAGGTCCTGCGCGAAGTCGTCGGTGACGGCTTTCGGCGACAGCGTCAGGAAGTTGCCCGAATCCTTCTGCAACTCGCCGGCCCAGACGGGCGCGGGCTTGCCCTTGAGCATGTCGTTGATCGACTGGCCGCTGTCAGGCGCGAACGCGGCCACGTAGACGAGCGCCTTCACCTTGTCGTCGTTGCCCGCCTGGCTGATGACGACGCCGCCCCACGAATGGCCCACGAGCACGACGGGCCCCTGCTGCGCGTCGATCGCGCGCTTAGTCGCGGCGGCATCGTCGGCGAGCGAGCTCAGCGGATTCTGCACGGCGACCACGTGCAGGCCGCGCGCTTCGAGCAGGGGAATCACCTTCTCCCAGCTGGAGCCGTCGGCGAACGCGCCGTGCACCAGCACGACGTTCTTGCCCTTCAGATCCTGCGGCTGCGCGGCCTGCGCGGATTGCAGCGACAGCACGGCCCCGGCCACCATGACGGAGGCGAGGCACTTCCTGATAAGCGAATTCATGAGCGGTTTGCCCTTTCTATGTCGGTGGAGGAGTCGAACGGGACGACAGCTTCGCAGACGCCCCGGTCCGCCGGTATCGGTCAAATGACCGACCTGGCGCGCGCAGCCGCGCGGGGTATAGTGACGCTCGACATCGGTGCCCGTTTTTCGACACCCGTTTTTCGACAGTCCTCACCCGCACCCGCTCCTCCCGTACATGCAGACTTCGTCAGGCACATCCGGCTCCGCCGTTCGCGTGTTCGATGCCGTCAAGGCGCTCGCCTTCATCGGCGATCTGAGCATGGGCCAGCCAACCGATCATTCGATCCGCACCGCGTGGCTCGCCATCCAGCTCGCGCGCGCGGCCGGGCTCGGCGAGGCGGCCGTGGTCGCCGTGTCCGAGGCGTCGCTGCTGCGCTGGTCCGGCTGCACGGCGAATGCGGCCGGATTCGCCGAAGCGCTCGGCGACGACGTCGCCAGCCGCGAAGCGATGCTCGCGCTCAAGCCGGACTGGGCGAATGCCATCGATCCGCACGGCGACGTGGGCGCCGTCCTCACGCCGCTCGCGCGCATTCACTGCGAGGTGTCGGGCGAAGCGGCGCGCATGCTCGGCCTCGGCGGGGACACGGAAGCGACGTTGCGGCATGTATTCGAAGCCTGGGACGGCAGCGGCACGCCGGATCATCTGGCGGGAAGCGCCGTGCCCGCCACTGTATTCGCCGTCACGCTGGCGGGCGAACTGGAAATCTTCTCGCGCACGTACGGCCTTGAACGGGCGCATGCACTGATCGGCCAGCGCGCGGGTTCGCGCTATCCGGACACGCTCGCGCGCCTCGTGACGGGCCACGCGGCGAGCTGGCTCGCCGAACTCGAAGGCGCGGACGCCGCATCCGTCGATGCCGCGCTGCTGACGCCGCAGATGACGGAGGCCGCCCCCGTCGAGCTGATCGCCGACATCATCGATCTCAAGCTGCCGTGGATGACGGGCTACTCGCGCAACGTCGCCGCCACGGCCGCCGGGTGCGCCGCGCACTTCGCGCTCGACGCGAGCGCGCAGCAACGTCTCTATTGCGCGGGCCTCGTGCACGGCATGGGGCGCGCGGCCGTACCCAATCCCGTCTGGAACACGCCCGCGCGGCTCTCGCAGGCAGCCTGGGAAAAAGCGCGGCTCGTGCCGTACTGGACGTCGCGCGCAGGCAGGCAGACGGGCACGCTCGCCGATGCCGCCGAACTCGGCTCGTACGCGTACGAGCGGCTCGACGGCTCCGGCTATTTTCGCGGGGCTGCGGGCGCCGCGCTGTCGATCGACGCGCGCATTCTCGCGGCGAGCGCGGCGTGGGTCGCGCTGCGCGCGGCACGTCCGTGGCGCGCGGCGCTGACGGACGACCACGCCGCACGGCAGTTGCACGAAGAAGCCGCGCAAGGACGCTTCGATGCCGACGTGGTCGGTGCGTTGATCGATGCGGGACCGGCGCAGCGGCGCGTCGTCAATCCGCGTGCGCAGACAGCGCGTTTGTCCGCGCGCGAGATCGACGTGCTGCGCGGTATTTCGCGCGGCGCGAGCAACAAGGAAGTGGCCCGCGATCTCGCGTTGAGTCCGAGCACGGTGCGCACGCACGTCGAGAGCGTGTTCCGCAAACTGGACTGTTCGACGCGCGCGGCCGCGACGCTGAAGGCGCTGTCGCTAGGGTTGCTGTGACGCCGGCTGCCGCCGCGTGCTGTTACGACATCAGCCGCACGTCGGCTTTTGCGCGAAACGCTCAGGCCGCCGCGATCACGTCGATGCGCAGCGCCTCGCCGCCTGCCGCAATGGCCAACAGACGGTCGACGTTCGGATGCGCGCCGGGACGGTTGCGCGCGTCCGCAGTGTGCTCGGCGAACACGGCAAGGCCATGCTCCGCGGCTTTCGCGTCGAGCGTGCCGAAGGCCGTGCGCAAATAGTGGTACACGGCAAGCGACCCCTGCTTGCCTGGCTTGTTCTCGATCGTCGCGACCACGGCGCCCTGGCCGTCGACGAGATCGATACGCTCGATGCCTTCGATGCCCGGCAGTTGCGCGAGGTTGTCCTTGAATACGTTGCTCGGCTGAATCACTGAAACACTCCATCGGTCGGAAAATTTATCGCGGGCCGTATCTTATCTGATCGTTATCTGATGGTTATCCGATCATTAGCTCATCGGCTCCGACCGTTCTCACCCGCCGCAAGCGCTGCGTGCGTCTTTCACGCGCCTTTCGCCTTCGCTTGGGCGCACGCGCCTTCAGCCGCTCGCGAGCAGCATTCCGGGATCGACGCTAAGATTGCAAGCTTGAGTTCCGTCCGTGGTTTTGGCTGCGCCCGAGGACCGTTGCGCGCCGCCTCATGCCTTCATCGGAGGCAGACCAACGAGTCAACAGGAAGGAAAGACTTCAATGACAGGCGCAGACTTGTCCGGCATGTTGCCCGCCATGCTTCCACGATTATGGGCGTTCGCATTGCGCATTTCCGGCGATCAGCACGACGCCGAGGATCTCGTGCAGCGCGCCTGCGTGCGCGGGCTGGAACGCGCGCATCAGTTGCAGGCCGACACCGCGCCTCTTAGCTGGATGTTCTCCATCGTTCATTCCACGTGGATCAACGAGCTGCGCGCGCGGTCCGTGCGCAGCCGTTCTAGCCTCGATTGGGACGACGATTTCCTGGAGACGATCGAAGACCCGCATGCGCGCACGCCCGAACAGATCACGATGAACGCCCAGATCATCGAAGCCGTGCAGCGCCTGCCCGAAGCGCAGCGTGTCGTGATGCTGCTCGTCGCCGTCGAGGGTCTCAGCTACAGCGAAACGGCGCAAGCGCTGAACGTGCCCATCGGCACGGTGATGAGCCGCCTGTCGCGCGCGCGTCAGGCAATCGGCGCCCTGTTCGCGGGCAAGGCCGCGCAACCGGTGCAGGTCGCCGCGGGCGGCAAGGACTCGGCATCATGAAAGTCGACGACCTCATGCTGATGGCCTACGTGGACGGCGAACTCGACATCGACGAGCGCCGCGAAATCGAGCGCGAACTCGACGATTCGCCGGAACTTGCGGAGCGCATCGCCCTCTTTCGCGCGTCCAGCCTGCCCTATCACGCCGCCTTCTCGCAGCAGAAGCTGCCGCCCGTGCCCGAAGCGCTCACCCGCGCGATCGCCGGCCTGTCGCGCACGCATGCGGGCAGCGCGACTGCCGTTCCGCCCATTCAGTCCGGCCCGCCCGTCCTGCACGATCCCGCCGCCAACGACGCCCGCGCGCCATCCGGCGCGGCGCTCCCGCCATCGGCGCCGGTGCGCTCGCGGCTGCGCGTGGCCGCGCCGTGGCTCGCCGTCGCGTTCGTCGCGGGCGTGTTCTGCTGCGGCATCGGCTTGCGCCTCGTGCCCGGCCTGCTGCCGGGCAATGGGGCCTCGATGGTCGCTGCCGCGCAGCCTGCGTCGCCGTGGGTGACGGCGGCCGCCGGCTATCAGGCGCTCTATTCGCGCGATACCGTTGCCGTCACGACCGATCCCGCCGTGTCCGCGAAAACCGTCGCCGACATTCGGCAGATCGACGGCCTGGCCTTGCGGGTGCCCGACCTCAGCGCGCAAGGTTTGACGTTCAAGCGCGTCCAGCGGCTACGCTTTCACGACCGGGCGCTCGTGCAGATCGTCTATCTGCCGAAGACGGGCGGGCCCGTCGCGCTGTGCGTCATGAAGGATGCGAAGCCGGACCAGGCGCTCGCAGAGCAGAAGATCGAAGGCATGGACGTCGTCACGTGGCGTCAGGCCGAATTGGGCTATGCGCTGATCGGCACGGCAGGCGACGTCGATCTGAACGCGCTCGGCAAGGTGATCGCCGGACACGCCGTCGACGCGATGTTCGGATGGACGCCCGTTCTCACGCCGAGCGTCGCGAGCTGACTGCGATGCGGCCCGTTCTTCGCGTGAACGCACGGCGAATCGGGGCGGGTCGCGCCGCGCGCGAACGCGTCGCTATACTTGAGGGTCAATGCCGCGAAATGCCCGCATGCGGGCGGTGCGGCACTCCTCACCAGGGCTCGAGCGTATGAAAGTCGACGATACCGTGCTGATGGCATATGTCGACGACGAACTGTCGCCGCAAGAACGTCAGCTGATCGAAGACGAACTCCGCGCCCATGCGGAGCTCGCGGACAAGGTCGCGCTCTTACAGGCTTCGCGCCTGCCATATCGCGACGCCTTCGCCGCGCAGAGGCTGCCGCCCGTGCCCGCCAGTCTCGTCAAGCGTGTCGACGATCTCATCCGCGCCCAGACGGAAGCCGCGCAGCAGCCCGTCGCCGCCGCGTCTTCCGCCGCAAGCGGCGCGAATGATCCCGCCATCGGACACAACGCCGCCCTGCCGCCTTCCAAGCCCGTGCGTTCGCGTCTGCGCATCGCGCCTGCCTGGCTCGCCGTTGCATTCGTCGGCGGCGCGTTCTTCTGCGCGCTCGCACTGCGGCTCGCGCCCGGCGTTGGGCTCGGCCCGGGCACGAGCATCGTGGCAAACCTGTCCGGCGGCGCGCCCGGCAGCGGCACGATGGCCGTAGCGTCGACGATGGCCTCGCTGCCGTGGGTCCAGGTCGCGGCGAGCTACCAGCAGCTCTATTCGCGCGACACGGTTGCCCACATGTGGCCCGACGTCTCCGACGCGCAAAGCACCGTCGACGAAATCCGCAACGAAGACGGCATCGCGTTGCGCGTGCCCGATCTGAGCAAGGCGGGCTTGCGTTTCATCCGCGTGCAGCGTCTGAAATTTCATGGCAAGCCGCTCGTGCAAATCGTCTATCTGCCGAAGACGGGCGACCCGGTCGCGCTGTGCGTCATCAAGGAAGACAAGGCGAACCAGGCGGTCGCCTCGCAGCGCATCGACGCAATGAATGTCGTCACATGGCGCGAAGCCAGCCTCGGCTATGCGCTGATCGGTCCGTCCAGCGGCGGCGATCTGGTGCCGCTCGGCAAGGAGATCGCCGAACGACACTTCGATCCGCTGTTCGGATCAGTTTGACGTCGCAAGCGCCTTCGCGCGCTTTATCCGGCTGTTCCTTGAACGCATGTGCTCGCATGAACGCCGTGCGAGCGCCGCGCCATTGCGAAATCAGATGGAATAGCCCGAAGTTGCCAGGTGTTGTGTATTCCAGAAGCGCTGCAAACACAGATAGCGCACGACCCGACCGACGGGGGTATCGGCGCACGCGAGTTTGCGCCGCGATGGATACGGAGCACACATGCGCATTGCCATTTTCACTTTCAGCGATCGGTTGTTCGATCAGATCAGTCAAGCATTCGAACAAACGGGCACTTCCTGTACGCGCTTCACCGACGAGCTTGCGCTGATCCGCTTCCTGCAGCGCGACAGCGCGGCGCTCGTGATTGTCGATGCAACGCAGCGCCAGATTCCCGCGCTCGCGACGCTCACATGGCGCGCCTGCCACTTTCGCACCAATCTGCCCGTGCTGATGATCGGCTGTTCGTGGGACAGCGATGCCGTCGTCGAGGCGCTGGACGCGGGCGTCGATGAAGTCGTCATCGGCACGGCGAACGTCGACGAGATCATGGCGCGCGCGCGGCGCTCGATCGCGCGCTGCCGCGGCACGCGTGTGATCGACCGGCTGACGGTGGCCGGCTACACGATCGACCGCTCGGCGCGCACGGTGAGCTTCGGCGAACGGCGCGTCTCGCTGACCGCGCGCGAACTGAGCCTCGCGTGGCTGCTGTTCACGAACGCGGGCACGCCGATGACGCGCGAGCAGTTGGCGCATGCCGTCTGGGGCAAGGACGCCGATCTCGCGGGCCGCTCGCTTGAACAGCACATCTACAAGCTGCGCTCGAAACTCGCGCTCGACAGGCACGATGGGCCGCAGTTGAAAACGATCTACTCGCAGGGCTATGTGTTCGTCGCGAGGTCGCGCGAAAGTGTGGAATCCTGGATCGAACGTGATGAAGGCCGTGGCGAAGGCCGCGATAAAAAATGCCGCGAGGCGCTCGCGCCGCTGGCTGCTTGAGCGGTCCGCTTGCCGGCATTGCGCGTGCGCGCTGTGTCGGCAAGAAAATCCGGCAGCATCGGCAGACGCCGCCTACACTCGAATTCGCGCCAATGTTCAACGGCCCACCCCAATGCGAGGAGCGTGCCTGTCATGGATACGGACATCAAGCGGATCATGGTGATCGGCGCTGGCTTTGCCGGCCTGTGGAGCGCGCTCGGCGCCGCGCGCAAGCTCGACGAACTGGGCGTGCCCGCGCGCGAGGCCGAAGTGGTCGCGATCAATGGCACGCCGTATCACAGCATCCGCGTGCGCAACTACGAGCAGCCGCTCGACCCTACGCTCGTGCCGCTCGCCGACGTGCTCGAGCCAGCGGGCGTGCGCAGCATTCAAGGCATCGCGCGCTCGATCGATTTGCCGAACCGTCGCGTGGAAATCGAAGCGGACGCGCAATCCCAATGGCTCACCTATGACCGCCTGATCCTCGCTGCCGGAAGCCAGCTTGCGCGCCCCCCGATTGCGGGCTTGAGCGAGTTCGCCTTCGACGTCGATACGTACGCGGGCGCAACGCGTCTGCACGACCATCTGCTGCAGTTGGCGCGCATGCCGAGGCCAGCGGAGCGGCTGAGCGTCGTCGTGGTCGGTGCGGGGCTGACGGGCATCGAACTGGCCGCCGAGATGCCCGCGCGGTTGCGCAGTCTGTTCGGCGAGAAGGCGCGCGACGGCATTCGCGTCGTGCTCGCGGACCGTTCGGCGAAGATCGGGCAGGCAATGGGCGGTGCCCAGCCCGTGATCGAAGCAGCGCTGCTTGCACAAGGCGTCGAACTGCGGCCCGGCGTGTCGCTTGAAGCCGTGACGCGCGACGGCGTTCAGCTCACAGGCGGCGAGCATATCGCGGCCAACACCGTCGTCTGGTGCGGCGGCATGCGCGCGAGCCCGCTGACGGCGCAGCTTCCCGTGACGACCGATTCATTCGGACGCGTGCCCGTCGACGCTTTCTTGCGCGTCGAATCCGTGCCCGGCGTGTTCGCGGCGGGCGATTGCGCGCGCATCCTGATCGACGGCGAGCGGCCGTCGGTGATGTCGTGCCAGCACGCGCGGCCGATGGGACGCTTTGCAGGCCACAACGCCGTCAGCGATCTGTTCGGCGTCGACATGCTGCCGCTGCGCATCGACTGGTACACGACGATACTCGACCTCGGTCCGTGGGGCGCCGTCTACACGGAAGGCTGGGAGCGCCGCCTCGCTTCGCAGGGCGCGCCCGCCAAAGCGACCAAACGCACGATCAACTGCGAGCGCATCTATCCGCCGCGCACGAAGCAGCGCGACGACATGCTGCAGGCGGCGGCGCCCGTCATTCAGACACCGCCGTACACGGTTCGCGAATCGGATTAGCGTCGCCCGGAACCCGGTGCACGCTTTCAACGGATCGGGCTCAACGGTTCAGCGTATCCGACGGCGATTCGTTGAATTCGCGCCGATAGCCGTTGATGAGCGTCGAGCGGTTGCTGACGCCCCATTTGACGGCCGTTGCGAGAATGCCGTGCTCGTGCGCGCTATCCTGGCCTTCGAGTTCGGCGCGGATGCGCTCCATGCGCAGCCGGCGGATGATCTCCGTCGGCGTCGAGCCAAGGCTCGCCGCGAACGCGCTCTGCAGCGCGCGGTCGGTTACGCCGATGTGCGCGGCGATCTCGCGAATCGACAGATCCTTTCGCTCGAGGTTGTCGAGCAGATAGCGATATGCACGCCGGTAACGCGCAGGCAGCCGCGCCCCGATATCGTCGAGCTGCTCGGGCGCGCGCGCGATGCGCTGACCGTAGCGCGCCAGCGCGACCGCTTCGTCGCGGATGCAACTGACGGCCGCGAGCGCATATCGCGTGTAAAGTTCCAGCGATTCGCCGCTGCGTCCCTCGACATGGCGCAGCTTCGCGAGGCAATACAGGTATTCGAGCTGCCTGTGGCTTTGCGGCATGCGCACTTCGGCCGTCAGGGACGTGAGCATCGACTCGGCCAGCGACGTCGCGCCGCCCACGAGACTCGCCAGCACGATCTCGATGCGCACCGCGCTCTGATAGTTCTGGATGCCCTGCTTGCCCGCCCATTCCGC